>JBILXN010000135.1:0-6623 GCA_044378425.1 Methylococcaceae bacterium
CCTTGGGGCTTATCTGGCCATACACAAGGAAATTTCTCCCGGCGCCATGATCGCCGGCTCGTTACTGCTGGGCCGTGCGCTGGCTCCGCTGGATCTGCTGATTGGCAGCTGGAAGGGCTTTGTGGGGGCACGGGACGCCTATGAGCGACTCGAAAAACTGTTGGCCAGTGTTCCGCTGACCCAGCGACCGATGCCTCTGCCGGCCCCCACCGGCCAGATATCACTGGAAAATGTGGCGGTCATGCCGCCAGGCACCAAAAAACCCATCATCGCCGGCATCAACATGCTGGTGGAAGCAGGCCATCATGTCGCCATCATCGGCCCCAGTGCGGCCGGCAAGTCGACACTTTTGCGGGCCATGCTCGGCATTTACCCGTTAGCCAGCGGCAGCGTCCGGCTGGATGGTGCCGAAATGTCGCAGTGGCATCGAGATACTCTGGGCCAGCACATTGGCTACCTCCCGCAGGACGTAGAACTCCTGGACGGCAGCATCAGCGAAAATATTGGCCGCTTTGGCGAGATCGAGCCGGAACAGGTGGTTGAGGCGGCAAAGCGTGCCGGGATCCACGACATGCTGCTGCGTTTGCCCGAGGGCTATGACACGGTCATTCAGGGGCAGGGAACGCAACTCTCCGCCGGCCAGCGCCAGCGTTTGGGCCTGGCACGGGCGCTGTATGGCTCACCCCGCATCATCGTGCTGGACGAACCGAACTCCAACCTTGATCAGGAAGGCGAGGTCGCCCTGGCTCGGGCGTTGGCCGGTCTCCGCCAGACGGGCTCGACCGTGATCGTCGTGACCCACCGGCCCAACCTGCTGAGCCAGGTCGACACTATCGCATTTATCCGCGCCGGCCAGCTGGCCGCCTACGGCCCCCGTGACGAGGTACTCAAGGCACTGCAGTCACCCCCCCCTCCATCTGCCACCGGCCAGGGAGTGCCCCACTCATGAACCAGCCATCCATGCCAACCGCCCCACTGACGGACGACCGAACCCTTCGCAAGCTCGGTATTTTTCTGGTGCTAGGCATTTTCGGCGGACTGGGCGGCTGGGCAGCCCTGGCGCCGCTCAATAGTGCGGCCGATGCACCCGGCCAGGTGACGGTCGAAAACTACCGAAAAACCGTGCAGCATCTCGAAGGCGGGATCGTGGAAAGCATTCTGGTCAAGGATGGCGACTGGGTGGAGAAAGGTCAGGTACTGCTCACGCTGGGTGACACCCAACTGCGCGCCCAGCTTGAAGTGTTGCGCGGTCAGTATCTGATCACCCTCGCCAGAGAGGCCCGGCTGGTGGCCTTGCGCGATAATCAGACAAATTTGATTTTCCCCGACGACCTGCTCAAGGCCAAAAACGACAACCGCGCCGCCGAAGCCATGCGCATCCAGAGCCAGACCTTTCATGTTCGAAGGCTTGCCCACGAAAACGAAATTCGCCTCTATCAGGAACAGATCGGCCAGCTGCGCGCCAAGGAGCGGGGCCTGCACTCGCAAAAGGCCAGCCGGGACCTGTTGGTGAAGTCCTATGAAAATGAACTGCACGATTTCCAGAAACTGTTACAGGAAGGCTATAGCGAAAAACAGACCGTCCGTGAACTGGAACGCAAGTATGCCGACAGCGTCGGTCAGAGCGGCGAACTGCAGTCCAGTCTGGCCGCTGCGGCCCTGCAGATCAGCGAGACCCAGCTGAAGGTCCTGCAGCTCGAGAAAGACCTCCAGCGCGAGGTGGTCAAGGAACTGAGCGAGGTTCAGGGGGAAATCTTCGAACTTCGCGAAAAAATCCACGCGCTCGAACAGACCGTCGAACGCTGCATCATCAAAGCCCCCGAAGCCGGCAAAGTACTGGGGTTGACCATCCACACGCTTGGCGGCGTGATTGCCCCCGGCTCACCCATTCTGGAAATCGTGCCGCAGAACGAGAAACTGCTGGTTGAGGCCCGTATCACGCCTCTGGATATCGATCGGGTCAAGATCGGGCAATCGGCCGAAATCCGTTTTTCCGTCTTCAAATCAAAAGCCTTGCCCCGCATTGAAGGCAAGCTCATCGCCCTCTCGGCAGACAGCCTGATCGATGAGTCGCCAGAACATGCCCAGTATTATCTCGCCCGCGTCGAGGTCAATTCAGAGGGGCTCGACATCCTGGCCAAACAGCATCTGGAGTTGCTGCCGGGCATGCCGGCGGAAGTGCTGGTCAACACGGGCAAGCGTACCCTGTTCCAGTATCTGGCCGATCCTCTCAGCGATTCATTCTCGCGATCCTTCATTGAAGATTAGGCGCCGGGATAAAACAAAACGCTGCCCTGACCCGGTGCCTGTTCACGCGAACAGGGCCACGCTTATACGCCGGCTGACGGTATAACCGGCGGCTAACGCTTCATTACGAGTAGGCCATGCATTACACGGTTACACCATCATCCCCGCCAAGCCGGACCGTTGCGGTCTTGATCCTGAGCCTTATGGCAACACCCGGGCAAGCCGAAGGTCTGCTGCAGCTGTGGGAGCATGTCATCGAGAGCAATCCCATCCTGAAGAGCAGCGAGCACGCCGTGGAGCAGGCCCGGGCCCAGCAGGACCAGGCGCTGGCCAAACTGCTACCCGAAGCGAGTATCAAGGGCTTCTATTCCTATAACAGCCTGAATGACAGCGTGAACAGCAACGGTCTGCAGTTATTCGGTGGCACCAACAAAGAATACGCCGGCTATAACGGCAACATCACCATCAGCCAACCCCTGTTCGATCTGCCCTCGTATCTGCGGCTGCAGGGGGCCAACAAGCAGACACAACAGCAGGAACACTACGCGCTCGCCCAGCGCATGGATATGGCCTACAAGCTGATCGACCAGTACCTGAGCGTACTGGAGGCCGATGACCTGCTGGAACAACTGGAGGCCGAACTGGCATCCACCCGCGCCCAAACTATCCGCATGCGCCGAATGCATGAGAGCCAACTGGTAAAGGTCACCGACCTCTACGAAGTGGAGGCCTATGGCCAGTCGCTGGAGACCTCCAAGATAGAGGCACAGCACCAACGCGCCATCGCAACTGAAAAGGTGCGTGAAATCGCAGGCGTCCCGGTGGAAGATCCGGACCCGCTGGTGCAGGAAGAATTTCCGGAAATGAAACGCAGCGCTGATGACTGGGCGCAGGAAGCGCTGAGCGCCAACCCCTTGCTGCTCTCACTGCAGTACAGTGCGGAAAGCGCCCAGCAGATGATCCACAGCGCCCAGGCTGAACACTTACCGAGCGCCTCGGTCAGCGCCAGTCAAACCATCGCCAATACCATCTACAACAACCTCCAGACCAATGGGCTGGATTCCTACAATATCGGTTCGCTCTATCTCAATGTGAACATCCCGCTGTTCGCAGGCGGTGGCGTCGAGGCCGGTGTGCGGGAATCGGTTCAACGCTACGAAATGTCGCGGGAAAAAATCGAGGAGGTCCGGCGGGGAATTGAAAAGGACGTGCGCACCAGCTGGTTCAACACGGTCTCGGGTCGCAGCCGTATTGGCTCCAGCCGCAAGGAAATGGACTTCAGAGAAAAGGCCAAGATTGCCCAGACCACCAGTTACGAAGTCGGTGCTGCCACGATTGTCGACGTACTCGATTCTCACCGCCGACTGCTCAAGGCCAGCACCGACTATCACAAGGCCCGTTATGATTTTATCCGCAGCCTGATCCGTCTCCGGCTGAATGCCGGCTCGCTGGCAGATCTTGATCTGGAGGCCATCTCGGTCTGGTTTCGCCCCTACAGCGGCAAAAAAGGATCGACACCGGCAGTCAAGCTCCCGATCGCAGCAGGCGACGGTGGAGACGGTGGCGACGAGGACCTATGACACGCGACTGATCAGCTGGACTGCACCCAGTGCTGCCCTAACCTCACCCCCCGAAAAACCCATGCGCATAGAGCCCGGACATGACGAGATGCCGCCCGCCAGTGGCGCGCTTTACGGCTGAACGCCGGGCAACCCGCCAACCGCTCACCGATACCCCATGCCCAGCCTCAGGAAGTCACTGGATCTCGCCCTACTGGCAGGACTGATCGTTTGGGGCCCCGCCTACCGGGCCCTGCTCGACAAACTCTGGATGCAGCACGCCAACCTGCAGACGGTCGGCCAGTGGGCACAGTTGCAATCCGTCGCCGAACTCATCACCGCTCCAGTACAGGCCGGTATCGCCATGGGCCTGACCGTGCTGGTATCACAAAGCCGGCCCCAAACCCATGCCCCACTCTATCTGGCCGCCTGCGGGCTGGGACTGGTGGTCAGCCTGCCCCTGCTGTGGTTGATGACGACCCGCTGGCTTCCGGTGCTGGACTGGCTGGCGCTGGATCCCGGCCAATCCGATGCGTTGCGACTGGCCGCACTGGCCGCCTGGTGCTCCATCATCCCGGGTCTGCTCACGTCGGTCTGGATCGGCCGCCATCAACGCGGTCGGGTCATGCTCGTCTACCTGGCGGGGGCCGCGCCACCGATACTGGCACTCAGTGTGGGCCAACACGCCCCCACCAGCCCGCTAGAAAGCGTCCTCGGTGCCAGCCTTGGGATTCAAGTGCTGTTCATCATCGGCATACTGATCCAGCAATGGCGCTCGCTGAAGGTATCCCGCATTGCCGTTGACACACTCTATGGCTGTGTCAGGCGACTCGGTCCCTACCTCATCCCGGGCCTCTCGATCGGCATTTGCAGCCCACTCAGCGGGCTGATGATTCGCAGAACCCTGGCCCAGCAACTGGATTGGGACTCGGCAGGGGCTGCCACCGCCATCTGGCGGGTGTCGGACTGGGTCTTGGGCTGCGCCAGCGGAGCCCTTTATTTTTATCTGCTGCCGCTGCTCAGCCCCCACATCATCAGTGGCAGACTGAATCATGCCCTGCGGCGGATGCTCCGGCAGGTATGGCTGCCCAGTCTGGTGGTACTGCTGGCCCTGTTTGAACTGCAATCGCAGCTGTTTCCCCTGTTCTATGACAGTCGCCTGGTACCGGACCGGGATACCATCGCCCTGTTCTGGCTCGGAGATGCCCTCCGCATCCTCGCCGCCATTGGACTGGTCGGCCTTTACGCGTTACAGGCCGGAAAAACCATCGCCACGGGAGAACTGCTGAGTCAGCCATTGCTGGCCCTGCTGTTACTGCTGGGGGCAAGTCAAAGCCTTTTTTGGACGGGGGCCGCTCATGTGGTCAGTTATGCGATCTATGCCGCATTCAATCTGGGCAGTCTGGCCCTGATCTACTCAAAATCGTCCCACCTCACAACGCTTGGCACCGTTATGTCCCGACGCAAGGGCGGCTGACTCCGAAACCGACCACCGTCGGGCTCGCTTCACCCAGGCAGCGCAACCCTCCGGACAGACCGGTTTACCCGTCGCCCCCCAAATGCTCAGCCACCGTCCGCCATGCGTCGGACCAGATCCAACGTGCGGGGCAGACAGACCCGGTTCAGGTCATAGTGCGTCACCGCAAACTGACGGGCATTGCGGCCCAGTCGCGCCCGGGCGGCGGGATCGTCCAGCAGTCGGCAGACCGCCTCGGTCAGCCCGGCCGGATCGAAGAAATCCACCAGCCGGCCGGTTTCGTCCTCGATAATGGCCTCCCGCAACGGTGCGGTATCGCTGGCCACGATGGTGCAACCCGAGGCCATGGCCTCCAAGAGGCTCCATGACAGCACAAAGGGATAGGTCAGATAGACGTGGACCGTCGAAAGTTGTAACAGATAGCCAAAGTGCTTGTGTTCGATATGGCCGAGATAATGAACCCGACTTAGGTCGAGGCGCTCCTTCACCTCATCCAGAAAGATCTGTTTCCAGGTGGTCCCGTCCGGCGGCTTCGCGCCGTAGCTGACACCGTCACCGCCCACGATCAACACCTGGGCATTGGGACGACGGGCCAGCAGTTCCGGCAAGGCCCGCATGAAGGTGTGATAGCCCCGGTAGGGTTCCATGTTGCGGTTGACGAAGGTAATGATCTCCTGCTCCCGCGTCAGCACCTGGCCGTTGATCTTGAGCCATGCCGACGGGTCGGGCCTGATGGCATCGGTGTCGATACCATCGTGGATAACCTCGATCCGTGAGCGGAACGGCTCGGGAAATGTGCTTTTCTGCCATTCGGTCGGCGCAACACCGGCATCAGCCATATCAAAATGCAGGAAATTATTGGCATTCTTCATCCGCAGCCGGCAGGCATCGGCCGGGTCATATCGGGCAAACTCCGGATCAAAGCCCACATCGGTGCCTTTAGCCGCGTAGAAAAACTCGCAATAAATCACTAGGCGCGACTCGGGCCAGACCAGCTTAAGGAACAGGCTCTCGCCCCAGCCGGGATGCGCCATGATGACATCCGGCACAAACCCTTCCGCCCGCAAAGCCAGCGCCGCCCGGTAGGCGGCATCACCGCGGATCACCTTGGTTTCGAGATCAGACACCCAGGGATGAACCCCGCGAGTGGTCCCTCTGGCAGCCTGATAGCGGATCACGCGAAGGCCCTCAGCGGAGGGGTACTGATTCATGGTGAAGGCCACCACCTCGTTGGCGGGATCCTTCAGCAAGGCGGGGGCCAGGTGTTTGTATTGGCCGGGAAAGTTCTGGTGAACCAGCAGGATTTTCATGGCGTTGGCAGCGCGTGGTGAGTCAATGAT
>JBILXN010000136.1:0-6620 GCA_044378425.1 Methylococcaceae bacterium
GACGCGGCGGATTCTACTTTTAGAGCCAGGCGCCGTCAATACTTACTCATAGGGCATGCCGTTGCAACCACAGGGACTGGACCGGGAGCCAGGACATTCCAAAGCAAGGACGCCAACCTGCACACCGGAGTGTGCCGGAGTCACGAGGGGCCGATGCCTTGTGAGGTGACGGTGTCCTGTTTCCCGTCTTTTTTACGCCAGATACCGCCTCTGGTGAAACAGCCCCAACCCCAGCGCAGCCAGTCGAGCAGGCGGTTGGCCAGCCACAGCGCCCAGACCAGCATGAGCCCCCGGTAAATCCACAGCGGGGCTGAGATCACCCATGGCCGGGGTAAAGTGGATGGGCTGTGGTCTTGATACCAGTACAGGTTTCCGGCATCCGAGCCATTGCCGCTGATCTGCATGTCCGGCCGGCCCAAAAGTCCCGCCGCCACGGCGTCTGCCAACTGCGCCAGTGCGGCCAGTGTCAGCAGGGCCAACACCACTTGCCCGCCGTTATGAACGCGGTGACTGTGATTCAGTGCGGACCTGCCCCGCCAGGACAACGCCAGCAGCCAGCCCGTCACCAGCATGGCGCCGACCAGCGAGGCCTGACTCAGCCCGATCAGTAACAGGGCCCATTGCCAGCCGCGGGCCGGACTGCCGGGTATGCGGGCCAGCCCATAGGCAAGCAGGGCGATGGCGAGTAACACGCTCCAGAACAGCACCACCGGGCCCAGCAACGGTCCGCCGAGCAGCAGCACCCACCGGTCAGGCCCCAGATGAATATGGCTTGTAGCATTGACGCTGGACCGATCCAGCACCACCTCGGGCGAACGCAGCAGAGTCCCCTGCCCTTCATCGCTGATCCAGCGGAGAGTGGCCTGCTGATGGCCAGGATGGATGGGCAGTACCAGTGTGCCTGCATGCAACCGTATGGGTTGCTCTACCCCGTCGATAGTGACTGACTGCAGGCGGGCATTCGCCGGTAACCTGACGCTCTGCTGCTGGCCCTGTGAACTCCGCAACATCAGCTGCAAGGTGATGTCCTGCGCGCGTTCGCCGGGCCGTATGTCCAGACTGCTGGCATCTACCGTCAGGGTATTTCCGGGCGCACCGCTGGGGCGGGTGATCGTCAGGCTGACCGACTCACCTGGCCAGGGTCGCCACTCGGGTTGCCATACGTCCGAATCAGCCTGCGGATGGATCGGGGCTATACCCTCGTGATGGACATGCCAGATGGGGCTGGCATTCAGCCGCCAAAGTTCGCTATAGGTTGGGTCACTACCGGCCTGCAGGCGTAAGGTCGGGTGCTGGGCCAGGCGGGAGTCCCATTGCAGGTCCGACTGACCGGCCGGCAGCCTGATACTCACCCTGCCGGCCCGCACCGGCACGTCAGCGGACAGCACCGATTCGCCCTCCAGCAGGGGAATCTCCAGTGACAGCGGGGTATCGGCAGGTGTCAGACGGTGAATCTGGTTGCGGACATGCCATTCCAGCCCGAGCGTCAGCTGCCGTTCAAGCGCCAGAAACGGCGGCAGCGACGATTCCTGCAGCGGGGTGCTAGCGGCCCCCTGATCTCCCACGCCCTCCCTTAACAGCTGGATCTGGACATCGGGTATGCCGTTCTCGCCTATCCCTTCGACCCGCCAGCCCGTCCCGGTGACGTCCACCCGATGCGGCCTGAGCGGTAGCGGCAGTTGTAATTGGGCGACCGCCGGCAAGGCGCCACTCAGTGCGACCTTATGATGACCCGGGCTGAGTGCCAGCCACAGCTGACCATCACGGCTACGCATCACCGCCGCTGCGGCCTGACCATCCACATCCACCTGAGTGGGAAGCCAAAGACCCGCCAACGCCGGCAATGGCAAGCTGACCTGTGCTGCGACATTGACCTCAAGACTCAGCTGTAACTGCCCGGGACTGGTGTTGAGTGTGAGCCGGGGAATGTCGGCGCAGCCGTCGGGCAAACAGTCGGGGGTCGCCAGCAGACGGTGTTGCAGTTCGCCCAGCAGCTCGGGGCCGGGCAGATCGGCAGCGTTGGCGGGTGGCGGGCCAACCAGCACAACCAGCAGCCCGAGTAGCCACTGGCCTGCCGGTGGACCACCACCCGGTTTTCCGCGAATCAGGGCCGATCCCGCCAGCAGGGCGCCCAATCCTGACAGGCAGAGCACGGCCAAAACCCGAAGGGCGAGATTGACGACCGGCGGCAGCAGTATCACACGCAGGGTTTGCCCCTCCCTGACGGGGCCCTGCCATGTGAGGCGAACGCTGTTCCAGGTCCAGCGCGGCATGCCTGGCCCGGTTTGGGTAATCGCCGCCGGATCAGCACTGAGCGAGGCTGGGGCGGGCGTCATCATTCGGTAGGGCATGGCCCGTTTCAGGCCCGGGGCCGCCCCGCCCGCCGCATCCTCGGCCCTCTCTTGCGACTCGAGGTCTCTCGGAGCCAGCGCTGTCGCGGGTGTTGGGCGGGGTTCGCCTGCGGTGGCGTTAAGCGCATGTTGCGGCACGTCATCATGTTCCAGTTGCGGATGGAGACCCAGCCGGAGTTGATCCACTGCAAAGGGTATGGCGATGAGCAGCAGCAGTAATAGAGAGAGCCGCCGATAGGCCCGTATCCAGCCCGCCATCCGGCCCTCGGGTAATACCCGTAGCAAGGCGACGGCAGCGAGCAGATGCAGCCAGAGGTATCGTGGGGCTGCGGGTTCATGCCATATCAGCATCAGGGTCAACAGCGTGAAGGCCGCCAGCCGCCAGTGGCCGAGCCGCGCTACCGCCAGGGTGATGGTCAGGACGATGAAGAAATCCAGCAGGGTCCAACGCCCCACCCAGGTACCGTCGGCGGCGTCTGCACCCGTCGCAGCAAACAGGCGCCAGCCGGGCGGCAGATTGAGTTCGACACTGAGGTGCTGGAAATCACGGCGCCAGCCGCTGGCTGACAGGCTTGTTCCGGCACCGAGCCGGCTTTCGGCCGACAGCGCCAGTGCGCCTCGCCGCAGTTCCACGCCGCTGGCGCCGCTGTCATCGACCGTTATGGATTGCGGCGCATCGTCGATACTGACCCGCCCCAGCGTCATGGCCGGATCAGCATTGAGCCGCCAGCTTCTGCTTACACGACCGCCGATCCGGTCATGAACCGAATAACCCCCTCCATCAAAATCCAGCCATAGGGTTCGTTGCAGGCTCAAGGGGTCGGGCTCCGGTTCGGGGTCACCGCGGCGGATAACCCGCAGGCCGAGGCTGGCACCGCCGTCCATGCGATACGCGGGCAACTGGCGCCAGTCGTCGGGCAGTGTCGTCTGGCGCGGGTCCACGCTGCTTACGCCCACGACCTCGGCCAGCCGTAGTGCGGGCTGTGCCTCATAAACCCAGATTTCTTCCGGCGGCATGGGATCAACCGGAGTCGGCATTTTGAGCGCGGTGACCTCGCCCGGAAAGCGCGCCGCCAGTTCCGCCGTCCAGCGCCCCGGCCGCAGCTGGAGATTCAGCAACCGATTCTGCTCCAAGCGGGCCGGTAGCGAACTGATGATGCTCATGGGTATCGCACCTTCAAGCAGCAGCCCTGACAGCGCTATGGCGCGCGGCTTGCCGGACACCTCAAGATCAAGGTGGGTCGTGACCTGGAATGGCACCCCATCCTGTAGCCGCCGATAGACCTTTATGGTGAGGCTATCGCTAGCGTCATCAGTCAGGCCACCAGCAGCGGCACCCGCCAGAATCAGCTGGCCTGCCTCATTCAGTTGCGGGAACGCCTGCGGCTTGCCATCACGCTCAAGACTGACAAGGCCGACAGCGGGGGGCACGCTGAGACTGTCCGGCAGCCGGTCCCAGATAAACAGACCTCCAATGCGATGTTCACCGGCTGACAGTGAAATGGCAGGACGCTGATCCTGACTGATGACGGTCGCTGGCTGTCCGTCGACAGTCACATCCTGTGGCCAGTACTGTTGATCACCGGGCAGCATGAGGGTTTGCCCTGCCGAATAGCTGTGGCTGAGCAGGACAAAACGCCCGCCGCGGGCTGACAACGCCAGTTGCAGGCTTGAGGGCCACTGGCATTGGCGGATCTGGCTCCCGATCTGATAGGGGCAGTCCTGACTCGGCTGGTCTCTGAGCACCCAGTCCACCCAGGGTTTGAGCGGCTCGGGTACATTCGCTGGTGCTAGCGGTGCGGCCAGCACGGGCTGCCCGAACAGCCCGAGCAGGATGATGGCAAACAGGGCGGAATGGCGCATGCGGGTTGCTCCTTCATGTTTCCACGGCAGCAGACCCCATTAACCACAAATGGCGGCTATTGAAAAGCCACCCGCCGCGCAGCGGGATGGCAATAGCGGTCAGCGCGGCGAGTCCGAAAACCAACGCCCCTGCACATAGGCGCCGGCAAAAATGCCCGCCAGTGCCAACAGCAGCGGCCAGTTGCCGAGGCCCAGACCTGCAAGGGCGGGACCCGGGCAAACCCCGCAGATCCCCCAGCCAAGCCCGAAGATCAAGGCGCCGATGAGGGTGCGGCTATTCAGGCTGGCGCTGTGGCTGCGGAAGACAGGTTCCAGTAGCGGTTTCGCCAGCCAGCGCGGCAGCAGTTGATAGACCAGCAGCGTGACGATGAACGCGCCGCCCAGTACCAGTAACAGGCCAAGATCGCGCAACAGCAGAAAATCCAGCACCACTTCAGGCTTCACCATAGTGGCCACCGACAGGCCAAAGCCAAACAGGACACCGGAGACCAGCACGGCCAGCAAGGATGAAAGCTTCATACAGCGACCCCCAACCCGCGCATGACATGGGCGGTGACAATAGCCGTACCCAGAAAGATCACTACGGCGAGCAGAGAGGGCAGTTGCAGCGATGCCAGTCCGCAAATGCCATGACCTGCGGTGCAGCCATGGCCCAGTCGAGCCCCAAATCCGATCAGAAAACCGCCTATCAGGAGACGCCAGGGCTCGATCTGGGTGACGACACTCTGCCCCCCCACGACCAGATACAGGCTACCGCCCAGAATCAGACCCACCGCATATATCAGACGCCAGCCCCGACTGCTCAGCAGGGACGGCTGTCTGAACGGGGCGGCACGACTGAAAAATGACCAGGTCGAGCTGAACACCGAACTCATACCACCGACCAGGCCGGTCATGAGATAAAGCAGCCCGAGGCCGGCACCGATCAGAAGACCGCCGGCGAGGTAGTGAGCATAACCCTGAGGAAAATACGCTGTCAGCATGGTAGTGATGGCTGGGAGATGAAATCAGCGCGGGAGTTTAGCAGAGCCTTGCCCGCATCGCGGCTCTGACGATAGCGGGCAGGTGCTCCAGGGAACGGGTTGTTTGAACGACCCGGCGCAGCCGCCGTCGGCCACGGCGGGCACCCATCACGGATCGGCGTCAGGGCTGATACCGAACATAGATGACCCGCAGCCGATTCAGTGGGATCAGGTAGGGTTCTGCCGTCAGACTACTCCCGGCGTTATTGCTGCCGATAGGAACCATGGCGGTGGCCGTTTTCGGGGGTTCCAGCACTATCGCATCGGCGCCAGCCGCCATGGCGCTGTTCTTGAGCCGCTGCAGCGCAGAGTCGTCAGACGGCGTGGTGGCCGTACCCAACTCAACGAAACTGCGTTTTTCCGGCCAGCCGTCGAGCACCTCGACGCGATAGGTGGGCGCGTAGTGCTGACTGACTTTCATGTCCTCCACCACACCCGGCGTGCAGGCATTCAACAGAGTGACTAGCACCGCCGTCAACAGGTTCTTCATGCTCTCTCCCTGATCTCGAAGTAGAGCCCCGATCTTCAGGCCTGAGTCGGAAACGCACTATACGCTGTAGTTCTTACCCCGAGCGGCTGAGTAGGTGACGTCGCACAACATCCAGACTGAAGGCGGCCGCAGTATCGCGCTTGCGAGCCAGATTACCGCTCAAGTTGCGGCTTTCTACCGTGCTGCCATTGGCATCGGCCAGCACGACGTGCAGTTCGACAGCGACCGCCTCATCTTCGAGTTGGGCGTTATCAAAAGTCCCGTATTGCAACAGCGCGATATCGCCAGCCTCCTGCTCCCGGATCATTTCAGCCCATCTGCGGGCCGTTGCGCCCGGGGTGGCGGCAGATTCGGGTGGCGCCGGATACGGCAGGTGGGCGGGATTCGTGGCCCCGACCCGAGCTCCGGCAAACCAGGGCGCCCCGCCGCAGAGGGCGGCAAGCTTGCCTTGACTCGCGGTCTCAATCGCGAACAGGCGCAGTCCTCGCGCCATGAGTAACTGGCCCGTCACCGCGCGCAAATCATGGTGTTCATCATCGCCCGAACGGGTAATGGCGTAGACCGCAGGGCCAATGGTCCCGGCGATCATGTGGGCAATGGCCTCTGCTTCACCTGAGGGAAAATCGGCAGGGAATGTCAGTTTGACCTGATTTTGCGGCCCACTGGTTCTAAAGCCCAGACTCACCGCAGCCGGCAGGTCGCAGCGACTCACCAACTCCTGCAGGCTCGATTCGCCGATACCGACGGTGCGGATGGCTATCCGCTGCTGAGGGCTCAGGCTGTAACGGGTGCTGAGGTCAGGCCGGACCGATTGCCGGTACATGGCCTTCATTTCGCGGGGTACACCGGGCATGAAGAAGAACCGGCAAGCCCCCGCCATCACCGAAAAGCCTG
>JBILXN010000137.1:0-6613 GCA_044378425.1 Methylococcaceae bacterium
ACCACGGGTGGCGTATACTTTCGCCCCGTGATGGGTTCCCGTGCGCGAAGATTGCAGAACCAGGAAAAATAGCAGGGCGAGTATGTTCCACATCGTATATGTCAGCGAAGCATCCCAAGCCTATAACAAACAGCAACTTGAAGATTTGCACGCCCGGTCAAGAGCCAAAAACCGGATTGCCGGCGTGACCGGTATGCTGATCCACAAGGATGATCGCTTTGCCCAGGTGCTGGAGGGTGATGAGGCTGTGGTTCGCAACCTCCTTGACGTCATCCGGCGCGATAGCCGTCATCGGCACATCGACGTTCTGGCCGAGGGGCCGATTGCAGAGCGGGAGTTTTCCGTCTGGTCCATGGGCTTTCAGGATTTGAACAGCGGTGACTTGCTGGGCCTCTACGGACATACCAAGCCCTTGGGTAAATCGGTCAATATCCAGAACTTCAAGGCAAAACCGGCAGACTGCCTGCATGTCCTCCGGTTTATCAGGGACTTGCAGCTGACACGCAAGTAGTCCGGTCGATAACGGGCAGAACATCGCCAGACAGTCGTCTGGCTCCCGCGTCGGGGGCGAACCGGCTGGTATACTTCAGCCCGCCAACTTCCACTCACACTTTCCCCTAGCCCCATGTCCCGCTGGCGCCCTGCCTCACCCAAATCGTCTCCCTATATCACCGCTGACGGTGCGCGGCGGCTGGAAAGCGAACTCAAGGCGCTGTGGGAACGCCGCGCCGATGTCACCCGCCATCTGGCGGCCGCCGCAGCGGAAGGTGACCGATCCGAAAATGCAGAGTACATCTATCGCAAAAAGGAACTGCGCGAAATCGATCGCCGTATCCGCTACCTGCAGAACCGATTGCCCAACCTGACGGTGGTGTCGCAACTGCCTTCCAACCGCAACCAGATTTTTTTCGGCGCCTGGGTGACCCTGGAAGATGAAACCGGCAGGGAAAGCACGTTTCGTATTGTCGGCGCGGACGAGATTGACACCCAGCAGGGCTGGATCAGCGTCGATGCTCCCATGGCGCGCAGCCTGTTGAAAAAGCATGTGGATGATGACGTCACGGTGGCCACACCGAAAGGCCCCATCGTCTGGTTCATCGTCGCCGTCCACTACGAATCCGCCCCACCCTCGCTTGACTGAGCGTCAGCAGCCAACGCCAACCCGGAGCTTACCGTGACATTACGCATTGCCATTGCTCAGCTGAATCTTGTGGTCGGCGACATCACCGGCAACGCCCGCCGTGTGCTGGAAACCGCGGTCGATGCCCGCGACCGGCTGGGCGCACAGGCCGTGGTGTTTCCCGAGCTGACGCTGTCGGGTTATCCGCCGGAAGACCTGATCCTGCGGCAGGACTTTCTGACGGCGGTCGGACGGGCCCTGCATGAGATTGCCGGGCAGTTGCGGGGTATCACCGCCATCGTCGGTTTTCCCGAGCAGTATCAAGGCGCCGTTTACAACAGCGCTGCGGTGCTGACAGGCGGCGCCATCGGCGCCATTTACCGCAAGCAGGCACTGCCCAATTACGGAGTATTCGATGAGAAACGCTATTTTCAGCCGGGTCATTCGGCCGGTGTATTCGCGCTTGAGGGGGTGCCGGTCGGGCTGACCATCTGTGAGGACATCTGGACCGAAGGCGCCGTAGAGCAGGCCGCCGCTGCCGGTGCCCGGCTGATCCTCAATCTCAATGCCTCACCCTATCAGGCCGGCAAGGCCAGTGACCGCGAGCAGATTGTGCGGGAACGGCTGGCGGTCGCGAAGATTCCGCTGGTGTACACCAATCTGGTGGGCGGCCAGGATGAACTGGTGTTCGACGGTGGTTCCTTCGTCATGGCCGGTGATGGCCGCATCACCCAGCGGGCGCCGGCCTTCGAAGAGGCCGTGCTGACGGTTGATTTTGCTGACACCGCGGCCGGTATCGAGCCCCAGTCCGGCACGGTCGCCGAACGCCTGTCGCCGGTCGCCAGTACCTATGCGGCCTTGGTGACCGGTATCCGCGACTATGTCGGCAAGAACGGCTTCAAGGGCGCGGTGCTGGGGCTGTCCGGTGGCATTGATTCGGCACTGACGCTGGCGCTGGCTGCCGATGCCCTGGGGCCGGAGCGGGTTGAAGCGGTGCTGATGCCGTCGCGCTATACCGCTGACATGAGTAACGAGGATGCGGTGCTTGAAGCCGAGGCGCTGGGTTGCGCTTACCATGTCGTGCCCATAGAGCCCGCCTTCACGACTTTTCTCGACATGCTGGCCGACAGTTTCCGCGGCCTGCCGCCGGACATCACGGAAGAAAACATACAGGCCCGCTGCCGGGGTATTCTGCTGATGGCGTTTTCCAACAAGCGCGGCAAAATTGTGCTGACCACGGGCAACAAGAGCGAGATGAGCGTTGGCTATGCCACCCTCTATGGCGATATGGCGGGAGGTTTTGCCCCGCTCAAGGACGTGCCGAAAATGCTGGTCTATGCCCTGTCGGAGTACCGTAACAGCCTGTCGCCGGTCATCCCCCGGCGGGTGATCGACCGCCCGCCCTCGGCGGAACTGCGGCCCGATCAGAAAGATGAAGATTCGTTGCCACCCTACCCGGTGCTGGATGCCATCCTTGAGCGTTATGTGGAGCAGGATCAGTCGGTAGCCGAGATCATCGCGGCAGGTTTTTCTGCGCATGACGTTACCCGGGTAGCACGTATGGTCGACCGCAATGAGTACAAGCGGCGGCAGGCCCCGCCTGGTGTCAAGATCAGTCGACGCGCCTTTGGTCGGGACCGGCGCTACCCGATGACGCAGGGTTACAGGGCCTGAGCCTAGCCACACCGGACGGCAGGACGGGCGATCACGCAAACGGGGCGCCACGCTTGATGGGGCTATGCAACGGCCGAGCCGTCCAGGGGCGTGTGCCATCCTGGAGTGAGCCCGAACGGGAGTAGCAGGGTGCCCGATGTACCTTGCCGGCATCTATTTCAGCGATAATCCGGCCCTCACAATGGATAACACGAGCATGCACGACATCATCGCCTGGCTAGTCAATACCATCGGCACCATGGGCTACCCTGGCATTTTCCTGCTGATGGCCATGGAAAGTTCCATCATTCCCGTCCCTAGCGAACTGGTGATGCCACCGGCCGGCTATCTGGTCCAACAGGGCAAACTCAACATGGGACTGGTGATACTGAGCGGAACGCTGGGAAGTCTGGTCGGCGCCTATGCCAATTATTTCTGTGCCCGCTGGCTGGGTCGGCCACTGGTTATCCGATATGGCCGCTATGTCTGGATTACCGAAGAGCACTTCAATCGGGTGGAGCGTTACTTCCTGCGTCACGGTGAAATATCGACCTTCATCGGCCGGTTGCTGCCGGTCATCCGCCACCTGATCTCGATTCCGGCCGGCATTGCGCGCATGAGTCACGGGCGCTTCACCTGCTACACGACGCTGGGCGCTGCGCTGTGGGTGAGTATTCTGGCCTGGATCGGCTACGCCATCGGCGAGAATCAGTCACTGATTCAGCAATACTCACGTCAGGCCATCATGGCGGTGCTGGCGTGCAGCGCGATGCTGACGGTGATCTATGTCGTGATTCAGCGGCGACGCGCCCGCCGTTCCGAAGGTGCCGTGTAAAGCCCCGCCACCACTGCCCACTCAAGACTGATACGCAATGACTGACCATTACGACGCCTCCTCGATTGAAGTCCTTTCGGGACTGGACCCGGTTCGCAAGCGGCCCGGTATGTATACCGACACCAGCCGGCCTAACCATCTGGCGCAGGAGGTTATCGACAACAGCGTGGATGAGGCGCTGGCCGGCTTTGCCAAGACCATCGATGTCAGGCTCATGGCCGACGGCGGAGTGGAAGTGCGCGACGATGGCCGCGGCATGCCGGTCGATATGCACCCGGAACTCGGGGTGTCAGGGGTCGAGGTGATCCTCACCAAACTGCATGCGGGCGGCAAGTTTTCCAACAAGAACTACCGTTTCTCCGGCGGTCTGCACGGGGTCGGCGTATCGGTGGTCAACGCGCTTTCCGATCGGCTGGAGGTCGAAGTGCGGCGGGCGGGCAAGGCTTACGCGATTGCTTTCGAGCGTGGCGAAAAGGTCGAGGACCTGTCCGAAACCGGCAGCGCCAGCAAGCGCGAGACCGGCAGCACCGTCCGCTTCTGGCCGGAAGCCCGCTATTTCGACACCCCGCGCATTGCCGTGCCGCGTCTGAAATCCCTGTTGCGCGCCAAGGCGGTGCTCTGTCCGGGGCTCAGGATCAGCCTGAGCGATGAGAGTAACGGGGAGACCGATGTCTGGCACTACGAAAACGGTCTGCCGCAATATCTACTGGACCGGATCGGCGCGGCCGATTGCGTGCCGGAAGAACCCTTTATCGGCAGCATGGAGGGCAGCCATGAGGCGGTTGACTGGGCGCTGGTCTGGACCGCTGATGCCAACGAGCCGGTGATGGAAAGTTATGTCAATCTGGTGCCGACGGCGCAGGGCGGTACTCATGTCAACGGCTTGCGAACCGGCCTCACCGAGGCGGTGCGGGAGTTTTGCGAGTTTCGCAACCTGTTGCCGCGTGGCATCAAGATCGCGCCGGAAGATGTCTGGGACCGCTGTCATTATGTGCTGTCGGTCAAAATGCAGGAGCCACAGTTCTCGGGCCAGACCAAGGAGCGATTGAGTTCGCGCGAATGTGCGCCGTTCGTGTCGGGTGTCGCCAAGGATGCCTTCAGTTTGTGGCTCAACCAGCATCCCGCCATCGGCGAACGGATTGCCGAAATGGTGATAGAGAGCGCCCAGAAGCGGCTTAAGGCCAGCCGGCAGGTCGTGCGCAAAAAGGTCGCGTCCGGCCCCGCATTGCCCGGCAAACTATCGGACTGCGCATTGCAGGATCTGGGTCTGACCGAGCTTTTTCTGGTCGAGGGCGACTCGGCGGGGGGCTCGGCCAAACAGGCGCGGGATAAGGACTATCAGGCCATCATGCCCTTGCGCGGCAAGATACTGAACACCTGGGAAGTCGATTCCTCCGGTGTGCTGGCCTCACAGGAAGTCCACGACATCAGCGTCGCCATCGGGGTTGATCCCGCGTCTGCGGATCTCGGCGGTCTTCGTTACGGCAAGATCTGCATCCTGGCCGACGCCGACTCCGACGGCAATCACATTGCCACCCTGCTCTGCGCCTTGTTTGTGCGGCATTTCCGGGCGCTGGTAGATGCCGGTCATGTCTTCGTCGCCATGCCGCCCCTGTACCGCATTGATGTCGGCAAGAACGTTTACTATGCGCTGGATGAAGCCGAGAAAAAGGGGGTGCTGGACCGCATTGAAGCCGAGAAGATCAGAGGCAAGGTCAACGTCCAGCGCTTCAAGGGACTGGGCGAGATGAATCCGTCCCAGTTGCGCGAAACCACCATGAACCGCGATACCCGCCGTCTGGTACAACTGACGCTTGCGGAGCGGGAAGCGACCGATGAATGTCTTGATATGCTGCTGGCCAAAAAGCGGGCCAGTGACCGCAAGTCATGGCTGGAGGCCAAGGGTAATCTGGCGGAGCTTTGACACCTGTGTAACCTTGCCGGGCCCCAGCCCCCTGCGCAGGCTTGCGGCTTGTATCGGACGTTATTTTCTCTATAATTCCGGCCTTGTTTTTTTCAAAGGGCAGTCACGCGACTGCCTTTTTCTTTTTTCGCGGAGTACTGCGATGACCAGTCAGGTAATGCCCACCTATGCGCGGATGCCCGTGATGTTTGAACGGGGTGAGGGCGCCTGGCTGTGGGACAGCGAGGGCCAGCGCTATTTTGACGCGCTGGCCGGCATTGCCGTCTGTAATCTGGGTCATGCCCACCCTGAAGTGGCGAAGGCTCTGTGTGATCAGGCCAGCACGTTGATCCACACGTCAAATATCTATCGTATTGACTTGCAGGAAAAACTCGCTGGCGCACTGTGCCGTCTCAGTGGTCTCGACAACGCCTTTTTCTGCAACTCCGGCGCTGAGGCCAATGAGGCTGCCCTCAAGCTTGCCCGAAAATATGGCCATTCCAGAGGCATCGACAATCCTGCCGTCATCGTCATGGACAGCAGTTTTCATGGCCGTACCCTGTTCACCCTCAGCGCGACCGGTAATGCCAAGGTACAGGACGGTTTCACGCCGCTGGTTGACAGCTTCGTGCGGGTTCCCTACGGCGATGCGGCAGCGGTGGCGGCGGTCAGCGACCCCCGCGTCGTCGCGATACTGGTTGAGCCCGTTCAGGGTGAGGGTGGCGTCAGGGTGCCGCCAGCCGATTATTTACCGGCCTTGCGCCAGCTGTGCGATGCGCGAGGATGGTTGCTGATGGTCGATGAAGTCCAGAGCGGCATGTGCCGGACTGGCGAGTGGTTTGGTTTCCAGCATTCCGGCATCCTGCCCGATGTGATGACCCTGGCCAAAGCGCTGGGCAACGGTGTCCCTATCGGCGCCTGTCTGGCGCGCGGCACGGCCGCTGACGTGCTGACGGCCGGCAAGCATGGCTCCACTTTCGGCGGTAACCCGCTGGCTTGCCGGGCGGCGCTAACGGTCATTGACATCCTGCATCAGCAGGCCCTGGCGCCGCGTGCCGCCGAACTGGGCCGGATGATACGGGCCGGCTTTCGCGAACGCCTG
>JBILXN010000016.1:0-21427 GCA_044378425.1 Methylococcaceae bacterium
GTTTTTTAAGCAGTCAGACCTCTTGACGCCTCTTATCTCCTTGAGCCTAGTATTTTCAGTGGCCCAATAGGTGAAGTTCATATCATTACATCGCATCTCTGCAGGTCTGCAAGTTGTTGTTTCCGCTTACTCTATCGAACTTCTTACAGTGTATTGCTAAGGGTATCCGTTATGATGTCTCTATGACATAATCCTCTACACCCTTAATATTCACGGGATTGTCCTTATGGATGAAAACAAGCAAAAGGCACTCAATGCTGCCTTGATACAAATAGAGAAGCAATTCGGAAAAGGCTCTGTTATGCGTATGGGAGATACGCCTGCGCACAGAGATATCGAAGTTATTCCGACGGGATCTCTAGCCCTAGATATTGCCCTCGGGATTGGCGGCTTGCCGCGAGGACGTATTGTGGAAATATATGGTCCTGAGTCTTCGGGCAAAACTACACTGACATTGGAGGTGGTGGCGCAGACCCAAAAAATGGGTGGGGTTGCTGCGTTTATCGACGCAGAACATGCTCTGGATCCGACGTATGCCGAAAAGATAGGTGTAAATCTGGATGACCTTCTTGTCTCCCAGCCTGATACAGGTGAGCAGGCCCTTGAAATAACTGATATGTTGGTGAGGTCTGGCAGCGTTGACATAGTGATAGTTGACTCGGTTGCCGCTCTTACTCCCAAGGCTGAAATTGAGGGAGAAATGGGGGATTCGCATGTCGGGCTGCAGGCTCGATTAATGTCCCAGGCTTTGAGAAAGCTCACCGCAAACATTAAGCGTTCCAATACACTGGTTATCTTCATAAATCAAATTCGCATGAAGATAGGGGTAATGTTTGGTAGTCCAGAAACAACAACTGGGGGTAACGCTCTTAAATTTTATGCTTCTGTTCGCTTAGATATTCGCCGTACAGGGGCTATTAAGAGTGGTGATGAGGTTGTTGGTAACGAAACTCGTGTAAAGGTAGTAAAGAATAAGGTTGCACCGCCCTTTCGTAATGCTGAGTTCGAAATCCTGTATGGGGAGGGCATTTCTCACGAAGGCGAATTGGTCGACCTCGGCGTGACTGGCGAAATCATTCAGAAAGCTGGTTCTTGGTATAGTTATGGCGGGGATCGCATAGGCCAAGGTAAGGATAACGTTAAAGTGTATCTTAAAGAACATCCAGAAGTTGCGAGAAGTATTGCAACAAAAGTCCGCGAACAAGCTTTTGGTCAGGCTGCCAAAGATTCCGGCAAACAGTTAGTGGATCCTTCATCAGGAGAGGATGTCTTCTGATTGACTCAGGAATATTAAAGTTAAAGTTAAGGGCGGCCTGTTTTGCTTTGCTCGCTAAGCGAGAATTCTCTCGCGCGGAGTTGATTAGAAAATTGTCATCTAAAGGGTACCCCTTATCGTTACTTCATGAAGTGCTCGATGACTTGATGTCCGAGGGTTTTCAGAGTGACATTCGATGTGCTGAGAGTCTTACTAGAAGCCGGGTGGGTAAGGGATTAGGTCCACGTCGAATAACATATGATCTCAAGCAGAGGGGGGTGTCGGATGATATTGAAATGGGTGCCAATCTAGATTGGGATCTGATCATAATGAAAGCATATACCAAGAAATTTAAGGATGATTTGGCCCCTACGTCGCTGCAGGATAGATCAAGGCGAGAAAGGTTTCTCGTTGGAAGAGGATTTACCGGGGATCAGATTGGTAGGCTTTTTCGACGTATTAAGGATGGTATCAAAGAATAAATCTTTCACATAATCCACATGGAAAGAACTAAGACATGACGAGTTCGGAACTGCGTAGTCTATTTCTCGAATTTTTCGAAGGACGTGGCCATAAGGTCGTTGCATCAAGTTCGCTGGTGCCCAGCAATGACCCTACCCTCTTGTTTACCAATGCAGGTATGGTGCAATTCAAGGATATATTTCTTGGGAGGGAGGATCGTCATTATCTTCGTGCAACTTCTTCGCAACGTTGTGTCCGCGCTGGTGGAAAGCACAATGACCTTGAAAATGTCGGTTATACCGCGCGACACCATACCTTCTTCGAGATGCTCGGTAATTTTAGTTTTGGAGATTATTTCAAAAGAGAGGCTATAAGTTTAGCGTGGACGTTTTTAACCGCGGAGTTGGGTATTTCACCAGAGCGATTGTGGATCACTATTTTCGATCAGGACAAGGAAGCTGAGTCGATATGGTTGAACGACGTGGGAGTAAATCCTGATAGATTTTCAAGGATTGGTACCAAGGATAATTTCTGGAGTATGGGGGATACTGGTCCCTGTGGTCCATGTACCGAAATATTCTACGACCACGGTGCGCATATCCCTGGCGGTCCTCCCGGCAGTATTGACGAAGATGGTGACCGTTATATTGAGATATGGAATCTCGTCTTCATGCAGTATGAAAGATCGGCTGATGGTAATTTATCGCCTCTCCCGAAGCCGTCGGTTGATACGGGGATGGGTCTAGAGCGTATTGCGGCCGTTCTGCAGGGTGTGCACAGCAATTATGAAACAGATCTCTTTCGCCCGCTAGTCACGGCCGCAGCAAAGATCGCATCATTAAATGATACTGATCATAGTTCTCTCAGGGTTCTTGCTGACCATATTAGGTCCTGTTCATTTCTGATTTCTGATGGTGTGCTGCCCTCCAATGAAGGTCGTGGGTATGTCCTGCGACGGATCATCCGCCGGGCTATACGCCACGGCTATAAGCTTGGCATCCGCGACATATTTTTCTATAAGATGGTTGAGCCGCTCTGTGCGGTAATGGGGGAGGCTTACCCTGAGCTTGCCAGTGCCCAATCGATTGTGGAGCAGGTTCTGCGGAAGGAGGAGCAGCGATTTGCGGAAACACTTGAGCAGGGCATGAAGATTTTGGAGTCTCAATTGATGACCGTCGATCATGGGATTCTTTTGGGCGAGACGGTTTTTCAGCTCTACGATACCTACGGTTTCCCTGTTGATCTAACAGCTGATATTGCTCGTGAGCATGGCATTGTCCCTGATCTTGAGGGTTTTGACAGGGCTATGCAAGCGCAGCGCGAAAGAGGGCGGGCAGCTAGTCATTTTACAGTTGATTATTCACATGATTTAGACGCAAATATCCATTGTCAGTTCTCTGGTTATGAGGTCTTGGATGATGAGTCGAATGTTGTTGGTTTATATAAGGACGGACAATCAGTTGATCGGTTAGTAATGGGTGACAAGGGAGCGGTAGTTCTCTTGAAAACACCATTTTATGCCGAGTCCGGTGGCCAGATAGGCGACTGCGGTATCTTGCGTGTGGGTGATGCCGTATTTGAGGTTTTAGATACCCAAAAGCAGGGGACTGACACTATTCTCCATTACGGCAAAGTAAAGAACGAGACCATTTATATCGGCGCTTCAGTGAGGGCTGAAGTTAATGCTATAACCAGAAAAGCTACAGCCGTTAACCATTCAGCTACCCATCTGCTGCATGCGGCCCTGCGAATGGTGTTGGGCGATCATGTTCTTCAGAAGGGATCCTTGGTGAATGCTCAGCGATTACGGTTTGACTTTTCACACTATGAACCGCTTACCTTGGCTGAACTCGACTCTGTAGAGTGCATCGTAAATGAGCAGATCTGGGCTAACCACAGAGTTCTGGCAGATCAAATGAGCAGGGAAGAGGCTATGAACGCTGGTGCGATGGCGCTCTTCGGAGAAAAATACGGAGATGAGGTAAGGGTATTGCGGATTGGCAGTTTCTCGACGGAATTATGTGGTGGTATCCACGCGGAGCGTGCGGGTGATATTGGTTTATTCAAGATTGTCAGTGAAACTGGTGTTGCTTCAGGTATCCGTCGGATTGAGGCTGTTACCGGCAAAGGAGCTTTAGACTGGGTGAAATCCAGTGATCGACTGCTACTGGCGATAGCCGAGCGGATCAAGGCCGGGAGAGATCAGATCGAGGAGAAGATTCAGCAGATTGTTGATCGGAATCGTGTGCTTGAGAAGGAGTTGGAGCGCTTGAAGGGCAGGCTTGCCAGTTTGTCGGGTGATGAGTTGGTTTTACGTGCTACCGATGTTGCCGGGATAAAAATATTGGCTGTTAAAGTCGATGAGTCTGACCCTAAGTTGCTCAGGGAGTTGGTTGATCAGTTGCGTAACAAGTTAGGTCGTTCCGTGGTAGTCCTAGGCATGGTGAGTGGAGGCAAGGTAAGTCTGATTGCTGGCGTTTCAAAAGACATAATGGACAAAATAAGAGCCGGTGATGTGGTCAATTTTGTCGCAATGCAGGTAGGTGGTAAGGGTGGAGGTAAGCCAGATCTTGCGCAGGCGGGAGGCAATAATCCTGCCCAGCTTGAGGTAGCGCTTAATGGAGTGATCGACTGGGTGACACGGCAGATAACTACGGCGAACTAAGCCCATGGCAGTATACGTACACAAATATGGCGGTACCTCAGTGGGTAGCGTTGATCGCATCAAGCAGGTTGCCAGTAATGTTCAGGCAGCGCGTATGCGGGGGGAGGATGTGGTCGTAGTGGTCTCGGCTATGAGTGGTGAGACAAATCGGCTCATTTCTCTGGCTAAAGAGGCGCAGGAAATACCTGATCTTCGCGAGATGGATGTACTGCTCTCGACCGGTGAGCAGGTGACAATTGCACTCCTCACCATGGCTCTTCTGCAGATGGGTTGTAAGGCGTGCTCATACACCGGTTCACAAGTGCCTATTGTCACCGATGGCGCGCATACTAAATCGCGCATAATAGACATAGATACCGGCCGGATCCAAAATGATCTGGTTGAAGGTTCTGTGGTTGTGGTCGCCGGTTTCCAAGGCGTAACTGAAAAGGGTGACATCACTACGCTAGGTCGTGGTGGCTCGGATACCACCGCGGTTGCTCTCGCTGCGGCCCTAAAGGCTGAGGAATGCCTTATCTACACCGATGTGGATGGCGTCTATACGACTGATCCGCGGGTTGAGCCCAAGGCTAGAAGGCTTGACCGGGTTACATTCGAAGAAATGCTGGAAATGGCCAGCCTCGGATCTAAAGTGCTACAGATACGTTCTGTTGAATTTGCTGGAAAATATAATGTGCCATTAAGGGTGCTCTCAAGTTTCAAGGAGGGTACCGGTACGCTAATCAGTTATGAGGAAGATGGCGTGGAAAAGCCCCTGATCTCAGGTATTGCCTTCAATCGCGATGAGGCCAAGTTGACCATACTCGGGGTACCCGATCGACCTGGTGTTGCCTCTCGTATTCTCGGTCCCATAGCTAATGCGAACATTGAAGTCGACATGATTGTTCAGAATGTTTCGCAGGACGGAACAACTGATTTCACTTTTACTGTCAACCGCAGTGACTATCGCAAGGCGCTGGAAATCTTACGGGCTACATGTGCAGAGTTGGGCGCACGCGAGTACAGTGGCGATGACGCGATTATCAAGGTGTCTATAGTCGGTGTCGGTATGCGTTCACACGCAGGCATAGCGGCTAAGATGTTCGACACGCTCGCGCGTGAAGCGATTAATATCCAAATGATCTCCACCTCGGAAATCAAGATATCCGTGGTTCTGGAAGAAAAATATCTTGAACTAGCGGTCAGGTCCCTGCATGAAGCTTTCAACCTGGATAGCCATCAAGCTTGGTCGTGATAAAAATTGGTTTAAGAATGCTCGAATGATGCTACAATTCCCGGGCTGTTCGGCACCTGTTAGTAGCTCGGTCGAAGCCCATGGATACGGCGGAGTCGCTAATTGCTAGGTTTGCGGATCTAAAAGGGAATGATTTATGCTGATACTGACACGCAGGGTTGGGGAGACCCTAATGATAGGGGACGAAGTTACCGTTACAGTGCTTGGGGTTAAAGGTAACCAAGTTCGTATCGGAGTCAATGCCCCAAAGGATGTCTCGGTCCACCGTGAAGAAATTTACGATAGAATCAAGCGTGAGCATGATGCTGATTTAGCAGAAGATTGATTTGGTTAGGGGTTTGCTTGAGTTTTATCCCTAGTTATTAAAGGTTCATAAGGAGAGATGGCCGAGAGGCTGAAGGCGCTCCCCTGCTAAGGGAGTATAGGGCTAATAACTCTATCGAGGGTTCGAATCCCTCTCTCTCCGCCATATACTGCGCGCATGAGATGCGTTTTTTTAGAGGGTTGTTGGAATATATTGCCTTCGTTGTGTAGTCAAGTTGGTGCGGGTTGTCTTTGATAGACCATGTCTCGGCTGATATTATTTAAAATGAAACTGCGGAATGTCCGCTATTGACTAATTGTTTGAGGAATTTTGATGGTCACCATTCGCTTGTCCCGCGGTGGCGCAAAGAAGCGCCCGTTTTACCATGTTGTCGTTACTGATAGCCGTTCAAAGCGAGATGGTCGTTATATTGAGCGTTTGGGTTTTTTCAATCCAGTAGCTTCCGGTGGTGCTGAGCGGTTGTCCCTCAATGATGAGCGTATTCAATACTGGCTTGGACATGGCGCACAGACCACCGACCGTGTGCACAGTCTGATCAAGGAATTTGGCAAGAAGGCTGTTGAGGTCTAGGTCATCGTTCTGAACTGGTCCTGATGTGATGCCCAAGCAGGTAGTTGTAGGAGTTGTTGTCGGGGCATATGGTGTGCGTGGTTGGATCAAGGTCAAATCTCATACTTCCCCAGCATCCAATATTCTTAACTATACCCCTTGGTTGACCGGGGTCGGTGTAGTTTTGGACTTGGTTGAAGGTAAGCCGCATGCGGGTATGGTGGTGGCTAGGTTAGCCAATGTTCAAGATAGAGACCAAGCGGCAGGACTTGCTGGAACTGTCATATCTGTACCCCGAGAGTCATTGCCTCCAATTGAGAGAGGTCAGTATTATTGGTCTGACCTCGTCGGGCTTGATGTAGTGACTGTAAACGGTATCGCTTTGGGAAGAGTGGTCGGCCTGATGGAAACAGGCGCCAATGACGTTCTTGAAGTCGAGGGCGATCGTTCGAGATTAATACCTTTTGTGTTGGGAGAATACATAAAAGACGTCCATTTGGACCGCTCTCTTATTACTGTGGATTGGGATCCTGAGTTTTAGCGCAAGCTGATGCGCTTTGATATAGTGACACTATTTCCTGAGATGGTAAGGCAGGCCGCTTTTCAGGGGGTGGCTGGCCGCGCACTGTCCAAGGGCCTGGTTGATCTCAAGGTGTGGAATCCGCGTGATTATACTGAAGACAGGCATCGCACCGTAGATGACCGCCCTTATGGGGGCGGGCCCGGCATGGTTATGAAGGTAGAACCGCTGAAGCGAACTTTAGCGGTTGTGGTGAAAGACTCCGATCTGGTTGCCAAGACCATATATCTAAGCCCGCAAGGACGTCTGTTAAATCAGCAAGCTATTAATGACTTTGCCAAGGTTCCCAGGCTTATTCTGCTTGCTGGGAGATATGAGGGCATTGATGAGCGCTTCATTAATGCAGAAGTAGATGAAGAGTGGTCCATAGGCGATTATGTTTTGAGTGGGGGTGAATTGCCCGCACTTGTGCTATTCGATGCAGTAACCCGGCTCATCCCGGGTGTGTTGGGGCATGAGGACTCTGCGTTGCAAGACTCTCATATGTCAGGTTTGCTGGATCATCCTCACTACACGCGGCCGGAGAGTATTGAAGGCCAGTTAGTACCAAATGTGTTGCAGTCTGGCAATCATGAGGCAATCCGGCGTTGGCGACTCCGCGAGTCGCTGGGAAGGACTTGGGTTAGGCGTCCTGATTTGCTGGAAAAAATGCATCTAGATGGCGAACAAAAGGCGCTATTGGATGAGTACCAAAAAGAATTTTTATTTGAAAAGAATCGAGATAGGTAAACGTGATGACGAATATTATTCAAGAACTCGAAACTGAATGGATGAGTGGAAAGACAATCCCCGCCTTCTCTACGGGTGATACCGTAGTCGTCCAGGTGAAGGTGAAGGAAGGTAACCGCGAACGCCTCCAGGCATATGAGGGGATCGTGATCGCGAAGCGAAACCGTGGTTATAACTCGGCATTCACCGTCCGTAAGATGTCTCATGGGGAGGGGGTGGAACGAGTATTTCAGACTTACAGCCCCCAGGTTCAGGAAATTCAGGTAAAGCGTCGTGGTGACGTCCGGCGCGCTAAACTCTATTACCTTAGAGATTTGACAGGTAAAGCCGCTCGCATCAAGGAAAAAATCTAGTTTCTCGGGTTGGGCGCTCAGGCGCTACGAAGAATCAAAGGGCAACCATGGTTGCCCTTTTTTCATATTTTGGGTAGGGCCAAAGTTAATTGAAATGTCCTTCCACTGCACCAATAGCCACTCTATTGAAACGCTAGTGATACCGGCTCCATTTGGTGGCGTCCGAATATCGGCGAGATTTGGCGCTATAGTTGCTACTGAACTGATGCCACCACCCGTTCAAAACCTGCATAGGGTAACCGTTGACAATGCATTGCTTAGAGAGGCCAGTGATCAATTGATGCGGTATTTTCATGAACCTGCCTTGGCGTTTTCTTTACCTTTAGTGCTGGCTGGCACAGCCTTTCAGCGTCGTGTATGGTCTGCAATGTTGGGTATCCCGGCGGGTTATACCAAAACATATGGAGGTCTATCCGCATTGATTGGCGGTGGTCCGCGAGCGGTGGCAGGAGCCTGCAGAGCTAATCCATTGCCCATTCTCATGCCCTGCCATCGTATTGTCGGCGCGCACGGATTGGGTGGATACTGCGGTTGCACCGATGGCCCGATGCTGGCCGTCAAGTCGTGGCTGTTGCAGCATGAGGCTAGCCGATTTGATTGAGTCCGCAGAAAAATCGACACAAATCACGTTGATTTCGCGTTTTATCGATGCGCTGTGGGTTGAGGAGGGGCTTAGCCATAATACACAACAGGCCTATGAAAGTGACGTGACTCATTTCGAGGTTTGGGCTGGATCAATGCTTGGCAAAACATTATGTGAAGTCGATCTTGCTGATATTGAGGCTTATCTGGCTGATAAATATCGCCAGCAGGCATCGAACCGGAGTATGGCGCGGCGATTATCTAGCATTCGCAAATTTTACCGCTACCTGTTGCGGGAGGGGTTGATAGGGGAAGACCCGACTTTGCTTATTGAGCCACCTAAAATAGGGCGTTCACTACCGGGATCACTGAGTGAGCAGGATGTTCAGCGTTTGCTGGATGCGCCGATCACGGAAGAAGTTCTTGGTTGTCGTGATCGAGCCATGCTGGAAGTCCTCTACGCTACCGGTCTCAGGGTCAGTGAACTAATAGGCCTGACCGTCTCCCAAGTCAATCTGCGACAGGGTGTGGTGCGAGTGATCGGGAAGGGTAGCAAGGATCGGTTGGTGCCTCTAGGGGAAATCGCCGAGCAATGGATATCACGTTACACGGTCTGCGCACGACCACTTATCTTGGGTGGGCGACAAACAGACGATCTTTTTGTAACAGAGCGCGGCTCGGCGATGACTCGCCAAGCCTTCTGGTACATTATCAAGAGGTATGCGATGAAGGGTGGTATCAATAAACCCTTGTCCCCCCATACGCTGCGCCATGCCTTTGCTACTCACTTGCTGAATCACGGGGCTGACTTACGGGTTGTACAATTATTGCTGGGCCATAGCGATCTCTCAAGCACCCAGATATACACCCATGTCGCTGAGGAACGGCTTAAGGAACTTCATGCTCGTTGCCACCCCAGAGGGTAACGGGGCCAGACTAATCAATCACAAAACTATGATTCATCCCACAGCTTGTATTGCATCTGATGTGACATTGGGTGCCAACGTGACGGTTGGCGCCTTTGCGGTAATAGAAGGGCCTGGTCTGATTGGCGACGATTGCACAGTTGAGTCGCACGCAGTGGTTCGGCCCTATGTCCGAATGGGCAGCGGCAATCATGTCCATCCGCATGCCGTGCTGGGTGGTGTGCCTCAGGATCTCAGCTTTGAGCCTACGACTGTGACCTATCTCGACATTGGTGACCGTAACGTATTTCGAGAAGGTGTTACCATCAGCCGAGCGACCCGATCAGGCCTTTCGACTGTTATCGGCTCCGACAATTACTTTATGAACAACACTCATGTTGGCCATGACGCCCGCCTTGGCACTGGCAATATCCTCGCCAGCGGAGCAACCCTGGGAGGGCATGTTCAGGTGGGGGATAGGGTCTTTTTTGGTGGTGGAGTGATGGTTCATCAGTTTTGCAGGATTGGCAGTTTTGCCATCCTGCAAGGGCTCGCCGGCATCAACAAGGATTCCCTGCCGTTTGCCATGGTGGGCGGTAGGCCGGGTAAGCATTACCGGCTTAATTTGGTAGGCATGCGCCGTGCCGGGATAGAGGGTGAACGTCTGAAGGCAGTCTCTACAGCTTTTCGAAGACTGAAGGCCAGACAGTCTCTTGATGACCTGCCCGATACGGCAGAACTGGCCTACCTTCGGGACTGGCTGGCAGCCGAGTCAAAACGAGGGGGATTTCTCGGATTTATTGAAGCCCGTAGCCGCCATGAAGAGTAAGCAAGCGCACTAGACGGTTTCCGGAGTAGCTATGAAATCCCTTAAATGTGCGGTGATCGGCACCGGCTATCTTGGTAAATTCCACGCCCAGAAATACGCGGCTTTGAACGGTTGCGAGTTGGTCGCGGTAGTCGACAGCAATCCGGCAGCGGCTCAAGCTGTTGCGGATAACACTAATACCCGGGGCCTTACCGATTACCGGGAGTTGCTAGGTCAGGTCGATGCCGTAAGCATTGTTGTCCCTACGAGTCTGCATTTCCAGGTGGCGCGGGACTTTATCGATGCTGGTGCCCATGTGTTGGTAGAGAAGCCGGTGACGGTCACGGTTGAGGAGGCAGATGAACTGATACGGTTGGCGGCCGAGCGAGATGTGCGACTGATGGTCGGTCACCTTGAGCGCTTTAATGCCGCCATACTCGGGCTGGATCTCATCCACGAAAAGCCTCTGTTCATCGAGTCTCATCGATTGGCACCGTTCAATCCACGTGCCAATGATGTGAGTGTGGTGCTTGATCTGATGATCCATGATATCGACATTATTCTGGATATCGTCGATTCGGAGGTTGAGCGCATTGATGCCAAAGGGGTAACCGTTCTGACCAATGATACCGATATTGCTAATGCCCGTCTGACCTTCAAGAATGGCTGCGTGGCCAATGTTACCGCCAGTCGTGCCAGCCTTAAGGTTGAGCGGAAAATGCGGATGTTCATGCCTAATTGCTATATATCGGTCGATTTTCAAAACCGCGTGCTGGCTCAGTATCGAAAGGGCGAGCGAGAAATGTTTCCAGGTGTACCGGAAATCGCCAGTGAGGAGTCGGTGTTCGAAAATGGCGATGCGCTACTCGAAGAAATTCGGCATTTTGTGGCCTGCATTCGTGAAGGGCGTGAACCGCTAGTGTCGGGCCTCGCCGGACGCCGGGCACTGGCTACGGCCATAGAGATTACCCGTTTGCTAAAATCATAGCCGCAGAAGAGAGAGTAACGTCATGATCCCAATGGTCGATCTGAAAACCCAGTATTTGAATCTCAAGGACGAGATTGACCGTGGGGTGGCGGAGGTTCTTGACAGTTGCGCCTTCATTCTTGGCCCCAATGTCAGAGCCTTTGAAGAGGAGACCGCTACTTATCTGGGGGTTAAGCATGCAATAGGCTGCGCTTCCGGCACAGATGCCTTGCATCTCGCCTTATTGGCTTCTGGTATAGGTCCAGGAGATGAGGTCATTACTTCGCCTTTTACCTTTATTGCCACCGCTGAAGCCATACGCTATGTCGGGGCAAAGCCCGTATTTGTCGATATTAATCCCCGCACCTTCAACATTGAGGCGGCGGCCATCGAAGCGGCTATAACCACCAAGACCCGGGCAGTGATGCCGGTGCATTTATTCGGCCAGCCTGCCGATATGGCCGCTATTGTTGCGCTGTGTTCGGCCCGCAACCTGCTGCTGATCGAGGATTGTGCACAGTCGTTTGGGGCCAGTATCAATGGCGTCCAGACGGGTAGCATGGGGGTGAGTGCAGGCTTCAGTTTTTTCCCTAGCAAAAATCTGGGTTGTTATGGTGATGGCGGTCTGGTGAGTACCCAGTCAGATGAGGTCGCCGCACGGATCAAGATGCTCAGAAATCACGGCTCAGAGGTGCGTTACTACCATGACGCGATTGGTTATAACAGCCGTCTCGATGAGATGCAGGCAGTTATCCTGCGGGTCAAACTCAGGCACATTGATGAATTTAATCAGGGCCGTCGCCGTGCGGCTCATCTTTACTCGGAACTGATGGCGGATTTGCCATTGGAAACGCCCTACGAGGACGAAAAGGGTGTCCATGTCTATCACCAGTACACGTTGCTTTGTGATCGGCGTGAGGCTGTCATGGCTGCACTGCAAAAAGCCGAGATATCCTCGGCCATTTACTACCCGGTACCGTTGCATAAACAGAACGTATTCGCCGCAGACTACGCAGGGCTTTCTCTGCCGGTGACTGAGTCGGTGGCGGCGCGCTGCTTCTCCTTGCCGATCTATCCCGAACTTGAAGAATCTGATGTCCGCCGCATCGTTCAGGTCATAGGCACTGCCCTGAATGGCTGAGACAACGCCTTTGATCATGCTTTCTGCGGGCGAGGCGTCCGGAGATCAGCATGCGGCAGCCCTGTTTCGTGAACTCAGATCACTAGTGCCGACTATTCGTGGCATAGGCATGGGTGGACAAGCCATGCGCGAGGCCGGCATAGATATCTGTTATGACTCGTCAGGCATTGGCGTGATCGGCCTTGCTGAAATTGCCCGGCATTATCTTGAGATTCGTCAGGCACTTACTCTGATGCAGTCGGTTGCCTGCGAGCGTAAACCCGACCTGTTGATTTGCGTCGACTACAAAGAGTTCAACTTCCGTCTGGCCAAGGCCGCCAAGGCCTGTGGGGTCAAGGTGCTGTTTTATGTTAGCCCGCAAGTATGGGCATGGCGTCCAGGTCGAGTGGCGAGCTATGGTCGGATTATCGACCACATGGCGGTGATTTTTCCCTTCGAGTTGCCGTATTACGAGGCTTATCAGGTGCCGGCAACTTATGTCGGTCACCCGCTTGCAGGCAAGGTGAAGACGCAGACCACTCAAACCGCCGCGCGTGCAGCGTTGGGGCTGGCGAATAATGCGGAACCAATTATTGGTCTGTTGCCAGGCAGCAGAGCCAATGAAATCAGGCGGCTTATGCCCGTCATACTTGCATCGGCCCGGCAGTTAGCCGAATCCTATCCTTCTGCCCGTTTCCTTCTGTTTCAGGCATCCTCGGTGTCGGATGAAGCTCTGAACTCGGGGTTGGAAGGGTTTGATCGTGGCCGTTTGACCATTATTAAAGGGCAGGATTACGCCGCATTGCAATGCTGCAACGCCGTTATTACGGTGTCCGGGACGGCTACGCTTGAGGTCGCCTTACTGGGTGTTCCTATGGTGATCGTCTATAAGTTGTCGATGCTGAGTTACTGGCTGGGTCGATTGCTGGTGAGTGTTGAATTCATAGGTCTGCCGAATATTCTGGCCGGTCGATCGGTGGTGCGCGAATTTATCCAGCATGAGGCCTCCCCGGCAAATATCGCTGGAGAGATTGGCAGACTGTTGGATGATCCTGATTATGCGGCTGCGATGCGTGCGGACTTGTCTAGGGTAAAAGCTATACTGGGCGAACGTAATGCCTCGGTAGAGCTTGCCCGGTTAGCTGCGGAAATGCTGGCGGCTCGTGTTGCTGATGAGCGTGAGGCGGTGCCATGAGTCGGGCCTTCGTTAGGGAAAACGACAGCCAAGCCGATCTGGGCGGGCTTGGGCGCCCCATGAGTGCGCACACCAACTATGTCACGCCGCGCGGGCTGATGCAGTTACGGACACACTTGCGGCGGGCAACTGAGGGTTTGAGCGAACTGCTCGGAAAAGATGATCTGGCAAGTCAACAGCGGCGTCAGGAGCTACAGCGAGATGCCGCTTACTATGCCGAGCGTCTCAAACGGTCGGTACTGGTTTCGCCAGAAGCACAGACTCCGGACACGGTGCGTTTCGGGGTTACGGTCGATATCGAAGATGCCCATGGTGAAACCTTGAGCATCGTGATCGTCGGAGAAGGTGAGGCAAACGTGGTCGAAGGTAGGGTCAGTTGGGTATCGCCGCTGGCAAGGGCGTTAATCAATGCGCGGGTCGGTGATGTGGTGACCTGGAAACGACCCGCCGGCGATAAGGCATTGGAAATTCTCGCCATACGCCATTCCTGAATTCACCGATGGGCGATTTTCCATATCTGATTCGTCGCAGCAGGCGAGCGAGTAATGTTCGAATCGTGGTCAAGCCCAGTGGTATTGAGTTGGTGGTGCCTCTGGCTACCTGCGAAGCTGATGCGGTGCGGTTTCTTGAGCAGAAACGCGATTGGATAACCCGCAAATTATCCGAAGCGCAGGGCAGGGCGAGCGCACAGCACTCCAGCATCCGGCCTCTACTGGCGTCAGGTAGTGTCGTTCCATTTCGGGGTGTATCAACCCCCGTACTCATCCAGAAATCCCATAACCAACGACTTCGCGTGGTCAAGCATGATGAGGGGCCTTTCGAAGTTTTCAGCCCGGCAGATGGCCCTGTTGAGATAGATCGTCATATCAGGGCGGCACTGTTCGGTTGGATCAGGCCTTGGATGCAGCGAGAAACGCTGCTGATCAGCCATGAGTGCGGGGCAACCCACAACCTGCACCCGCGTGAAATTCGGATCAAGCAAATGAAATCCCGCTGGGGCAGTTGCGGCCCCCGCAATGACATCAATCTTAATTGGACACTCGCGTTTGCACCTGCGAGTGCGCTGAAATATGTCGTTGTCCACGAGTTGTCCCATATTCGCCACCGCAATCATTCGGCTGATTTCTGGGCGTTGGTGAGCGAGCTTATGCCGGAATGGCGGGCTGAAAGGCAATGGTTGAAAAGTCAGGGCGGCGATCTCTTGTGGCGATTTGGATCATGAAGTATTGCCGTCTCCAGTTGTTGGTTTCGTGGGGGGGCTCGGATGGGTTGTTTCAATCCAATCCTTAAGCGGTCATGGTCAGGTGAGGTAAACCGGCCCCGGAGATTACGGGGGATGGAGGCAGTTTTCGAACTTGAGGATAGTTGATAAGCCTATAGCGGCCTATTTTTGGACGCACTCGGTGCGTTTTCTGTCGGCAAGGTGATCTGGTTAGCTGTTTTAAGCGTGGCTCAATACGCTAGCTAGGACTATCCCAATGCAGTCTGGCGATGCGAGTGGTGCTGATGACCGTGATAGGGCCAATTTTTGATGGTGTCTGTCATCGGGGATACACAGCCGCTCCGGCCATCATCACCTACATGGGGGTGGGGTTTCCAGCCTTTTGATTCTGAATCGGGATAACGTACCCGCTACCCCGCTACCCCGCTACCCCGCTACCCCGCTACCGGTTGCATATTGGGATTTGCCTGCGTCTAGGGTTGCTAGCTCTAGTATCCCTCTTTCTCTATGAGATATCGTTGTACCGCTGACTCATAGACTTCAGTGGAAATTTTCACGCCATAAATGACGGTCTGGCAGTGTTCTTCCAGAATGATGCTGAGGAGTCGGAAAGCGTTTCTTGGCGTGAGTTGGCGCACAATGAAGTTTGCCTTGCTCTCCCCCTCGTCCTCGAAGATGTCTGACAGATGAATGGGCGGGCTGCCGGGTCTCCGTCCCACATTCATGCGTTTTTCAATAAGACGGATCATATTATCCGGCGACCAGTTGATGGACGATATCGTCTTGATGCGGTCGCTTCGGTAGTACTTCTTAAGATCGTGTAGTTCGTAGGGCAGGAACAGGATGATGCCGAGATGATCGATCTGGAACAGTTGGTCATCAAGGAGAGGGGTGACCAGCGTCCGCATCTTTTCGGGGTCGCCCTTGATGCTGGTGGGTTCATCCACACGGTCAACCAGCAGGTAAACCCCGGAGAGTCCGAAGTAGCGGACCAAATCCATGAAGCTTTTAAGTAGGGTAAAGCGATTTTCAGTAGTTCTCGGAATACCGTGGAATTCAAATAGACCGACGCCGATTTCCTGAATGATCTTCACAGTACCTTCCAGCGATACAGGTACCCCGCGGATGTGTCGATAAATCTCGCCAGCGATGAATTTCGCCTGTTTTTTCAGGAAGAAGCTGCTCTTCTTCTGATAACCGGCAATTTCCATGACACGACGCAGGGTCGATACTTTGCTCGAGAGGTCATTGGATGCATAGTACAGGGCGATCAATAGCAGAAATTTTTCTGCGATTTCGCGGTTGTTCTTGAGCAGATCTTCTTTCGGCGTTTCGCTGATGGTTCGATAGAGTTCCTCTATACCCAGCTTGAGAATGTAATCCAGGTGATCATCCAGCGTCATGCGGGGGTCGCGGCTGAGAGGGATTTCCTTTTTCCGCTTAAAGAACCGGGTCAGAGCCGATTTGTCAGAGGCATATTCCAGCGGCAGGCTGCGCGGTTTTGCGACTTCGGCTAGCAGTTCGTTGAATTCGACGTAAGATATGACCAGCACTTGATCGCGGTAATCGTTGAGGTAGCGCTCGGTGTCAATCCGCATTGATGACTTGCCCGCGCCGCGTATCGCGAAAATAACGTAAGGGCTAGGCTTCTCGATATGGAACAGCACAGACCTGAGTGAGGTATTTTCCACCATCGCAGTCTGGAGGAACGGATCCCTATCAGCATCGAAAGTTACGAATGGGTTGTGTTCGAACTGCCAGACCTGCAGCCATTCTTTAATTTCCATGAAGCTCTCAATGGTTTCTTATGGGTCGGGGTCTTCTGTGACGCCTGTGGTTATAAGCTAGTGCAGTGCCATCATAGGATGGCTCAAGGTCGAACAAATGCCTTGCTGGTTCCGGTCTTTTCCGCGTGCGAACTATATCATAGATGGACGCTAGCCCAAGCCTTCTGAACTTCTGTAAGGATAGGCTGACGAAGCGGCATTCTGGCTTGAATCGGCAGTCAATCAAGGCTACGATTCCGCCCCTTTCAATCCCCGTACTAATAGTCAAGATAACCATGGGTTCCGATTCGAGAGACACCGAAACTGGCAAGGCCCAGATTCCGGAAGGGTTGACGGGTATACAGCCTAGTTGGAAGCCTTTGATCTGGTTCGGCGGCGGATTGTTGCTGCTCATAGGTCTGTGGGAGGTATTCCTTGATGTAGGACTTGATCTTCTGGAGATTCTGTTCGAGATCCTGGAGAAAATCTGGCTGGTCCTGATCGAAGCGCCTGAGGAATGGCTGGAGGATCAGCTTGCTGATTGGATGAAGCAGCACTTTCAGCATGACGCGCATCGCTACTCAGAGATCACAACGGCACTGGGTTTGACGCCACTGAAGATTGTTCTGATGTTTTTCCTCTTGCGCTGGGGGTGGCGGCATTGCCGTACTCATGTGATCCCCAAGGTGATACTTTGGAGCAAAATCAGGGTCACCCAAGTCAGGCTGGCATGGGTGGAACTCTGGTGGCCATATCGGATTCTGGGATGCGTGGCACTCATCGGCATTATGGTCGTTTTGATCTGAGTCCCTCCTGCTGCAATACTTCGCAGTCAACCTTAACCAGAGATAACTCATGTCCCAATTTCATAAAGTCAGCGTCGTTAAAAAATCCAACATCTACTTTGATGGCCTCTGTGTCAGTCACACAGTCCTGTTTGATGATGGAACCCGCAAGACCTTGGGTGTCATCTTCCCCTCCGTTCTGACTTTTGCCACCACAGCGCCAGAAATCATGGAGATTGTTTCTGGTACTTGCCGCGTCCGTCTTGCCGGTGAGTCAGACTGGGCATCATACGGTGCGGGTCAGTCATTCGAAGTGGCAGGCAACAGCGGGTTCGATATTGAAACCACCGACGTACTGGATTACGTCTGTCACTTCGGCTGAATACGTTTAGACGAACCAGGCAAGTGGCCCTTGCCCTTACCGGTCTTGCGCTTGGATGCGGGCTGTTGATCCGATCGACTGTCGGGTGGATGTTTCGGATCCGCTGGATCTAGCGTGATGCCCTGTTGTTGCCGCCAAGCCGCCACCCTGGCGAGCCCATCATTGAGTTCTGCCGGCGTCAACTCGCCGGCCATTGACGCACGTAAATCGGTGGCGGCCACGTGGCCGTATTCCGCAGCGACCGAATACCAGAAATAGGCGCGCACCCGGTCTCTGGGGAGTCCATTGCCCTGATCATAGAGACCTCCGAGCACCGAGGCGGATTCCGGGTCACCCTGTTCCGCTGCTTTCTGAAACCAATGGGCAGCTTCAAGGTGATCCTTGCTGACACCCAAGCCGTAAAAATGGCAAACGCCAAGCTTGCGCTGACCGACCACGCTTCCTTGCGCGGCAGATTTACGGTACCACTTGACCGCCTCGCCGTAATTTTGCGTCACCGCCAGTCCGCGCATGTAGAGGTTGCCGAGATTGACCTCGGCATTGGGGTCTCCCGCATCGGCCGCCGGTTTGAATTCGGCTAGTGCTTTGTGCCAGTCCATGGCCGCGGCCGCGGCCAGTCCCAGTGCCACATCCGCACTGGCGCCATAGCTAAGCATCAGCACCAGAATGGTGAGTCCGGGTTTAAGGTATGTGGGCATTGGCATCTGCCACGTTAAGGATCAGTTTGCCCATATGTTCGCCTCGCTCCATCACCTGATGGGCCTTGGCAGCATCGGCCAGGGCTAAACTGCGGTCGATGATAGGGCGTATTTGCCGGTTTATCAGTAGAGGCCAGAGCTTGGCTTGCAGCGCCTCGGCAAGCAGGGTTTTGGCGGCCAGAGGCCGACTCCGTAGTGTGGAGCCACTGATGGTCAGGCGCTTGAGCAAAATGGGTAACAGGTTGATGTCGGTTTTTGGCCCGCCCTGAGTCGCAATGAGTATGAGCCTGCCGCCGGGCGCTAGCAGCGCGAGATGCTGCTTCAGATAGGGACCACCGATCAAGTCGAGTATCACATCGACGCCGTAACCTGCGGACAGGTCCAGTATGCGTTGATTGAAATCTTCGTCGCGGTAGTTGATGGGGTGGGCACCGAGTTGTGCGCACAGGTCACATTTGGCGGGACTGCCTGCTGTGGCGAATACCTCCGCTCCCAAGGTCTTGGCTAATTGTATGGCGTAGCTGCCTATACCGCTGGCACCGCCATGGATCAGGATCCTTTCGCCGTGGCGTAGTTGGCCGATTTCTATCAGGTTCGCCCATACGGTAAAACAGGCTTCCGGCAGACTGGCAGCTTCAGTCATGGAGAGATCGCCAGGGATGGGCAGGCAGAGAGGGGCGTCTGCACAGCAATACTCAGCATAGCCGCCGCCGGTGAGCAGAGCACAGACCTGTTCGCCCAAGCGGGGGGTTTGGACTCCCGGGCCCAACGCCACAACGATGCCCGCCACCTCCAGCCCCGGAATATCGGAGGCGCCTTTGGGTGGAGGATAGAGCCCGCGCCTTTGCATGAGGTCGGCGCGGTTGACCCCGGCAGCCAGAACCTTGATCAGTACTTCGCCCGGTCCTGGCGCAGGAATGGGGCGCCGACAGGCTTCCAGCACTTCGGGACCACCCGGCGCGGTTATTTCAATCGCGTTCATGGTCTCACAGGACGGTAGGTCAGTTAAGCTCTCGGACGCTTTGTCCATCAGTGATTCGGGTTCAGTATGGTGTTGCGGGGTGGGTGTGCGTTATCGATATCGGGGTGATCAAGTGTGAAGTGAAGCCCGCGGCTTTCCTTTCTTAACAACGCAGAGCGGATAATGAGTTCAGCGACGATCACCAGATTACGGAGCTCCAGGAGATCGGTGGTTACCCGGAAGGTTCCGTAATACTCGGCTATTTCTTGTTTTAGTAAGTCGGTTCGATGCAGTGCCCGCTGCAATCGTTTATTGGTGCGCACTATACCGACGTAGTCCCACATGAAGCGACGGATCTCATCCCAGTTATGGGACACGACAACTTCTTCGTCAGAGTCGGTGACTTGAGATTCATCCCAGTCCGGTGGTTCCGGTGGTATGGGGCGCTCCGAAAGACTGCTCAGAATGCTGTCAGCGGCTTGTTTGGCAAAGACCAGGCACTCAAGCAGCGAATTACTCGCCATGCGGTTGGCTCCATGCAGCCCAGTACACGCGGCTTCGCCTATGGCATAGAGACCAGGTACATTGGTGCGGGCGCGGTGGTCGGTGATTATGCCGCCGCAGGTATAGTGAGCGGCCGGAACGACCGGGATAGGGTCGCGGGTGATGTCGATATTGAATTCAAGGCAGTGGGTGTAAATGGTGGGAAAGTGACTTTTGATGAAGTCGGCCGGCCGATGCGATATGTCGAGAAACACGCAATCTGCCCCGAGACGTTTCATTTCATGGTCTATTGCCCGGGCGACGATATCGCGGGGGGCTAACTCGGCTCGCGCATCAAACCGCTGCATGAAGGGTGTGCCATCAGCGAGCATCAGGCGACCGCCTTCGCCCCGCAGCGCTTCAGATATCAGGAATGAGCGGGCCTGAGGGTGATAGAGGCAGGTAGGATGGAATTGGATGAACTCCATATTGCCAACACGGGCACCCGCCCGCCAGGCTATGGCAATGCCGTCGCCGGTCGCGATATCGGGGTTGCTGGTGTAAAGATAGACCTTGCTGGCACCACCGGACGCGATGACGACATGCCGGGCGCGAATGGTTTTTACCTTTTGGACTCTGCAGTCGAGTATATAAGCCCCCAGCACGCCTTGTTCGGGTTTGCCAAACCTGCTGCCGGTGATGAGGTCGATTGCAGTGTGAAATTCGAGCAAGTCGATGTTGGGATTGGCCCTGGCTTTCTGCTCAAGGGACGTCTCGACAGCCCGCCCGGTGGCGTCGGCAGCATGCACAACCCGCCGGTGGCTGTGGCCGCCCTCGCGTGTCAGGTGTAATTGATGCGCGCCATTGTCGGATGCGACCTCAGTGAATGACACGCCTTGCTTCACCAGCCACTCTATACAGGACTTGCCTTGTGAAACGACTAGCCGAACGATATCGTGATCGCAGAGACCGGCCCCTGCGGCAAGCGTGTCCTGTATATGCGATTCAATAGAATCTTCAGCATCAAGTACAGCTGAAATGCCACCTTGTGCGTAGAGTGTATTTGATTCAGTCAATGCCGTTTTGGATATCACGGCAACCCTCGTGCTATCCGCCAGTCTGAGCGCCAGACTAAGACCAGAAGCACCACTGCCAATGATGAGAACGTCATATACTGGTGAGGACATTGAGATCAACTCTAGTGTATGGGGGTGCTCATCGTACTGTAAAAAAGAGGCTCTTGAACGATTAGGGATGGGGCAATCTTTGTCTTTAGGAGTCGGATGTCACCCTTTTGCTAATGGAATACGTTGTATGGTGGCGGTTAAACAACGATAATGAGGCATGACAATAGGGTGCCAACGTTTTAGCGCGCGCCTGGTTCTGTCAGGTTGGATCGTC
>JBILXN010000139.1:0-6521 GCA_044378425.1 Methylococcaceae bacterium
ACCCTGTTTGAGCGCAGCCTGACGTGCGGTTTGGCTTTGATTAGGCTGCTTTGGGTCAGGGGAACCTGGCGTTCGGGCTGGCGCTTTGGTGGACCGCATAAAGTTGGCGGCAAGAATGACGCCATCGTTGCTATCGTTTGGCTGGCCTACAGATTCAAATCGGTCGACTGACCTGCCGTTGGAGGTGGCCTCAGTGGGGAAAAGCGGGGTCGTAATACCCATTTCATTTCTGTAAGCATCGGCAGAAAAAGAAACCAGACTGGCATGCTGCGCTTTCCAGCCGAATTTACCTACGGCCTGTTTACCGGTTGCCTCAAGTATATCGACCATCAAATACTCACCTTTAATGAGGCCTTTCGAAAGACTGGGCTGGCTCTTGGCGATCTTGATGATGGCACTATCAGGTATGGCCTCAATATAGCCGTCACCTAATGTACTCAAGGAAGTACGGGTAGTTCTTACGTTGGCATCTCGCGGCACACGAGCCTGTATTGATGGATCAATCGCACGCGATGGGATCAGGGAGCCACCGGGTGGGTCCATGAAATTCACTCCATCGAAGTAGCCGGCGCGCGTCACCTTGGTGTGACTCGTGCCCCCATCGACGGGTCCCCTATGACAGGATTGGCAGGAAGAATCATTAAAAACTGGGCCTAACCCCGTGGGTATGGTCTGGACCAGATTGAACTCTGCAAGCGCTTCCTTGTAGCTTTGCTGTGTCAGATAGCCGTTGCTTAAGCCATCGTAACCCGTCGGGGCCTCGATAGCATGGACGGTGATTGATACCAGCCCAAGGAGGCCTGCACCAAGCCTGGATGCGAATGAGGCTGAGGCACTCATGTTATGCGTCATATTTGCAATTCTGGCACGGTCTCTCATATCAAAGTCTATCGAAGTGAGGTTATTGTTATTTGGTGATACTACCCGCAGGTTTGGACCGAAATCTCAGATGTAACTAACCACGCCGCCGACGCGCACCGAGTATAGGGGCTACCTTAACCACAACCAATAAATAATACGAATATGATTATTCGTTCAGTGAATGTCGCAGAATCGCGCCGACTGAAGGGTACATAGAGAAGATGAACTGAATCTGAACGCAGAATCCCTCAACCGCTCTGTTTCCAGTAGGGACATCAGTTGCCTGCCCCCCCCTCGGGCAGATCCATGCGAGCGGCACCACCACTGACGGCGACTGTCTTTGGTCTTGACGTAAAACCGTTCGAAGGCTTCGGATGTAGTTGACCCAAGTGCTCACCCTTTATCGTACAAGCAAGCCCGCGTGAGGGCACTGGGTAAATCCACCCCGCAATAGCCTGAACAAGGGGGGACCCGTAACCTGAGATTTCCGGGTGATATGCAGAGATGGAGCGATACAGTGCGGGTTGGGGTATGAATTCATCCAAGACCCAATCACGCCGTTACATCACAATCACAACGTTTGGATGTATCGGGTTATTTGCCGATGATGAACCCGTTGTGTCGGTTAATGTTCAATATCGCCTAGTTTGCCGAAGCGGATTCGACGGCCTCGCTGGCCTCAAGCCAGCGGTTTTCAGCGTCAGCGACCGATTTTTCAATACTTGCCTTTTCCTTGAGTAACTGCTGTAGCCGGCCGACGCCATCAGGCTGATACAGATCAGGATTAGCCAGTTTCTCAACCAGTTCTTGCTGGGCCAGCAACCACTTGTTCATGGCCGCCTCGGCTTTCTGCAAGGCCGTCTGCAAAGGCTTGAGCTGCCGCTGACGGTCGCTGTCAGTGCGTTGCTGCGGGGGCGCAAGCGGCACTTTCTTGCTGTTTTTTTCACGATTGGCGGCATTGCGACGCTCACTCAGCCAGCGCCTGTAGTCGTCAAGATCGCCATCAAACGGACTGGCCGCCCCATCGGCGACCAGCCACAGTTGATCAGCGACCGTACGCAGCAGGTACCGGTCATGCGAAACCACCACCAGTGCACCTTCATATTCCTGCAAGGCCAGACTAAGAGCATCGCGGGTAGTGAGGTCAAGATGGTTGGTCGGTTCATCCAGCAGTAGCAAATTGGGTCGGATGTAAATCAGCAAGGCTAAGGCCAATCGTGATTTTTCACCGCCGGAAAAGGGACCAATCGGCTCCAGCGCCTGATCACCACGAAAACCGAACCCACCCAGGTAATTTCGCAACTCCTTCTCGCTGGCCCGGGGGTCAAGCCGTTGCATATGCCGCAATGGGCTTTCATCAGGTATCAACTGCTCAAGCTGATGCTGGGCGAAATAGCCGATACGAAGATCCTGTGCCGGCAGACGCTCCCCTGTCAGTGCGGGCAGTGCACCGGCCAGCAGTTTGATGAACGTGGATTTTCCTGCCCCGTTAGGTCCGAGCAAGCCCAATCTATCGCCGGGATTGATCGTAAGTTTTGCATTGGCGAATATCGGTGTATCGCCATAACCCGCAGCAACCTCGTCGATCTTCAAGAGTGGCGATGGCGACTTCTCAGGTTGCCGAAAACTGAATTCAAAGGGCGAATCCACCTGGGCACGGGCAATCAGTTCCATCCGGTCCAGTGCCTTGATGCGGCTTTGCACTTGTCGTGCTTTGGTCGCCTGAGCGCGGAAACGGTCGACAAAGCCCTGAATGCGGGTCAATTCCCGCTGTTGCCGTTCGAATGAGGACTGTTGCTGGGATAGTATTTCGGCGCGACGAACCTCAAAGGCCGTGTAGTTTCCGGTGTACAGCGTTACGGTCTGGTTTTCGATACTCAGAATATGAGTTGCCAGATCGTCGAGGAAGTCCCGGTCATGCGAAATCAGCAAAAGCGTACCGGGATAACTGGCCAGCCAGTCCTGCAGCCAGATCACGGCATCCAGATCAAGATGGTTGGTCGGCTCATCCAGCAGCAAAACATCGGAACGACACATCAAGGCCTGAGCGACGTTTAGACGTACCCGCCATCCCCCCGAAAATTCGGAGACGGAACGGTGTTCATGTCCGGGCGTGAACCCGAGACCGTGCATCAGGCGAGCGGCTCTGGCATTGGCCTCGTAGCCGCCGGCGTGATCCAGCAAAACGTAGAGGTCGGCCAGCGCCACTCCGTCATCCGCTCCTTCGGCGACCTGGATTTTTTCCTGTATCGCGCGTAATGCACGATCGCCGTCCATCACATAGTCCAGAGCGGACCGGTCACTTGCCGGGGTTTCCTGGGCGACATGGGCGATCTCCAAACCCGGCGGCAGGCTCAGCTCGCCGGCCTCCGGGTGCAAGGTACCCAATATCAGCTCAAAGAGACTGGACTTACCCGCACCGTTGGTGCCGGTAATACCGACTTTCTCCCCCTTGTGCAAAGTAAACGAGGCGTTCTCGAACAGCACCCGCTGCCCGCGACGAAGACTCACCGATTTAGCGTTGATCATGCCTTATTGGTTACATATTACGAGGGATGGAAGATCACGAGATCTGCTCAGGAGGCTTTTTCGATTCGTTCCTGGCAGTCATCGAAGAATTCGGCGATATCACCGACCGTGACCGTGGCGCGCGGAATGATGAGTGCGGAATCCAGCGTGACAAAGATAAAAGCGTAGTTCTTGCCAGCCTCAATCCTAAGGATATCTTCCCACTTGATGCGAGACTCACCTGCCCGACTGATCTCAACCAGGGCATCAGGCTCAGCCCGAAGGGTATAAGTCCCCAGAATGCGCTCCTTTTCTTCCGGGGCATACATGCGCAATATCTTCCGACGGGCACTCCAGCCAATGTAAAACGGCGCGGCCAGACCCCACACGCCAGCGCTGATTCCGATCCAGGCAGCGGAGAGGGTGTCCTGATAATAGAACCAGACGACCAAGGCAATCAGGATGAGAACGGCCGGGATGGAAGCCTGGTGGCGACGCAGAACCTTCTGGACCCGCTCGGAATTTTTTAGCTGATGATCATTGAACGCAACAAGATCACGCTCACGCAATTCATACTGGATTTCAACCATGACTTTATCTGATTAGGAGGGTAAGAGATTCAATAACCTCTGCTTAATGCAGAGCATTGGTGGCGGAGTAGTATACGCGAAGCGGGATCGTTGAGGCCCTTTCCTTGTGCCCGGCAAGATGCTGACGGCTCAATCACAGATGAGATATTGATCTGCACTGATTCGGACAGGCCATCAGTAAACCCGGCCAGAGCGTCTGAGTAACTGATACCAGCAGGAGCGAAAGCCTAGATTCTAAAGCCGCAGCAAAAAAAAGGGTGCCCGAAGGCACCCAAGGCAAGAGCCACTCAGGGAAAAATCATAGGTGGTAAGCCGTTTCGCCATGCTCGGTAATATCAAGACCCTGACGTTCATCTTCCTCTTTGACGCGAAGACCAATCAGCATATCCACGACCTTGAATGCGATGAAAGACACAGTGCCAGACCAGACCAGCGCGATAGCCACACCCCAGGCCTGGCTCATCAACTGGGTGCTCATGCTGTATTCGCCAACAGCATTTGCGACATAGTCCCATACCCCCGTCCCACCCAATGCGGGAGAAGCGACAACAGCAGTACCGAGTGCGCCAATGATGCCACCCACACCGTGTACACCGAACACATCCAGTGAATCGTCGTACCCCAACAGTTTCTTCAGCGTGGTGACGGACCAGAAGCAGACAACACCGGCAATAAGACCCAGCACAATAGAGCCCATGGGGCCCGCCCAACCGCAAGCTGGAGTAATGGCAACCAAACCAGCCACCGCACCGGAAGCCGCACCGAGCATGCTGGGCTTACCGCGCATCAACCATTCAGCGCCCATCCAGGCGAGTGTGGCAGCGGCGGTGGCAAGCAGGGTGTTGACGAATACAAGTGCAGCCAGCCCGTTAGCTTCGAGGTTGGAGCCGACATTGAAGCCGAACCAGCCCACCCACAGCAATGAAGCACCAATCATGGTCATCGTAACGCTGTGCGGAGCCATGGATTCCTTTCCATAACCGATGCGTTTGCCGATTAACATACAACCGACAAGACCGGCGATGCCGCCATTGATATGCACCACGGTACCGCCAGCAAAATCAAGCGCACCCTTCTGGAACAGGAAGCCTGCAGTGGCACCTGCCGCAGCCGCTGCATCCGCACTGGTGTAGGCATCAGGACCTGCCCAGTACCACACCATGTGAGCGAGCGGCAGATAGGCAAAGGTGAACCAGATCACGACAAACAGGAGTACGGCTGAAAACTTAACCCGCTCAGCGAACGCACCGATGATCAGAGCGGGCGTAATGCCAGCAAAGGTCAACTGGAACGCTACATAGGCATATTCAGGAATGACCACCCCCTTGCTGAACGTGGCCGCCACCGAATCAGGCGTGATGCCCTTCAGGAAGGCTTTGCTGAGACCGCCAAAGAAGGCACTGCCTTCGGTAAAGGCGATGCTGTAACCGTAACTTGCCCAGAGTATGGCAATCAGCGAAAAAATCACGAAAACCTGCATCAGCACAGAAAGCATGTTCTTGGCCCGCACCATGCCACCATAGAACAGGGCAAGCCCAGGTAGAACCATCAGAATGACCAGTATGGTCGAGATCAAGACCCACGCGGTGTCCCCCTTATTGGGAACAGGGGCAGCATCTGCCAAAGCGAAACCCGCCTGTCCCAGTAACAGGGCAGAACTGATCAGAGAAAATTGAATTTTTTTCATGGTATTACCCCCTTAAAGTGCATCGGCACCGGTCTCACCGGTACGAATGCGAATGACCTGCTCAAGGTTGGTTACAAAAATTTTGCCGTCGCCGATCTTGCCGGTGTTGGCCGTAACCGAAATAGCATCCAGCGCGACATCCAGTTGTTCGTCGGTCACCGCGATTTCGAGTTTTATCTTGGGCAGAAAATCGACGACGTATTCGGCACCACGATACAACTCGGTATGGCCTTTTTGTCGACCGAAACCCTTGACCTCGGTAACGGTGATGCCGGATATACCTGCTTCGGAGAGAGCCTCGCGGACATCATCCAACTTGAATGGTTTAAGGATGGCAGTAACGAACTTCATGGTTTTAATACTCCTGCATGGAACAGATCGAAATCTCTAGTGAGAACCTCAACCGTCTATTAGCAGAAGCCATGCCAAACACTAAAGAAGCAGGATCGGTGGAGACCCGATCGGTTTTGAATGGCTATCTACGGGAAATCTGCGCAGGATAATGCGCTAGTCTGGTTCAGATCCCCGGTATGCCTGACATTTAAACTCTCATGTAGCGGTCATGAACGCCCGAAGCTGGTGCAACAACCGCGCTCCAGACCCATAGGCGGGAACATGCCCGAACAGCGCCGTTTAAGTTTCCCAGTCGAATCGGGGCAGTTGATTGAATGCGGCACGGATTCCCTCAGCCCAACTCTGCTGAACAGCTGCGTAGAAGGGAGAAGCCAGATCAAGATTAAGACATGCATTCGCTGTCAGGCTGTCCTTCCTATAGAGCAGCAAATCGACCGGCGGCCCCACGCTAATGTTACTTTTCATAGTGGAGTCCAGCGATACCAGGGCACAACGCGCCGCATCTTCCAGTGCAATTGCCG
>JBILXN010000140.1:0-6507 GCA_044378425.1 Methylococcaceae bacterium
CACTGCAAATGACGGCACCGTCGATGGCGTCGTTAACATTGACTTGGGTCCGGGCAACGATGTCGGGACTGGCGTTGCGATTGATCGGAAATCCGGCAAGATCGTAGTCTCTGGTTATCATACGGTCTCAGGGTCATCCAATATGATCGCGGCCCGCCTGCGTGCGCTAAATGTCGGTCCCAGTTCTTCCCGAATCGGGCTTGTAACCCCATCCTGTCATTCGGCACATGATTTAGTAGCAGGTCACCCGATGGGTGACGGTATGAAGGGGATAGAGATGGAGAAGGATCGGCATTTCAAATGCGGTCGTTGAGGTCTGAATCGCGTATCTGTCCACCGACCACCCCAGGGAATCTCGGAAAACTTCAAAATCTGTGGGTAGAGACTCACTATAAATCAATGCACGAGCGGCTTGATTTCGCTGAAACAGCCCGTTGCCGAGTTTTGCCCGTTGGTTTTGGTCAGTGAGCTGAGCCAAGCCCCAGAACATCTTGCATGTCGTACAGACCGGCCGTTTGGGATGATAGCCAGACCGCTGCCCGCATGGCCCCTTTAGCGAAGGTCATGCGGCTAGAGGCATTATGGGTGATTTCCACCCGCTCACCCTCGTCGGCAAACATGACGGTATGTTCCCCGACGATATCCCCGGCGCGAATCACCGAAAACCCGATGCTCTTCGGATCGCGTTCGCCGGTATGACCCTGCCGCCCCCAGACAGCGCAGGTCTTGAGGTCACGACCAAGTGCGGCGGCAACGACCTCACCCATGCGCAGAGCCGTGCCTGAGGGCGCATCCACCTTGTGCCGGTGGTGGGCTTCGATGATCTCGATATCGGTGTCGTCACCAATCACCTTGGCGGCGATCTCCAGCAGCTTGAGGCAGAGGTTGACGCCGACGCTCATATTCGGCGCGATCATGATGGGAATGTTCCGAGCGGCCTCGTCGATTACGGCGCGTTGTTCGGCACTGAAGCCGGTGGTGCCGATGACCATTCGTTTGCCGTGCTGTCGGCACAGGGCCAGCGCTTCCAGGGAGGGCTCAGGACGGGTGAAGTCTATCAGTACGTCGAAGTCGTCCATCACGGCGGCGAGACTGCCGCTGATGGCGATGCCCTGCGGTTGTAGTCCCGCTGTTGTGCCGGTATCGCCGCCAATGGCGGGGCTGCCGGCCCATTCCAGAGCTGCGGTCAACTGCAGGCGGTCATCCTCATGGCATGCCTTGATGAGTGCATGGCCCATGCGGCCTGCTGCGCCATTGATGGCGACTCTGATCATGGTGGTGTCCCCTTAAATTAACGTGAGCGTGTGGGCAAAAAAGTGGGCGCTGATTGCGCCCACTCACTGTGTTGATATGGGCTGTGAGTGATTACAGCCCAATCTTGTCCAGGAACTGCTTGACACCATCAAGCCAGCCGTGGGCTTGCGGGCTGTGGTGGCTACCGCCGCCGCTCAACGATTCGTCGAGCTTTCGGATCAGTTCCAGTTGATCCTTGTCGAGATGGACCGGGGTCTCGATACGCACCCGGCACATCAGGTCGCCGACACTGCCGCCCCGGACCGGTTTGACGCCTTTGCTGCGCAGTCGGAACATCCGTCCCGTCTGGGTCTCGGCCGGTATTTTCAGTGAGACCTTGCCGGATAGCGTGGGGACTTCCAGTTCGCCGCCGAGACACGCCGTCGGAAAGCTGATAGGGACTTCGCAGTAAAGATTGGCGCCATCACGGGTAAAGATGGCGTGTTCCTTGACGCTGAGCTGAACATAAAGATCACCCGGCGATGCGCCTTTTTCGCCGGCCTCGCCTTCGCCCGACAGGCGAATTCGGTCGCCGGTATCGACGCCCGCCGGTATCTTGACCGAGAGGGTCTTGGTTTGCTGGGTCCTGCCCTGACCATTACAGCTGCGGCAGGGATCCTTGATTTGCTTGCCTGAGCCGCGGCAGGTGGGACAGGTTTGCTGCACCGCAAAAAAGCCCTGTTGCATCCGGACCGCGCCATGCCCGTTACAGGTGGGGCAGGTGACAGGGCTGGTACCCTTTTTAGCGCCACTTCCTTCACAGGGTTCGCACGGCACCAGGGTGGGTACCGGAATCTTTTTTTCGGTGCCGCCGACGGCTTCTTCCAGCGTGATGTCAAGGTTGTAGCGGAGATCTGCCCCCCGCTGCGGGCCACCGCGCCCACGGCCTCCGGCACCGCCAAAGATATCGCCGAACACATCGCCGAAGATGTCGCTGAAGTTGCCGCCACCAAAGCCTTGGCCGCCGCCCATGGAGGGATCGACACCGGCGTGGCCGAACTGATCGTAAGCCGAGCGTTTCTTGGGATCGGACAGCACATCGTAGGCTTCCTTGATCTTTTTGAACTGCTCTTCAGCTTCGGGATTGTCCCGGTTGCGATCCGGGTGATACTTCATCGCCAGGCGGCGAAAGCTCTTTTTTATGTCGTCGTCGCTGGCATTGCGGGCGACTCCGAGGAGTTGGTAATAATCTTCTTTGGCCATAACGCAGACCGCCGCGAACAGGGTCCGCGGCTTGAGAAATCGGTTGTGGAGGTGGGGCGGCATCGCCGCCCCGCGTTGCAATCCGCGCTGGGTATTGCTTACTTCTTGTCGTCTTTCATTTCTTCAAACTCGGCATCAACGACGTCATCGCCATCGTTCGAGCCGGGTGTTGAATGCTCTTCGTGCTGCCCAGCACCTTCAGTTCCAGCCTTCTGAGCGTAGAGCCTTTCGGCGAGTTTACCGGAAACCTCAGTCAGATGCTGGGTTTTGCGGTCGATCTCGTCCTTGTCGTCTGCCTTGATGGCTTCCTTCAGATCGGCAATAGCCGATTCAATCTGGCTTTTCTCATCCGCCTGTACACCATCCGCCAGATCGGTGAGGGTTTTGTTGGCGGCATGAATCAGCGCGTCAGCCTGATTGCGAGCCTGCACCAGTTCATGCAGTTTCTTGTCTTCGTCGGCATGAAGTTCAGCGTCCTGAACCATGCGCCGGATCTCGTCCTCGTTCAGACCGCTGGAGGCAGTGATGCGGATCGACTGCTCCTTGTTGGTGGCCTTGTCCTTGGCCGATACATGCAGAATACCGTTGGCGTCGATATCGAAGGTAACCTCGACTTGTGGCATGCCGCGCGGTGCCGGAGGGATATCGGCCAGGTCGAAGCGACCCAGTGACTTGTTGTCCTTGGCCATTTCACGTTCACCCTGCAGAACATGGATGGTGACTGCCGTCTGATTATCTTCCGCCGTCGAGAACACCTGCCCGGTTTTGGTTGGAATGGTGGTGTTCTTTTCGATCAGCTTGGTCATAACACCGCCCAGGGTTTCAATGCCCAGTGACAGCGGGGTGACGTCCAGTAGCAGTACATCCTTGACCTGCCCACCCAGGACGCCACCTTGAATAGCGGCACCCAGTGCGACGGCTTCATCCGGATTGACGTCTTTGCGGGGTTCTTTGCCAAAAATGTCTTTCACCATCTCCTGGACCTTAGGCATGCGGCTCTGGCCACCTACCAGGATGATTTCGTCGATATCCTTCGCTTTCAGGCCTGAATCCTTAATGGCGGTTTCGCAGGGTCCGCGGGTTTTCATCACCAGGTCATCGACCAGCGATTCCAGTTTGGCGCGGGTCAGTTTCAGGTTGAGATGTTTGGGGCCGCTGGCGTCCGCCGTGACATAAGGAAGGTTGATGTCGGTCTGCTGGCTGGACGACAGTTCGATCTTGGCCTTTTCTGCGGCTTCTTTGAGGCGCTGCAAGGCAAGCGGGTCGTTGTGCAGGTCGATGCCGTTCTCTTTCTTGAATTCCTCGCAGATCCAGTCAATGACACGCAGGTCGAAGTCTTCACCGCCGAGGTGAGTGTCGCCGTTGGTGGACAGTACTTCAAACTGGTGTTCGCCATCGACTTCGGCAATTTCGATGATGGAGACGTCGAAGGTGCCGCCGCCCAGATCGTAAACCGCGACCTTCATGTCGCCTTTTTTGCGATCCAGCCCGAAAGCCATGGCTGCCGCGGTGGGCTCATTGATGATGCGTTTCACGTCGAGACCGGCGATGCGACCGGCGTCCTTGGTAGCCTGACGCTGGGAGTCGTTGAAGTAGGCCGGTACCGTGATGACCGCTTCCTTGATTTCCTCGCCGAGGAAGGCCTCCGCATCTTTTTTAAGCTTCATCAAGACGCGGGCGGATACTTCCGGCGCGGCCATTTTTTTGCCGTTGACTTCAATCCAGGCGTCACCGTTGTCGGCTTCGACGATATTGTAGGGGACGAGATGGATGTCCTTTTGCACGACAGAGTCCTTGAATCGACGTCCGATCAAACGCTTTACGGCGTACAGGGTGTTCTTGGGGTTGGTGATCGCCTGACGTTTGGCGGACTGGCCGACCAGAACTTCATTGTCGGGGGTAAAGGCCACAATCGATGGGGTGGTGCGGGCGCCTTCAGAGTTTTCGATCACGCGGGGCTTGCCACCCTCAAGGATGGCCACGCAGGAATTGGTGGTGCCCAAATCGATGCCGATGATTCTTGTCATTTAATTCTCCGGGTTATTCGTTGTAGTGAGCTGAGTCGACTGACTTGAAGTGGATATGGGGTTGGCCGGTGTGTTTTCAAGCCGCTTGTGGGCAGACTATTGAACGGCTTGGGCAACCACTACCATGGCAGGTCTTAATAAGCGTTCATTCAGCAGGTAACCCTTTTGGAATACCTTGATCACGGTATTGGGTTCCACGTCATCAGTAGGTTGCATGGCCATGGCCTGGTGCAGTTCCGGGTTGAAGCGTTCACCGGCGGGATCAACCACTGCCACATTGAACTTTTGCAGACTGCTCATGAGTTGCTTGAGGGTCAGTTCCATTCCTTCCCGAAGTTTTTGGGCCTCGGGGTTCTCGCTGGTTTCCACGTTCAGCCCCAGTTCCAGGCTATCCGCAACAGGCAGCAGCTCGCGGGCAAACTTTTCGAGGCCGAATTTATGAGCATTCTGCAGGTCCTTTTCCGAGCGTCGTTTCAAGTTTTCAAACTCGGCTTGAGTACGCAGGAGCTTTTCCCAGTTCTCCTCGGCGCGACGGGTGGCTTCGATCAATAGGACGTTGATGGGCGCCTCATCTGCGGCGATCTCCCCGGCCTGCTCGGTGGGTCGTTCAAATTCTTCCGGTGTAATTTCCGGCAACGTGTCATCTTGGCTCATCAAGCGCAACTCCGTGGGTGATGTCTGGTTTTGGGGTGGGGCCTTGTTGCGCATGGGGCAGCAAGACCGGGTTTGAATACTCTGTCCTAGAGTGGGGGCAGAGATTTGTGATTCAAGGCCGCACCGACGAGTTTTGCCGCCATATCGACGAGCGGGATGACGCGCTCATACTGCATGCGGGTCGGCCCTATGACGCCAAGTACCCCCATGATCTGATCATTGACCGAGTAGGACGCTGTGACCAGGCTGCATTGGTTGAGGCCACGATGGCCGGATTCCTCTCCAATGAAGATTTTTACGCCGGGGCTTTCGATGCAGCGGTCCAGCAGGCTGACGATGGCCTCCCTGCGTTGTAGGGTTTCAAAAAGGTTGCGGAACTGCTCCATGCTGGCGAGCTCCGAGAAATCCATGAGGTTGAGTTCGCCCGTCAGCAGAAAGGGGGTGTGGCGCTTTTCGTGGCCGCTCAAGGCCAGTTCGGTGATGGCCGCGGCATCAATGATTTCCTGGCTCAGGCGTTGGCGGGTGTCGCTCATTTCCCTGAGCAGCAGTTCCCGAATCTGAGTGAGATCCTTGCCGGCATAATGGCTGTTGAGGAAATTGGCTACGGCCTGTAGTTCGGCGCTCGAAAAGTGTCGAGGTGACTGGATGATCTTGTTGTGTACCTCCTGTTGTTCGGTCACCAGAATCACCAATATGCGCTGGTTGGACAGGGGTAGGAATTCAATTTGTCTGAAGGCGCTGGTATTCCTGTGCGGCAGGGTGACGACGCCGGCCATGTGGGTCGCCTCGGAGAGCAGCCGTGAGGCGGTCTCCAGCAGGTCGGTGGGGGAGTCCTGTGAATCCAGATTGCCCTTGAACTGCAGGGTGACTTCCTGTTGCAGGGGCGTGACGGTGAGTAGGGTATCGACGAACAGACGGTAGCCCGTAACGGTGGGCATACGCCCTGCAGAGGTGTGGGGGGCGGTGATCAGCCCCATTTCCTCAAGGTCGGACATCACGTTGCGGATGGTCGCAGGGCTTAAATTGAGTCCCGCATCCTTCGACAATACCCGGGAGCCCACCGGCTGGCCTTCATTGATGTAGCGCTCAACCAGCACCTTGAGCAGGTGTTGGGCGCGCGCGGTCAGTTGCAAGGATGTTGGCAATGAATATCTCGAAGGTCAGGAGTTGGCACTCCCGGGCGGGGAGTGCTAAAAGCTAGCAATCCGTGGATAATGTGTCAAGAAATTCATACTATAGATGGGGCCCCCGAGGGTGATTTTCGGCACACTGCCAGGTCCGGCATAGTCGCCGTGGGCTGGCTTGGCGCTTTCTGTCTTTTCGTTTAATT
>JBILXN010000141.1:0-6397 GCA_044378425.1 Methylococcaceae bacterium
GCCTGAATACGCCACTCCTGGTGCTGCCGGGCTTGATCTTCGGGCCTGCCTGGATGAGACGCTGACGGTCCATCCGGGCGAAACCCACCTGATCCCCACCGGCCTTGCCATTCATGTGGCTGACCCGAATCTGGCGGCGGTGCTGTTACCCCGTTCGGGTCTTGGCCACAAGCACGGCATCGTGCTGGGCAATCTGGTAGGGCTGATCGACTCGGATTATCAGGGGCAGGTATTCGTCTCCTGCTGGAACCGGGGTCAGGTCGCCTTCGACATTGCGGTCGGTGACCGTATTGCTCAGATGGTATTCGTGCCGGTGGTACAGGTGGCATTCGAGCAGGTTGACGACTTTAGCGAGAGTCAAAGGGCGCAGGGCGGCTTCGGCCATACCGGTACCCGCTAAAACCCGCCGCGCTATCGGACCGCACCGGCCTCATTCCCATTCGAACGCAGATAAACCAAGAGACACCGTTGGAAAAACAAACCGCACTGGAAACTGAAACCGCCTCCCATATTGCTCATGTCCTGATTGAGGCACTGCCCTATATCAAGCGCTTCAAAGGCAAGACCCTCGTCATAAAGTACGGCGGCAACGCCATGACCGAGGAGCATCTCAAGCACAGCTTTGCCCGCGATATCGTGCTGCTGAAGCTGGTGGGTATCAATCCGGTGGTGGTGCATGGGGGTGGCCCGCAGATAGGCCAGTTGTTGCAGCGCTTGGGCAAGACCTCCGAGTTTGTTCAGGGCATGCGCGTCACCGATGCGGAAACCATGGACGTGGTCGAAATGGTGCTGGGGGGGCTTGTCAATAAGGAGATCGTCAATCTGATCAACCAGCACGGCGGCGCGGCTGTTGGTCTTACCGGCAAGGATGGTGATCTGGTTCGCGCTGAAAAGATCACCGTCACACAACGTTCGCCCGAAACGGATGAGCCGGAAATCATCGATCTGGGTCATGTCGGTCGTGTCCGAAGCATTGATCCGGGTATCGTCAACACGCTGGTGCAAAGCGATTTTATTCCGGTTATCGCCCCTATTGGCGTGGGCGAGGATGGTTTTTCCTACAACATCAATGCCGATCTGGTGGCCGGTAAAATGGCTGAAGTCCTGCAAGCCGAGAAGCTTCTGCTGCTGACTAATACGGCGGGCATACTGGACAGGCAGGGCGCGTTACTGACCGGCCTGTCCCTCGCCGAGGTCGATGAACTCATCGACAATGGCACGATCAGCGGCGGCATGATTCCCAAAGTGACTTGTGCAACCGACGCGCTCAAGGGCGGTGTCAAAAGTGTCCACATCATCGATGGCCGGATCGAACATGCGGTGTTGCTGGAGTTGTTGACCGATCGCGGTATCGGCACCTTGCTGATGCCATCGCGCATCGGCGCCCTGTCGGCTTGGGTTTAAGCCCGCGCGCCCTCTGGCGGACAGGCCCGACGCTTAGGGGGGAGGCTGGGTCGGCCTCCCGTTCTGCGCGGGCGCTGCGGGGCTGGTTTGTCCCAGTTCGGGGGTCGCTTTCATCGCGGTGATGAACGAGGAGCGAACGCCGCGTACCCTTTCACCCTTGCACAGTTGCTCGCCGATGGACGTAGGCCGGCAGACGACATCCAGAAAGATCACATGCCTGCCGTTGCCCGGAATACGGGTTACCGTGATGCCGAAATCGGTATCGTTGGCGGGGTAGGGGGTCTGAAGTATTTTCTCGGTCTCGACAGAGAGTGTTCGTCCGACAGGTCCGGTCAGATAATCCTTGGCGAGTAGCCACGAGGCGGCACATTCGGCATCGCCACTACACTGTATGGCGCTGATGATGATGTCATTTTTGCCGGCCACATCGGCCATGCTCACGGCATGGCTCCAGTCGACCTGCAGGTTCTCATTTCTCTGCTGCATGGCCCTGATGGCCTGGAATCTCCTGATGTCCCGGCTGAAGCGGTCGGTCGTTGCCAGTTTCTCGTTTTCGGTGCGCTCTATCTGTTCCTTGTAGGCGGTGATACGTCGCGCCGTCGAGTTTAGTGAATCACGAATAACCTGCGGGGTGGCTTGTCCCTGACTGATGTAGCTCTGGTTTCTCTGCTCCTGGTTGGCCTGAAAGGAGGTTTCCCGCTCAATGCTGGCCCGAGTCAGTTTGACGACATTGTCCAGCCCATCCAGTTTCACCTTCAGCGCCAGCAAAATCTCATCGGTGCTGCGGTACGTGCGCATCAGCGCCCTGTCCTGATCGCGCTGCTCGTTGAGCACCCGTTCCTGCTGTGATCGCAACTGCTTCAATAGTTGTTCGCGGCGCTGTTGTTCCGGTGTTTTTGGCGCCTCAATCACATCCACTTCGAAGCCACGCGCGTTTAGTTTGGCCCGACGGTTGCCGATCTGGTCGGGAGGCACCTGGTCGGAATAATGGACCTCCCCTTTTGGGTCGACCCAGCGATAGGTATCCGCCAGGACGCAGGGCACGAGTATGCTACCGAGCAGGCCGATCCGGTAGAGGCCGCCCAGAAGGGTCATGGCACGCCTGATTCTGCCCGGTAGCGGCAGAGCGTCTCGCGTTCGCTTGTGCTGCCGGCGTCTGCCAGATACTCAATAATGTCGTCGAGGTTGATGATGCTGTGGACCGGGGTATTAAAGTTCGCCGCTACGTCCTGAACCGCTGATAACGCCCCGCGGCCTTTTTCCTGACGGTCGAGTGCGATCAGAACGCCGCAGGGCGTGGCCCCAGCCGCACGGATGATGTCCACAGACTCCCGTACCGAAGTGCCAGCGGTGATGACGTCATCGATGATCAGTACCTCGCCTCGCAGGGCCGCACCCACGATGGTGCCACCTTCGCCGTGGTCCTTGGCTTCCTTGCGGTTGAAGCTGAAAGGGATTTCGCGGCCGGTCATGCGCGCCAGTGCAATTGCGGTGGCGCAGGCGAGCGGAATGCCCTTGTAAGCGGGGCCAAAGATGACGTCGGTATGAAGGCCGGCATGCAGCAGGGCCTCGGCGTAAAACTGGCCCAGCCGGTCCATGCGGGCACCCGAATCGAAGAGGCCGGTATTGAAAAAATAGGGGCTGCTCCGGCCTGATTTGAGGGTGAACTCACCGAAGCGCAGCACATTGCAATCAATGGCGTAACGGATAAATTCGGCCTGATAGTCATGCATGGCGTGAGTCTCCAGCGTCGCATCGGCAGCGACGGTAAAAAGTGTCAGGGTACCGCAACCCGGCGTAACAGTTCCGCGATCACGGTATCAGTGCTGATGCCGTCGGCTTCGGCCTCGTAACTGAGGATCAGTCGATGGCGCAGGACATCGGGCGCGACTGACTGAATATCCTCCGGCGCTACAAAATCGCGGCCCAGTAGCCAGGCGCGGGCGCGGGCGCAACGATCCAGCGCGATGGTCGCCCTGGGACTCGCGCCATACTGTAGCCAGCGCCCCAGGTCCTCACCGTAGGCTGAAGGATTGCGGGTCGCCAGTATCAGTTGCAGCAGGTATTCCTCCAGTGGATCAGCCAGATACAGTTCCAGTACCTCGCGGCGCGCGGTGAATAGTTCAGCCTGAGGGATGGGCTCAAAATGAGTCGCGGCGTTGCGCTGGCTCTGTCGGGCCTCGGCGCGGGCCAGATGCAGAATGGCTCGCTCGTGCTGCGCCTCCGGATAACCGATCCGGATGTAGAGCATGAAACGATCAAGCTGGGCTTCCGGCAATGGATAGGTGCCTTCCTGCTCGATCGGGTTTTGCGTTGCCATGACCATGAACAGCTCGGGCAGCGGATAGGTGACCCGGCCCACCGTGATCTGCCGCTCCGCCATGGCTTCGAGCAGGGCGGACTGAACCTTGGCGGGGGAGCGGTTGATCTCGTCGGCCAGCACCAGATTGTGGAAGAGCGGACCCGTCTGGAAATGGAAAGAGCCATCCTGCGGCCGGTAAATTTCGGTGCCGGTCAGGTCGGCAGGCAATAAGTCAGGTGTGAACTGAATCCGGTGAAAATCGCCCTCAATCCCGCGGCTCAGTACGTTAATGGCGCGGGTTTTAGCCAGACCCGGTGCACCTTCCACCAGAATATGGCCATCTGCCAGCAAGGCAATGAGCATACGCTCCACCAGCACCTCCTGGCCCAGTACCTGGCTGGTGACATAGTGGCGCAGACGATGCAGGCTATTTTGTGCCGGGGAGAGCGTGGCGTCTTGAATGCTTTGATCTGAACTCATGCGGTCTCAAACGTCGGTAGGTGTTGTCTTGGGGTCATCATTATAATCAGCCGCCTGAAAAGGCTCTCGCGCTTAACGATCAAGCGCGCGATGGCCGATATCGGACCGGTAAAAGGCGTTGGGCCAATGGATGCCGGCCGCCACGGCATAGGCAGTATGCTGGGCTTCTGCCACCGTGCGGCCCAGTGCCGTCACGCACAGAACCCGACCGCCAGCGGTCACGACCCTATCGTTGACCAGGGTGGTGCCGGCGTGAAAGACCTTGCTATCAGGCCCCTCTTCGGTGGGCAGACCGTCGATCGCATCGCCTTGCCGGTACTCGAACGGATAGCCTCCCGCCGCCATCACGATGCCGAGGGCGGGGCGTTCGTCCCACTCAGTCTCCAAGGTATCCAGCTTGACCTCAAGCGCAGCCAGGCACAGGACCGGGAGATCGCTTTTCAGACGCAGCATGATCGGCTGGGTTTCCGGATCGCCGAAACGGCAGTTGAACTCAAGCACCTTGAGGCTACCGTCAGGCGCAACCATCAATCCGGCATACAGAAAGCCGGTGTAAGGCATTCCGTCGCTGGCCATGCCGCGCAGGGTTGGCAGGATCACCTCGGCCATAGCCCGTTCATGGACGGCGGGAGTGACCACTGGTGCCGGCGAATAGGCCCCCATGCCGCCGGTATTGGGGCCAGTGTCGCCGTCATCGCGGGCCTTGTGATCCTGCGAGCTGGCCATGGCCAGCGCGTGAACCCCGTCGGCCATGACAATGAAACTGGCTTCTTCGCCACTCAGAAACTCTTCGATGACGACACGGTGGCCGGCCGCACCAAAAGCATCACCGGCCAGCATGTCGCGGACGGCTGTGATGGCCTCATCTTCGGTTTTCGCAACGACGACGCCTTTGCCGGCCGCAAGACCATCCGCCTTGACGACGATGGGCGCCCCCTGCTGGTGGATGTAGGTGATGGCCGGATCGACCTCGGTAAAGGTGGCATAGGCCGCGGTTGGAATCTGGTGACGGGCCATGAAATCTTTGCAAAATGCCTTGGAGCCCTCCAGTTGGGCCGCTGCCTGAGTCGGCCCGAAGCACTTGAGCCCCGCAGCCCGAAACTGATCGACAATTCCCAGAACCAGCGGCGCCTCCGGCCCGACGATGGTCAGATCAATGGCGTGGTCACGGGCAAAGGCCAGCAGGGCCGGCACATCACTTGCCGCAATGGCGACGTTTTCCAGCGCGGGCTCACGAGCCGTTCCGGCATTGCCGGGCGCGACGTAAACGGCCTCAGCCAGGGGGGATTGGGCTGCTTTCCAGGCCAGGGCATGCTCGCGGCCACCGCCGCCGACGATCAGTATCTTCATTGAATGGGATTTCCAGAGGGCTACAAAGCCTTGATGATACTTTGTTAAGTCCCTTAATGAACAGATTGCGGGCCAGGTTGCCGGCGGCCTGCGCTGATGACCCAGAGTTGTTTAATCGGCGTGAGCCGCTGCTAAAAAGCAGGGAGAGGCCCACCCAATCAGGGCTGGGCGTTCACATGATGGCGGCGGACGGTTGACCGTGTACCGACGGGCCTCCTGAGCCCACCGAAAAAATCAGGGGCTCCGCAGTCCGATCGCTACATCCCGAAACGAAGCCAGGGCGGCTTCCAGGTGGTCGATGATCGCCTGCTGCAAGACATCCGGTGGCGGGAGATCATCCAGGTTGTCCAGGCTGTCGTCCTTGAGCCAGAAGAGGTCGAGACTGGCTTTATCGCGTGCCATCAGTTCATCGTAGCTGAAGCACTTGAATCGTTCTGTAGCCACACGCTCGTGGCGATTTTCCGGGTTGTAGCAGGCGATGAAATCCTGCAAATCGTCCCGTTTGAGAGGGCGCGTCTTCAACGTGAAGTGCGTGTTGGTGCGCAGATCGTAGAACCAAATGCCCCGGGTGTGGATCTGTCCATCCTTGGGTCTGGCGTCAAAAAACACCACATTGGCCTTCACGCCCTGGGCATAGAAGATGCCGGTGGGCAGGCGCAAAACAGTGTGTACCTCACAGGTCTCCAACAGCTTGCGACGAATTTTCTCGCCGGCGCCCCCTTCAAAGAGCACATTGTCGGGCAGCACCACGGCCGCTTTGCCGTCCACCTTCAGCATGCTGACGATATGCTGCAGAAAGTTGAGCTGCTTGTTCGATGTGGTTTCCCAGAAGTCCTGCCGCTCGTAGGTAAGGGCCTCCTT
>JBILXN010000142.1:0-6364 GCA_044378425.1 Methylococcaceae bacterium
ACTCGCCCTACCGTAAACCCCGGCAGCCATAGGCCCGCACCCTGAACCAGTCTTTGCAGCCCCGCTTCGGTCAGCGCAAACCAGTAGATCACCGCCACCAATGTGAGCAGTGCCAATCCGCCGACATGAGCCAGGAGACGCCTCACAAATCCGGCCCCAGAATGAGATAAACCTGCACGGGATCCAGCGCCTTGCCCAGAGGGACACCGACATCAAGCCTGACCGGTCCAACCGGCGAACGCCAGCGGGCTCCGAGTCCCACCCCGGTTTTAACCGGGTCATTAAAATCATTCGTCACATAACCAAAATCAGAGAACGCCGCGATACCCCAATCGTCGAACAAGGCCCGGTCATACTCGACGCTGGCTACGGCCAGATGCCGGCCTCCGGTGCGTTCGCCCTGGGCGTTGTAGGGGCTGATCTCATTCAGGCGGTAACCGCGTACCGTCGGCGCACCACCGGCATAAAAGCGTTCGGTGATCGGCATGCGGTCGAAGTCATTGGTGACCATCTCGCCCAGTTGCGCCCGGGCGATCAGGCGATTATCCGGATTGAGGCTATAGACACCTTTGCCGTAAATCCGCAGCCGGACAAAGGACGCTTCAGACGCGAAGCCTTGCGCAGCGCCTGCCAGATTGGTGTCAATGCGGATGCCCTCGCTGGGGAAAATGGCATCGTCGGAATCCAGCCATGTGTAGTTGACGCTTGGAATCAGGAGATCAGTGGTTTGATTGACGCCGCCGATGGTGAAGTTCTCGCGGAGAAAATCCAGCGACAGGGCCTCCCGCAAATCCCAGCGGGTGGTGGAGTGCCGCACCCCCGCCCGCGCCACCTTGGCCCGACCAGCGACCGTATCTTCCAGCCCGAGTTTAGTGGTGAAGGCCAGCTGATCCCGCTCGGGGTCGGCCAGGGGTATGGCATACATCGCGTCAATCTGGTTCCAGATCAGCGACAGTTTGGCGCTGGCCTGAAACGTATGGCCGTAACTGTTGATATAGCGGTTGCGGTATCCAAAACTCAGGCGCGGACCGGTATCGGTGCCATAGCCACCCCCAAGATCAACCCGGTTACGCGGCACCATGCTGAGATCGACATCAATCGGCACCCGTCCGTCGCTCGCCTTTTCAGGCCTTGGCATGACGTCGGCTTTTGCGAAATAACCGCTGTTGAGCAGGCTTTTCTGGGTAGCCAATACCGATGACGCCCGATACGGAGCGCCGGTCTCGAACCGGGTAAAACCCTTGAGGAGTGCCTGATTCAGCGTGGTTTCGGCAAATGACACTTCGCCGAAGTGATAGCGTTTGCCCGAATCGAGTCGGATATGAACCTCTGCCGTGTAATTCTGGAGATCGACCCTGAGTTCCCTCTGAAGGAAACGGGCATCGAAGAATCCCAGCTCAGCGGCTTCCTGCTGCAGGGCATCGCGCCCCTTTTCATACAGGGCGTGATCGAGCGTATGGCCGACACTGAGCGGGAATTGCTCCGCCAAACGCCGCATATCAGCTTCGTCTGTCGCCTCTCCGGCCAGACTGACCTCGACTTTCGAGACCGGCATCGCAGGCCCAGCATCAATGCGGAACTCGGCATGCCAGCCCTTGCTGCCATGATCCACAGTCGCTGCCGTTATGACTGGACGATAGTGGCCAAATGTCTCCAGCGCCTTGCTGATTTCGCCCGGTGCACGGTCTTCTGCCAGTTCCACGGCTTCTTTGGACGCATTTGCGCTGATGCGGGCCATGGTCAGCATGGCGCGGACATTTTTCTCCTGCACGTCTGTCAGGCCGATGATGCTAACCCTGACATTATCATCGGCCCGAACCAGCGGGAGAACCAGGAGTCCTAGACTGAGCAGTGCGGCCCATCGACCGCATTTAGGTTGCAGCATCACCGGCACAGCCTCGACAGGGCGCTCTTTGCTGGCAACAAGCGAATGCCACCATGGCGAGGCTAAATTTAGTGTCCATCATTGTTTTTTGCCGCAGCAACCCAGTGGTGAGCAAATGGCTGATGCCCGCATCCTCGCGACGGCATCCCGCGCAGCCCCGGCACTTAGATTCAGCCTATTGCCGGCCCTTCCAAAAGCCCCGCCGGGTGTAAAATGTTGCATGTTTTTAAGGGCTATTCAGGGTGCAAAAAAAGTATGAGCAGTACTGATTTTTCCAAACGGTTTCGCCGCATTGGTCTGATGACCATCTTCGCGGTTTATCTGCTGATTTTTGTTGGTGGCATCGTTCGCGCCTCGGGGTCCGGCATGGGTTGCCCCGATTGGCCGACCTGCTTCGGGCAGTTGATCCCGCCTACCGATGAATCGCAGCTGCCTGCAAATTATCACGAGATTTATATCGGCTACGGTGATACCACATTCAATGTCGTGAAAACCTGGACGGAATATCTCAACCGCTTGCTAGGAGTCAGCATCGGTCTGCTGATTTTCGGCACGCTGCTGCGTTCCATCCCCTTTCGCAAGCTGGATCCGGTGATTTTTCGGCTGGCGCTCGGCACTTTCCTGCTGGTGGGCTTCCAAGGCTGGCTGGGGTCAAGGGTCGTGGCGAGTGATCTGCGACCGGTGCTGATTTCAGCCCATATGATCGTGGCATTCCTGATCGTGAGTCTTTTGATTTACACCGTTAGCCGCTCGCAACGCGGGCTGCTGGCGCCGGCAAACATCAGTGGCCTGCCGCCGGTGTTCCGCAGGGTATTAATGTGCGCGATGGCCATGACTTTACTGCAGGTTGCGATGGGTACCCAGATCAGGGAGACGGTAGATGGCATTGCCCATGCCAACCTGATTACCGAACGCAGTATCTGGCGTGAGCACTTCCCCATCATTTTTTACGTTCACCGCTCCTTTTCGTCCCTGATCCTGTTCACCAATCTCTGGCTGGCCTGGACGCTGGTCCGCAAGTTGCCGTCCGGGCAAGTGTTCCGCGGTTTCGCTTATGCACTGGCAAGCCTGATCGTCATCGCCATCCTGACCGGCGTCAGCCTTGACCGCCTTGGCTTCCCCGCCTTCGTCCAGCCTTTCCATCTGCTGCTTGCGAATCTGATTTTCGGGTGTCAGTTCTTCCTGTTCACGGGGCTGGGCTACGCCGCAGTACAGCACAAGGCCGCTCAGGCCTGATCCCACGTTAGTGACACTGACTCGGTGCCGGCATTTGCAGTGCCGAGTCCTGGCTGTTTAATAGCTGCACCTTTTCATCCAGTTCCAGCGGCAGACCCGACCAGTTCAGTTTAAGGGCAAATACTTCGCCACGAACCCTGCGCGGTGCAACCTCGACGATGACGCCTCTGTCCATCAAGGGTTTGGCCGCCTGCTCCGCTTCCCCACGCGTTTTGTAAAGGCCCAGTGAAATAGCCAGCGCCAGCGGACCCTTATCGAAAATCCAGCTATCGAATACCCCGTATTTTGCCAACAACCTGCGATTGGCCCGGGCCCCCTCCAGTGTCCTCGCCTTGGGATAAAGCACCCACCAGCCATCGGGCACCCCCCCGGTCTTTATGACGACCCTGGCCTCCTGTACGCTCGAGCCAATGAGCCCGAGATAAGCATCCGCCGCTTCGCGGGTCAGTATCGGGCCAATCTCATAGCAACCGTCAGCAGACTGCTGTAGCGGCTCGAGTGGCTTTTCAGGCTCGGCAAAATCAGCCTGCCCTTCTCCGCCATCCGCGACCTGATGCGCCGGTGTCTGACCGGCACCGTCGTGGGCCGGGGGCGTTGCCGGAGCAATATCCGGCCCGGCGGCAGGCAGCGTCAGTTGACGATCGCCGCCGTCAGAGAAACTGAAGTTGCCACCGGTAGCCGTGGCCGAGTCTGACACATGCGGTTCGAGTCCGGTTTTCCAGACGAAAAAGACAACGTTCAGCACGATCAGCAGGTAAAAAAGATTCTTCATGGGAAATCGCTGTCAGCAATGGTAAGCAGCCCTTTAAGCACAAGAAGCTCATCCTGCAGGAACGGGATAGACAGATGGCAACCGATCGCCACTGCATCGCCGCCGGTAAGGACCAACTTTAGCGGACTGCCGTTGCCGTTGAGACGGGCCACCGCTTTCTCGATCAAGCCGGCACAGGCCAGTGACACGCCACTCGCGACCGCTGCCGTCGTTGACCGTCCCAGCAGCTCAGCGCCCGCAGCGCGGGCCGTAAGGGCTATTCCTGCTGTTTGGGTCAGCAACGCGCGGATCATGGTCTGGTGTCCCGGCGCGATCAGTCCACCGTGATGCCGGCCCTTTTCGTCCAGCATATCCAGCGTAATAGCAGTGCCGCAATCGACCACACAGGCCGGGCCGCCATAATAAGCCTGCAACCCGACCAGTGCCACCCAGCGATCCACCCCCAGTTGCTGCGGCTGATCGTAACCGTTGACGACGCCGTAGCGATGCGTTTCGGGCCGGACTAACCGGGGCACCAGGCCCCATTGCGCCAGCACCCAATCACTCAGCACAGCCGCCCGATCAGCACCGGCAACATTGGCAAGGTAAACCTCGGCGGGTGGTGACGGTCTGTCCCCCCAAAATCGCTTGAGGTCGTCAGCCAGCGTAGTGATATCAGATGAAAAGGCCGGACCCGCCTCCAGCTCGGTGCCAAAGCTCCAGGCCCATTTTAGTCGCGAATTGCCGATATCGACCAACAGCCGCGCCGGTGTGCCGGCTGTCACGACCGGCTGACCCGCAACCGCACATCACCGGATGCGAACGGTCGCTGGCTACCGTCCTCCAATTCCAGCAGCAGCAGGCCGTCATCGGTCACATCGGCGATGCGGCCGTGAATGACGGTGTCACCCATGTGCAGGCTCGCCTCGCGACCTTGATAGGCATGAGCCCGACGCCATTCTGGCAGATAGGGCAATAGCCCCTGCTCGGAATATTCATGCAGCAAGGGCAACATTTCATTGAGCAGCAGGGCGATCAGTGCATTCCTGGCCGGGGGCGGACCCTGAACGACACGGCCAAGATCGGTCCAGGCCTGATCTATACCGGCGGCCGCGCTGTCCGGCACATGGCGGTTCAATCCCAGCCCGACCACGACCGTACATTGGCCGTGCATTTCACCCGCCACGTCCAGCAGAATGCCCCCGAGTTTGGCACCGTCGCACAGCAGATCATTGGGCCATTTAAGGCTTGCATGGCTAAACCCCGCCCGGGCCAGCGCCCGCAGCACCGCGACGCCCACCGCCAGACTCAGGCCCGCCACACTGCCCGGCTCGTCAAAACGCCAGAGCAGCGACAGGTAGATGTTGGCACCGAAAGGCGAAACCCAGTCGCGACCGATCCGGCCCCGGCCCGCGCTCTGGCGCTCGGCCAGACAAACCGTTCCGCTGGGAGCACCCAGGCGGGCCGCACGCATCAGATAGCTGTTGGTAGAGTCGATGTCATCGTGCAATGCCATACCCGCCAGCAGCGCTGCCGCAACAGGACTGACACCCGCGCGGATATCGGCCTCCGACAGCAATTCAACCGGCGACCCCAGTCGATAGCCCCGGCCCGGGAGAGCGGCGATATCCAACCCGAGCGCCGTGAGCCTTCGGACATGATTACAAACCGTAGCGCGAGTGACACCCAGTCGGCTGGCTAACGCAGTGCCCGAGTGAAAGTCGTGGTCGCAGAGTATCTGCAGCAAACTGCGGTCCAGACCATCAAGCACCCGATGCGCTGCCTGCACCATGGCTAGTGCGATTCGTCCAGCGCCCGCAAGCGGGCCAACTTTTCGGCAATCCTGATCTCCAGTCCACGCGGCACCGGCTGGTAATAGCGGCGCGATCCCAGTTCTTCAGGAAAATAGTTTTCGCCGGCGGCGTAGGCATCAGGCTCGTCATGGGCATAGCGGTAGGCCTTGCCATAATCGAGCTGTTTCATCAATTTTGTTGGCGCATTGCGCAGATGCACCGGCACCTCAAGGCTGCCGGTCGCAGCGGCATCGGCGCGGGCGGCTTTCCAGGCAAGGTAGACGGCATTGCTCTTGGGTGCACAGGCGAGATAGACCACGGCCTGCGCCAGGGCTAATTCACCTTCCGGGCTGCCCAGTCGCTCCTGAACGTCATAGGCATTCAACGCCAGTTCCAGCCCACGGGGGTCGGCGTTGCCGATATCCTCGCTGGCGATACGCAGGATCCGGCGGGCGAGGTAAAGCGGGTCACAACCGCCGTCGAGCATCCGGCACAGCCAGTAAAGCGCCGCATCCGGGGCACTACCGCGCACCGATTTGTGCAAGGCTGATATCTGGTTGTAGAAGGCCTCACCCTGCTTGTCAAAGCGGCGAACCCCGCCGCCAGCGAGCACCTCGCGGGCCAGTTCCGGTGTGATGTCGGTCTGGTCGGGACTGAGCAAATCGACGGTAATTTCGAGCAGGTTGAGCAATTTGCGGG
>JBILXN010000143.1:0-6340 GCA_044378425.1 Methylococcaceae bacterium
GCGATTCACATCGTTTTCCGTTTTAAGACGGTCGATGCGCTGGCGATAGCTCAGGCCATTGGGCGATGTCATGGCCAATCCCTGATCGACCAGCCATTGCGGAACCTTGTATTTTTTTTGTCGCTGCTCAATTTCCCGGCGGACAATCACCGGTAAACCTGCCACCACCGGCTCGGCATGGAAGGATGATTCCTGCTCGGTGATCGCCACCACCGCGCAGATATTCTGCGGTGTGGACGGCAGCCTCAGCGCGCTGAAGGCCCGCTGGATATCCATGGCCCACCCTTCCCGATCGTGAATGGACGGCGGCAGAAAATCCCTGATGGCCGCTGTCTTTCCTGCCCTGCTCGCTGCGACAGAACCCGCCACCGGTTGCGGGGGCTGCTCATGCCTGGGCGCCGCGTCGAACGTGTCGGGGTATTGGTCGGCAGCGGAAGATTGATCCCGATCAGGCCCGCTGGCACAACCACTGAGCAGCAGACAAAAGCATCCAGCGAGGAGATAGTTATTCATAAAGACATGAGGTATGTGCGAAACCGGACTAGGGTCATTCAAAATGTGGTTATAGCTTCCTCTCTCACCCTCTGGAAGCCCAGTGGCAACGACCCATTAGCGATGAGTGTTGAAAAGTTTGACAGAAAAGCCGGTAGGCGAAGTCTAGGCATGGTGACACACGGCTGAGGGCTGGGAAATTAGGTTGGCAGAGCCAGGATTGTAAGCTAATGTAATGATAAGGGCGCGAAGCGCTCTCGAGAATTGTACTTTCGCTGCGCTGACTGCCACATCAGGCACCTGAAAAATCAAGCGTGGGAAATATACTTATTATCTCAGATAGTAAATTATAGGGTACTACATGGTATTGTGGTTATTATAGATGAAGATACTCTTTGGTAGTGCTATTTCATCCATCTACAGATGCCTGTTTTATTATTTTATGGAGGTTCAATGTGAGATATATCGCTACACCTATCGCTGGCGGTGGGGCAATCGAGGATAGACCATCCCTCATAAATAAAAAAATACGTGCTCTAAAAAAAAGTTACCCTCATGCATACTACGAATATCAGGCGCCGAGGAGTCCTAAGCCTGAATTAGAAAATGTATTTTCCTATCAAAGCGCTATCAACTATAGAAATGAAGTTCTGCTTCCTACTATACATAAAATAGATACTGAAAATACGCGAAGCATACCTACTGGTAGATATGAAGACATGAAGGGAGGGGTCAAGAAGAAGTTCGATCCCAGTACTGGCATGGTTATCGCTGGGGACAGGGGGGTTGGAAGAGGCGATTATAAGAAAGAAGATTTGGTTTCTGGAAGAGTTTATCAAGAAGATGTTTACAAGTATACCTCACACCAGGAAGCACTTGATGAAAATCTCGATGTTGCTAATACCGCAAAATTGGACCAGTTCCGGAGAGAGAATCCTAACCTGAGGACACGTTTTACGGGGCGCGATGTTGATCTAGACCAGATGAGAAGAGTTTCCATTTATGGAAATATTGGAGACGGTGGCCAATACAATACGCGTTTGAGTGAATTCATTCTTGAAGATCAAGGTGCTAGCGAGGCTGAACTCGTTTCATGCATTCATCAGATAGTCAAAATTCATGAATTTCTCTATTTATGCAAAGTGGTGCATGGAGATATGCATATGGGGAACATAAAAGTTATAAGAACTCCTGAGAGCGTCCTTTTAAAAGCTTTTGATTTTGGAAAATCTAAAGTCAAAAGTCTTGAAAAGAATTATACGAGAACAGATTTGAGGTATCTGCTATTAAAGAAAGCTGTAAGTGGCTCCTTTGAGACATTCAAACGTAATACATGGCGGTCATCGACTAGCAAAGAAATGACGAAGCACTATCCTTTACATAAGGCTTCATCATTATTGATTAAGACATTTCATCCATCCAGCTTTCCTGAAATGCTTATTGACTCTAAAATACAGGAGTATGGTAGCCAACTATTGGATAACCTAGAGTCTATAAGACTGAATAAGATAAATGTAGCTGAACAGAATATTGATCGAGAGATATTATGCATACAACGTATGTTCGAGTTATTCTCCAATCAATTGGTTAACTGTATCTACCAAGTTCCATGCAAAATCGGAGGTGGATCAGATTTTAGCTAGAAGACGGATTTAAGCAATTAATAACCTCGATTTTTATACTGATTTACAAGCAGCCTATTTACCAATCGCGTGAACTCTTATTGCAGGTTTTGAATGGTCTAACAACCGGCATCGATAATGCCGGCTGTCACAGCCTTCCCGTAGTATCTGTCCTGGGCTCAATAACCCTTCAGCGGGTTGCGGGCGCCCTGGTGATGGGCCTGCTGATTTGCGAACCGGTAATACCGCGCGGCGTCGACGTGGGGAATGGGGCGTCAGCGGATGGGACAACTACCGGGTACTGACCGCTGGGTTGATAGCTGAACTCACCCAATGGTCGATTGAAGGTAAATCCTGCCGGCGCCACCACCATGGCATTGCCGGTACGTAAGAAGGCGTCATGCGGAGGCGCTATGTTGGCGATGCCGATAAAGGGCGAGAGTCCCAGCATCAGACCGGCACCGGCGACCGTCATGGCCAGACCAAACGGCCTTAGCAACATCAGGTCGGCCGTGATGGCCGGCAGGGACATGCGCCTGCCCTGATTCATGTAACTGCCTGCTTCCGCGGGGCTTTGCAGGGCGACCAGCAAAAAGACTGCGGCGACAGCGGCGGACATCTGTTTTTTCATGTGTATTCCCTTCGATTTCCCATCCAGTCAAAACCCGGCTGCCCTCGGTGGCTGAGTGCTGGCCGGGTGGCTCTGGCCGAAGTTTACCGCATGGCCCCTGCCCTGTGCCGGCTTAGCGGTGGCCCGGGCGCTTGAGAAAGGTCGGGAGCGTGAGTGGTTGTTCCCAGAATGACAGCCCCTGTAGCGGGGCTATGGCCTGTGACTTCTGTGATTGAAGCGGGGCTATCCAGTTGGCAGGAATGGCGTAATAGGCACCGCTGTGGCCGGGTGCCAGAAAGGTGGCCAGGCCGACCAGGCGTCCGGATCGATCAAACAGACCGCCACCACTGCCGCCGAGGGTAAAAAAGGCGGTCGTTTCAATAATGCGGCTGCCCTCGTAGGTGTGCACGGCCTTGACCTTGCCCTCTGAAAACGACATCGACAGTGCGCGGGGGAAGCCATAGAAGTAGAGCGTATTGCCGGTTTTGAGCCGGTTGGCGTTGCCGACTGTTGCCAGTGGCGCGGTGATGCCGGCGGCATGCAGGAGACATAAATCGCGCTGAATGTCGCCGCGCTGACTGTCCACCGGGAACACCTCTCCGCTGCGGTAGATAGCCGCTCGCTGCGCGGTTCGCATGACATGGCAATTAGTCGCCACTGTTTCGGGTGCGACTGCTACGCCGGAACCGTAAAACATGCGGCCTGCCGCATCGACGCCCCGTATCTGGACCACACTTCGCGACACTGAATGATCAACATCGGCGGTGGCGGCCAGTGAAACCCAGGTCGCAAGGCTGATTAGCAGCCTGCCCCATCGTGTGGTCTGTTTCATTGTATGACTCCACTACGTCGTTGCATCAGGATGACTGTGAGAAATCGGCTTAAGGCCAGGAGTTCCCGCGCACCCCAAATCGCTTTACGACTTCGTTCGCGTCAGGCCGGTTACGGCAGCAACTCGCCACCCGCACCCGGCAGACCCGGTATGCCGATCTCCTGAATGTAGCGGGCGTTGAGGCCATCTTCGTAGTGCGGCAGGCTGCCCTGTTCCCGCCAGAGACGGGCGGCCAGCGCTGCCGTCAGGACCCGGATCGGATAATCCCTCGGCAAATCCTTGAGGTAAGGCTGAATGGTGAAAAAATCCCTGGCCCCATACTGGTTCATGATGGAGCGCAGACCGCCGTTGCGCGGGCCTATGTTATAGGCCAGCAGACCAAGAAACAGATCACCCTTCATGTCAGCCAGATAGTGGCGGAAGGTTTCTGCGGCCAGTTGGGCATTGTGGGCCGGATTGTGGGGATCGGGCTGGGACACGGCGAAGCGGGTTCTGACGGTCTCCCGCACCGATTTGGGGACGGCGGTAATCTGAAACAGGCCTTGCCCGCCGTCTTTACTCTCGCGGGGGACAAAAGAAGATTCGGTGACCGCAATACCGACCAGGATATCCTCGTCGATGCCGCTATCTCTGGCGGCAGAACCAATCGCGGGCAGGTAGGGTTTGGCCCGTTCCAGAATGGTCTGCAGTTGCACGAGATCCGTGCGGCGGTAGGCGGCAAAGACCTGATGAGCAACGCTGACCCGGCCTGCCTCCTCTGTACCTCCAACCAGTACCCTGAGATTGGCGAGGTCGCCCTGAAATGCTGAGCCGAAGGCAAACACGATGGCGACAAGAGCGACCAGGCCGGCAGCAATCGCCGGCAGCGTTGGCTTTTTTGCTCTCAGCCAGCGCCGACTGTGGCCCCATAGCCACATCAGTACCGAGGCGGATAGGGCCAGAAACAGGACGGTTCCGGAGAATGGCAACAGGCTTTCAGTCAGACCGGTACCGCCAAACCAGTTCGCGGCGCGACCGAGAACGCTGATGGTTGCAATCAATCCGGCACTGGCCAGCAACAGTACTTCAGCCAACCAGAGCACACTGCTTCCCCAGCGCCCGGACGGGCCGGAGGCCGAGCTGGTTCTGGCGCCACGGACGGGCGGGGATCGCTTCTTTAACGCCGGTTTTTTCGCGGGTGGTCTCGGCACAACGGGCCGGGTGGCCAATTTTGGGTGTGATTTTGCCGGCGTACGCGCCACTGTCTGCTCCTGAGCAAGCGATTGATGATGCGATAATATCAGGGCCAGGCGGCAGACCCGCGCCCTAACCCGCCCGGCTTCTGTGAAGCCGGGTGCGCGCAATACCTGCAACGCCATGTCCATCAGAGTCCTGCTGCTACTGTTCAATGCCGTTTTCCTGAGCAGCCCAGCCCGCGCGATCAACGCCAGCACACCGTTCGACCATGTGATCGCGTATGGCGAGCGACTGGAATTCTACCGGCTGTCCGATTTCGACACGGCGGACAGCGAGTGCAGGGCTTGTCTTGTGCCGCAACACATCGGTTGCAACCCCGCCTGTTATGCCGACCGACCCAGTCTGACCATGGTCTGTTCAGCCGGCACCCGCGCCATCAGCATCGGGCCATTGGATAGCGGGATGAGATCAAGAGTACTCGCCGAAATTTACCGGACCGATGCCATAAGCTTCGCCGATCAACGGGGCGAGGACGTCCTGACTGCTCCCAGAGTCATCAGCGTCTATGATGCACCGCGCGGCGATTATTCGATTGATATTGAGGGTCTGACCCTCCTAAAAAGTAGCCTGATGCGGGCAAAATCAGCCTACCAGAGCTTCGCTGTCAGAATAGGCGGCGAGGAATACCTTATCCCGCTGAATCACAAGATCACCGACGCGATGGGTCAACTGCTGCGGCAATGTCCCGATTAAAACGGGGCGGCAATGCGTTCATCAGCCCACCTGAAACGATTACGGCGGATCGCACCGAGCCTATGGCTGGCGCTGTTACTGACCGCCTGTACCTCACACCCCCAACGCCAGACCCCGCGTCATGACCGGAACCCGCCCCACACCACGTGGCAAGGTGCCCGTGTCAGCCAGGACGGTGCCGTACTTAAACTCGAATATGAGGGCTACACGCTATGGCTGGACTGCGAACGTCGTGCAGCGGTGAGGTTTGCCTACCGCGCCGTCAAGGACAGTGGCCGACTGCCACGTGGTCATCGCTTCAGGCTGGATCCCGCCGTTCCCGCCGCATGCCAGCAGACCAGCACGCGTCCCTACCCCGCCGGTTACGACCGTGGCCATCAGGTGCCAGCCAACCACCTGGATCACTCGGCTACCGCCATCCGCCAGAGTCATTACATGACGAATATCCTGCCGCAGACCGCAGAACTGAACCGCGGGGCCTGGCAAATGAGCGAGATGATCATTGAATGCTACCGTGATCTGGGTGAACTCCAGGTTACCGGCGGTCCCTTATGGTACGGCAAGACGCTGGATGCGCCATTACTGACGACTCATCAGGTCAGGGTACCGAGTGCCTACTGGAAGCTGATTGTGCGTGATAACGGTGAAGCGATTGCCTGGGTGATGCCCAACGACGCTGAAGCGGTGGCAGCCGCTCTTGAGGATTATCGGGTGCCGGTCGCACAGATCGAAAGATTGATCGGAGCAACCCTGCCGGTCAGTGATGTCGCCCGGCGGTCCGTCGCCAGGTCATGGCCCCTGCCGCCCGGCTGTGATCGGGGCTGAAGCCGCAAGAACTCAGGTGGTGCCCGCATT
>JBILXN010000144.1:0-6339 GCA_044378425.1 Methylococcaceae bacterium
ATCTAGACTGCTGCCCGATGCTGTGCGCGTCAAAATGAGGTGACCGATGGCTGATCTCACACACTGGCTTTCACCCGACCGCTGGATGCCGCATGGCATGTGCATCAACTGGGATCCCGTTCTGCTGGGCCTCCATGCCGGTTCCGATGGCGTCATTGCTCTGGCTTACTTCTATATTCCGATAGCGCTGTTTTGGCTGAACTGGACGCGCAGGGATGTGATCCGCAGCCCGATCCTGATACTGTTCTCGGCCTTTATCCTGGCCTGTGGGGTCACCCATATTTTCGATATATGGGCTTTCTGGCATCCCGACTTCCTCGCGCAAGGGCTTGCCAAGCTGGTAACGGCCTTGCTGTCGATCGGAACGGCCTTCGTTTTGTATCCCACCATTCGCTGGGCGCAAAGGCTGCCCAGTCCCGGCCAGATGGCCGAACTGAATGCCAGTCTGCAGGCGCAGCTCTCTTCTCATCGGGAGATGGTATTACGCCTCAACCGCGAGGTGGGCGAGCGCAAGAAAGCCGAAGCCGAACTCTCCACCCTGAACGACACGCTGGAACAGCGGGTGGCGCGCCGAACCGAAGAGTTGCGCCTGAGCCAGCAGCACTATCAACAAATCGTTGAAACCGCCATGGAGGGGATCTGGCTGATTGATAGCCAGACCCGAACCACCTTCGTGAATGCCAGCCTGACCCGGATGTTCGGCTATAGCGCCGCCGAAATGGAGGGCCGCGTGCTGACCGATTTTATGGACGACGAATGGGTGCCCGTGGCCGTTACCAAAATCAGGGACCGGCGTGAAGGCATCGCGGAGAAACATGAGTTCAAATTCAGGCGCAAGGACGGTTCGCCGTTGTGGACTCTGATGGGGTGTACCCCGTTTGTCCAGCACGGTGACTCTGGTGGCGCATTGGGCATGGTGACGGATATCAGCGCCATCAAGGCGCTGGAAGAGCAAGTCAGTTGCCAGATGCAGCAACTGAAGGAGGCAGACCGCCGCAAGGATGAGTTCCTGGCCCAACTGGCGCACGAGCTGCGTAACCCCCTGGCGCCACTCAGCCTCGCAGCGCACATGCTGGGAGAGGGCAGTTTGCGCCCGGACCAGGTGGCGTGGTGTCACGCGGCCATCGCCCGTCAGACCCACCACCTGACCCGGCTGGTCGATGATCTGCTTGAGGTATCGCGGGTCTCGCGCGGCCTCATAACGCTGAATAAGCAGGTGCTCGACATCGCAGACCTCGTTGAGCAGTGTCTTGAAATCAGCCGCCCCCGCATTGATGCAGGCCACCATCAACTGGCCCTGCAACTGCCGTCAGAACCGCTATGGGTGGAGGGTGATGTTGTGCGGCTGGCGCAAGTGCTGTCGAATCTGCTTAACAACGCGGCAAAATTTACGCCCTCCGGCGGCCACATCGGCCTGACCGTTGAGCCCAGCGACGCCATAGTCACCATCCGGATCAAGGATAACGGGGTGGGCATGGAGCCTGCCGCGCTGCAGCGGGTGTTCGGTCTGTTTGAACAGATCAATCCGTCAGCATCGACCCCTAATGATGGTCTGGGCATCGGGCTGCATTTAGCCAGGCACCTTGTCACGCTGCATGGTGGAAGCCTGAGTGCTTTGAGCGCCGGACTGGGTGAGGGCAGCGAGTTTACCGTTTGTCTGCCGAGGTACCACGGCAGCCATGAAACGAGCGCGGTTAAGGCGGTGTCCCGATCTTGCAGCCATCAACGGGTGCTGGTGGTGGATGACCATCATGACGCAGGCTCGGCGCTGGCACAGCAGCTGGAATTAATGGGGTGTGAGGTCAGGCTCGCCGCAGATGGCTATGAGGCGATCACGATCATGCAGGCGTTTCAGCCCAACGTGATGTTTCTGGATATCGGTATGCCGGGTATGGACGGCTATGAGACCTGCCGGAACATCCGGACCCTCAACGGGGGATCAGCGGTGCATATCGTCGCGCTGTCGGGCTGGGGTCAAGATCAAGACCGGCAGAAATCGGCCGAGGCCGGCTTCGATCAGCATTTTGCCAAACCCCTTGCCATGGATGATCTGGAGCAGATACTGGCCAGCCAGCCAGCCAGCCAGCCAGCCAGCCAGCCAGCCAGCACTGACTGAGCCTATTGCCCCCGGCAAGGTTGACGGGCTATAGCCGCGCCTACGCTACCGGCCGAACAGCAAACCAGCCCCGTGTCCGATTGCAGAAGGCGCAGACTGACAGCATGACCGGTACCTCGACCAGTACCCCGACCACGGTGGCAAGGGCCGCGCCGGACTCGGGCCCGAACAGGGTGATCGCCGTCGCCACGGCCAGTTCAAAAAAGTTGCTGGCACCGATGAGGGCGCCTGGCGCTGCGATGGCGTAGTCGACCTTCATCAACCGCATCAAACCGTACACCAGTCCCGAATTGAAATACACCTGAATCAGAATCGGCACCGCAATCAACCCCACATGGAACCAGCGCCCCACAAGGTTATCGGCCTGGAATGCGAATATCAGCACCAGCATCAGCAGCAGGGCGCTGATGGCAATAGGGTGCAACCGCGGCAGGAAGACGGTTTCCAGCCAGAGGCTACCCTTGCAGCGCAGCAACCACGACCGCGTCAGCACACCAGCTGTCAGCGGAATCACGATAAACACCACCACCGAATTCAGCAGCACATCGAACGGTACGGCCAGCCCGGCGGTGCCGGCCACCAGAAACTTCACGATGGGGGCGAACACGGCCAGCATGATGAGATCATTGACCGCCACCTGCACCAGCGTATAGGCAGGATCGCCATCGGTCAGATAGCTCCAGACAAACACCATGGCCGTGCAGGGCGCAGCCGCCAGAATGATGACGCCGGCAACATACTGGTCAGCCGCCTCCGGCCCCAGCCAGGGCAGGAATAACTGCTTGAAGAACAGCCAGCCCAGCAACGCCATGCTGAAGGGTTTGACCAGCCAGTTGACGATCAGCGTGATCATCAGCCCGCGGGGATTGCGGCCAACCGTCATCACGGACCCAAAATCGACCTTGAGCATCATCGGGTAGACCATCAACCAGATGAGGCCGGCGATGGGCAGATTGATCTGCGATACCGCCATGGACCGCAGTGCTGCCACCGGCTCCGGCAGCAGCCTGCCCAGCGCAACACCGACCAGCATGCACAGTCCGACCCAGACCGTCAGATAGCGGTCGAACACGCTCATGCGGCGGCTGGAAGAGGCTTTGGTTTGCGTCATGTAGCGCCTCCCCCTGCTAAGGTGTTTCCTGGCCGATACGGTTCAGCGCTGCACTCAGCTCCTCGCGGCTCATGCGCGCTATCGGCAATGCCAGCAAGGCTTCAATCCGGCGTTCCAGTTTGGCGTAGGTCGCCTCAAAGGCCGCGATGACCTGCTCCGGAGTCCCTTCGACATGGCCCGGATCGGCCAGCCCCCAATGACCGCGCACGGCAGAGCCGAGGTAGGCCGGGCAGGTCTCGCCGCCGGCGTTATCGCAGACCGAAATCAGAATATCGATGGGTATGCCGTCAAAGTCCTCCCACGATTGACTCTGATAGCCTTCGATTGGCAGGCCATGGCGGGCGAGGGTGGCCAGCGCACCGGCATTGATCCGACCCAGTGGATGACTGCCCGCACTGTAAGCCTTGAAACGGCCCTGACACAGGTGGTTAATCAGGGCCTCCCCCAGCACGCTGCGACAGGAGTTGCCGGTACATAGCACCAGAATGGTGTAGATGCGTGAACTCATGCGCAGGAGCCTCCGCCGGTGGGGCCGCAACAGGATGAGGCCGGTTGCTGGATCGGCAGGGCAGCATCCTTGCCAAAGACCGGAATACTGGCCAGCGAATGGAAGGCCTCCCACGGAATGCCCTGCGGGTCGATGGTCCAGTATTTGTCGGACTCGGCATAACAGCAGGCCGCTTGTGCTTGCGCCTGTGACGGCAGGGCGGCGGCCAGCAGGCGCTGGTTGATGGCCTGCAATTCGGCATCGGACTCCACCTGTAGGCCCAGGTGATCGACACCGGGCCTGGCCCCGCGCTGGGAAATCGCAAAGTTGACTCTGGGGTCTTCCAGCATCCACTTGGCGTAATCGGTCTGGCTGACGCTGGGTTCAGCCGCGAATAGCGCCGAGTAAAACCGGACGCTCTCGGACAGGTTGTCCACGGCGACATGGATGTGCAGTCTTTTCATGAGTGATCCTCGGAGGAAGGTGAACAATCGGGGGTACAGATGGGCGAACAACTGCCGCCACCGCAGCAGTTCTCGGTCAGGTAGGCGATGACGCCATTCATGGTGTCAAAGCGGGCCGAGTAGATGACGTAGCGGCTTTCCTGCCGTGAATCAACCAGACCGGCATGGCTCAACTCCTTAAGGTGAAAGGAGAGCGATGAAGGCGGCAGACCCAGTGCTTCCGCAATCTTGCCGGCCGCCAGCCCGTTCGGCCCGGCCTGTACCAGCAGTCGGAATATGGCGAGGCGGGATTCCTGCGCGAGAGCGGCGAGAGCAGTGGTGACATGTTTCGGTTCCATATTTCCATGATCGTCGAAATATAGAAGGGAAGTCAAGCGACCGCCCTGTCAGCCCGGGCTCGGCCGACTCCACCCACCCAACCGCAGGTTCAGGCTCAATTCAGCTACGCGGATTAGGCTGGACAAGGAGCGGGCGGCAGCAGGCCGCAACTTAAAAAAAAGCGATAGCGGACTTATCAAATATCCATTGGATGTCGCTTTGTGAGCGGCGTAAGTTTGCAACCAAAGCATCACAGGAGTACCACCATGACACAACACGTTGACCCGTATGACGTTCACCCCACCGCATCGCTGATACGCCAGAGGGCCGCTGGCCTACTGGCTATCAGCACCCTGGGTTTTGCCTTGCTGCATGCCGGTTCGGCCTTCGCCCACGGCTATGTCAGTTCGCCGCCAGCGCGTGGCCTGCTGTGTAAACAGGGCGGAAACAGCGGCTGCGGTGCCGTTCAGTGGGAGCCTCAAAGCCTTGAGGGTTTTTCCGGTTTCCCCGCGCAGGGACCTGCGGATGGCCGGATTGCCAGCGCAGGGCTGACGCAATTCGCCGAGCTGGATGAGCAAACCAGCAGTCGCTGGGCCAAGACGCCGATCGCGGCGGGCCTTGCGAATTTCAGCTGGACCTTTAGCGCCAACCATGTGGCCCGCCAGTGGCGGTATTACATCACCCGGCCCGACTGGAATCCCAATCAGACCCTCAGCCGCGCATCCTTTGAGCTGACACCATTTTGCACGGCAGATGGTGGAATGCAGCGCCCACCGATGACGGTGACCCATAGCTGTACCGTCCCATCCCGCACCGGTTATCAGGTCATTCTGGCGGTGTGGGAAGTGGGCGATACGGCCATGAGCTTTTACGATGTCATGGATGTCATGTTCAAGGACGGCGCTACCACCCCGCCGTTGAGCTGGACCCGCAAGGGCATCCTTTACCCTTCCACCGATCTGACCGGCGGAGACGCCGTTCGCACCCGCGTATTTGATGCCCAGGGTGAACGGCCAGAGCTCGAAACCCGACTGGATGTGGTCAACGATACCGAGGGAAAGGCCGCCAACTGGGCTTATCTGTTGGCCAGCCGGATCAATGCTGAACAGGCGTTGGTAAGAGCCGGCCAGATCGCTGCCAACGGCAGTATCAATCCCGTTTATGGCCAGAATCTGATTTACGCCCAGAACGGCAGCGGCATCAGTTCGGTCGAGATCCAGATCGAAAAGAAGGTGGCGCCGATTCCTAACGAATTGAGCATCAGTGACCTTCAATCGAGCTATCCGATGAGCGGCGGGGTGGCGCAGGTGTCGTTCACGGCTGCGGCGCAGGGCGATCTTGATATCAGCGGTTCGCTGTTCGATGCCGCTGGCGTTGCCAAGGGCTATGTGACGGCACAACTTAACAATGAGACCCGTGCGCTAAGCCTGTCGGTAGCCCAGGCGGTAGCGGGAACCTACTCGCTGGTGATCAAGGCAGTAGCCAAAGGCGGCGGTGAACTGATCCAGAAAACCTACAGTGTGAGCCTCACCGAAGCGCCTGCCGCAGTCGGCCATGATTACGTTTTTCCCGATGGCTTGAAGCTCTATAAAGCCGGAACCCGCGTGCTGCAACCCCGTGATGGCCGCGTCTACGAGTGCAAGCCCTGGCCCTATAGCGGCTATTGTGTGCAGTGGAGTCAAGGCGCTAACCAGTTTGAACCCGGCGTTGGCAGCCACTGGCAGGATGCCTGGCAAGTGAAGTAATGCGTAACCTGCGACCTCTCGGCTGATTCAGCCGATTCTCCGGCCTGGCTCCGAATCGCTCGGAGTCGGGCTGCTTTTTTTGTGGCCGGCCCGCTTTG
>JBILXN010000024.1:0-19201 GCA_044378425.1 Methylococcaceae bacterium
GGCATGGTTGAGTCGCATGGTGATCATCGAATTGCCATGGCGTTTTCTATTGCCTCATTACGGGCTGATGGGCCTATCGAAATCAACGACTGCGCCAACGTTAATACCTCCTTCCCGATCTTCGTTGAACTTGCGCGGCGATTGGGTCTGCACATTGAATCGGTCATAGCCGAGAACCCATGAGTACGGAAATACCGGTATTAACTATAGATGGGCCCAGCGGATCCGGCAAAGGTACGGTCAGCCGTGCCGTAGCCCGAGTGATGGGGTGGCATTTTCTGGATAGTGGTGCGATCTACCGCTCTCTGGCTGTCGCGGTCCTGCGTGGGGGAATCCCGCTTGATGACATCGACAGGATTGTCGAGAGGGCAGGGCAGATGGATCTGGCATTCACGGCGGATGACCCGCCGCAAGTCTTGCTCAATGGCGAGAATGTGGCGGATGAGATTGGTACTGAAACCTGCGGAAATGCGGCATCCCTGATTGCGGCCTCAGGGCCTGTGCGCAAGGCTCTACTCGAAAAACAGCGCAGTTTCCGGAAACTACCGGGCTTGGTGGCCGATGGGCGTGATATGGGCAGTGTGGTTTTTCAGGATGCACCGGTAAAGGTATTCCTGACGGCCAGTGCGGAAGTACGCGCCTTGCGAAGACTTAAGCAGTTGAAGGGAAAGGGTCTGCATGTTACGCTTGATAGCTTGACGAAGGAGATAGACGAGCGTGATCGTCGTGATCGGGAACGGGCTGAAGCGCCGCTGGTGATGCCTGAAGGTGCTTTTCTGGTGGACTCATCCAATATGGATATTCAGCAGGTAATTGCCGAGGTTCTCGATAGGGTCGAGTGTTATCGGGTATCTGCCAAGTCATAGGTGCCAGCCCTAGCTGGCGTAATTTTAACTTACCGTCATGCGGCTTGAATTCAGGTCGCCTGCAAACAGAAGATTTTTATGAGCGAGAGCTTTGCACAATTGTTCGAGGAGAGTCTGGCCAAGGCAGAGATGCGTCCAGGCAGTATCATCCGTGGCACCGTAGTCGATATCGGCCCGGATGTTGTAGTAGTGAATGCCGGACTGAAGTCCGAGGGTGTCGTTCCCAAATGGCAGTTTCTCGACGCTGAAGGTCAGATCGAAGTCCAGGTTGGTGATACCGTCGAATGTACTCTGGAGCTACTGGAAGATGGTTTGGGTGCGACCCTGCTCTCCCGCGATAAGGCAAAGCGCCTCAAGGCCTGGCTGGATCTTGAAGAAGCACACGAAAAGAATGAGACCGTTATTGGTCGTCTAACGGGCAAGGTGCGAGGAGGATTTACAGTGGCCATTGGTGCGCTGAGGGCCTTCCTGCCGGGTTCGCTGGTGGATGTGCGTCCGGTTCGGGATACCGCCTATCTTGAAGGTCGTGACCTTGAATTCAAGGTGATTAAAATCGACCAGAAACGCAATAACGTCGTTTTGTCCCGCCGTGCGGTCGTCGAGTCTGAATTCAGCGCTGAAAAGGAAGCCCTGCTCGAGAACCTCAAGGAAGGCGCGATCGTTGCCGGTGTGGTCAAGAACCTCACTGATTACGGTGCCTTCATTGATCTTGGCGGCGTAGACGGTCTGCTGCACATTACCGACATGGCTTGGAAACGGGTACGTCATCCGTCCGAGGCTGTCGAGATCGGTCAGGAAATTCAGGTCAAGGTCCTCAAGTATGATCAGGAAAAGAACCGTGTTTCACTGGGCCTCAAGCAGCTGGGCGAAGATCCCTGGCTGAATATCGCCCGCCGCTACCCAACGGGCACGCGACTGTTTGGTAAGGTCAGCAATCTGACTGACTACGGCTGTTTCGTTGAACTGGAAGAAGGGGTTGAAGGCCTGGTCCACGTTTCCGAGATGGACTGGACCAACAAAAATGTCAATCCGTCGAAACTGGTTCAGTTGGGCGATGAGTGCGAAGTCATGGTCCTCGACATTGATGAAGAACGCCGCAGGATTTCTCTGGGCATGAAACAATGTCGCGCCAATCCATGGGATGAATTTGCATCAACCCATAGCAAAGGCGACAAGATCTCCGGCAGCATAAAATCCATTACCGACTTCGGTATTTTCATCGGACTGGATGGCAGCATTGATGGTCTGGTACATCTTTCTGATATTTCATGGAATATCGCTGGAGAAGAGGCTATCCGTAACTTCAAGAAAGGTGATGAAGTTGAAACTGTCATTCTGGCCATAGACCCGGAACGTGAGCGCATCTCACTGGGTATCAAGCAGCTTGAGCAGGATCCCTTCCAGAATTATCTGGGCGTGCGCGAAAAAGGTGACCTCGTTACCGGTATCGTTAAGGAAGTCGATGCTAAGGGTGCTGTGATTACTCTGGCAGACAGTGTGGAGGGTTATCTACGCGCCTCTGATATCACGCGTGACCGCATTGAAGATGCACGTACGCAGCTGAATGTTGGCGACGAGGTTGAAGCCAAGTTCATGGGCGTCGACAAGAAGACCAAGATGATCACACTGTCTATCAAGGCAAAGGATCAGGAAGATGAAGCCGCTGCAATGAAGGGCTACACCCAGCAGGCGTCTTCAGCTATGCCGACCCTTGGAGATATCTTCAAAGAACAGATGGAAAACAAGTAATCTGTTTGAGCCTGTGAGGGGGGAAAGCTCGCTTTCCCCTCACCTTCAGTATGTGGGTACATAAGTGACAAAGTCCGATTTAATTAACCTGTTGGCGGATAAATATGGCCAACTGGCTCACAAGGATGTCGAACTGGCTATCAAGGGCATGATCGACCACATGGCAGAGGCGTTGTGTTCCGGGAAGCGAATTGAGGTTAGGGGATTCGGAAGTTTTTCGCTACGTTATCGGGCCCCTCGAGTCGGTCGTAATCCAAAGACAGGTACTCAGGTCGATCTCAGTTCCAAATATGTTCCCCACTTTAAGCCCGGCAAGGAACTCAGGGATTGGGTTAACGAATCAAGGGCAGAAATAGCGCTAAAATCTTCGGCGTGAGCCAGAGCAGTCAGCCTTCTGCACGCCTTCAAGTTCTGAGCATCGAAGCTCGAGAACTTACCTCCCTTAGAATACGTATACCTTTCTTATTGTTTTTACGTGCGGATGCAAGTTCCACCCACAAGCGGCAGTGCGTGGGCAAGAGCCATCCGAGCGGTCTTTCTATCCGCGATTTACCCCGAGTTTCGGGTAGTTATTGCGTCATGATTCAGAGCCCGGTCACATGGTAATCGGGGAGATGGTCGCCATTCTGTTACCTGTTGCAGCGGCGTCGGGCTGGTTCGCAGCAAAGAAGCACTATACCCGCAAGTATCTGACAGACTATGCAACACCGCTTACCCAAGCATACCGACGTGGCCTGAATTATCTGTTGGACGAGAAGACGGATAAAGCCATAGCGGCCGTCGCCCATATTCTCGAACAGGAATATGAACCCATAGAGACTCATATCGCACTCGGCAACCTATTTCGGCGGCGAGGGGAAGTTGAGCGGGCTATTGAGATTCACTCAAAACTACTCCAGGATCCCATTCTCACCGATCATCAAAAAACCAAAGCCAATTTCGAATTGGGTGTGGATTACATGAGAGCGGGTTTATTTGATCGGGCTGAGGCGATCTTCCATCCACTATCCTCGAGCAAAACGCATGGCAGAGGTGCTTTACAGCACCTCCTGCAAATTTATCAGCAGGAAAAAGACTGGGTAAACGCTATTGACTGCGTCCGTCAGTTACAGCGGATGGTGAAACCTCGGCAGGGAGAAACCGCAGCTCATTTCCTCTGCGAACTGGCTGATGAGGCTATGCATCTGCATCGGCTCAAAGATGCCCGTGATTTCCTTGTGCAAGCCCTGACGGATGATCCGCAGTGTGTTCGTGCCAGCATCGCCAAAGCCAAGCTGGAATTCGGCAATGGAGAATATCATCAGGCTTTGCAAACACTGAAAAATATCGAATCGCAGAATCCAGTTTATCTTCCGGTAGCCTTGCCTATGATTAGGCTATGTTGGGAGAGACAAGGGGATACGGGATTAACTGAATACCTAGAGCGAATTTATCAGAATTTCGGTGTCGTGGCGGCAGCGCTGGAGGTAGCCGAACGTATACGTGAGAGTCGCGGCCTTACCGTAGCTATTGATTACCTGTTGCCTGTGATTGAGGCCAACCCTGATACCGGCTTGATCTATCGCGTTCTTGATTTCATGACGGAAGACCGTAGTAGCGCTGCCGATCGGATTCGACGTATCAATCGAGCCATACATAGCCTTGTGCTCGATAGTGATCGGTATCATTGCATCGAGTGCGGCTTCAGGGCTACAGAGCTGCATTGGCGCTGTCCGTCCTGCCAGTTTTGGGGATCTGTCATTCCGCTATGAAGACCCAAAACTGACGATCAACCGCAGATCAGACGATAGGTTTGTTCTAAACACACAAATGAATCCAGAACAGTCAACATGAATACGAATATTACCTGGCATCAGAGCACCGTCACCAGGACGGCGCGTGAGAGCATGAATGGCCACCGAAGCTGTATCCTCTGGTTCACCGGATTGTCGGGTGCGGGTAAATCGACCCTGGCGCACCGGGTAGAAGAGTTGTTATTCCAACGTGGCTGTCGGACTTTTGTTTTTGATGGTGATAACGTCCGTCATGGCTTGTGCAAGGATTTAGGCTTTTCCGCGGATGACCGCCAGGAAAATATCCGTCGCATTGGGGAGATGAGTAAGCTGATCGTGGACGCCGGCGTTATTGCCATCACCGCATTCATTTCTCCGTATCGACGCGACAGGGAAATGGTCAGATCACTGGTGGGTGAGGGTGACTTTATCGAAGTCTTCTGCGATGCTCCACTCGCCATCTGCGAACAGCGAGACGTCAAGGGTCTGTACCGAAAGGCCAGAAGTGGCGAACTGCCTGAGTTCACCGGCATTACCTCGCCCTATGAGGTGCCGGTAGACCCAGAAATTACCGTCCAGACCGGGCGCGATGGTCTCGATATTTGTGCTGCTGTGATCATCGAGTTTTTAGAGCAGCGGCAACGTATTAGAAAAAAAGAAAAGGGTATCCACCATGAAGAAAATTGTCCGTAAAGCAGTCTTTCCGGTCGCGGGTCTCGGAACCCGCTTTCTGCCTGCAACCAAGGCTAGTCCCAAGGAAATGCTCCCGATCGTCGACAAGCCACTGATCCAATATGCCGTAGAGGAGGCGGTAGCGGCCGGCATTGACACATTGGTTTTCGTGACGAGCCGCACCAAGCGGGCCATCGAAGATCACTTCGACAAGGCTTACGAACTCGAAACCGAGTTGGCCATGCGCGGCAAGACGGAACTTCTCGAAGCACTCAAAGGCATTGTGCCGCCCAACGTCACCTGTGTTTACATCCGCCAGGCCGAGGCGCTGGGACTTGGGCATGCGGTCAATTGTGCGGCTGCTGTCATTGGTGACGAACCCTTCGCCGTCGTCCTGGCAGACGACATGATCGACGATGGCACGCGCGGTTGTCTGGCTCAGATGGTCGACGTGTATAACGAATGGCAATGCTCGGTGCTGGGTACCGAGCAGGTTCATCCCTCCGAAACCCAAAGTTACGGCATCGTCAAAGCGGAACCTATTCGTGATGGTCTGGGCAAAGTAGACAGTATTGTCGAAAAGCCAAAACCCGAAAATGCCCCTTCCAATCAGGCTGTTGTAGGCCGCTACATTCTGACTCCGGGTATTTTTGAGCGCCTGGATCGGGTCACCCGGGGCGCCGGCGGCGAGATTCAGTTGACGGATGCCATTGCGATGCTGTTGCAAGATGAGGCAGTGCTGTCGTTTGAGTTTGAGGGCAAGCGTTACGACTGCGGCTCCAAACTCGGCTACCTGATGGCAACCGTAGAGCAGGGCCTAAAGCATGACGAACTGCGTGAAAGCTTCAGAGCCTATCTGAGCGGCCTTAAACTCGGATAATGGCACAAGTGCCCGCGAGACTGTTGTAACAGGCTCGCGGGCGTAAGCGCACCATTAACTTAGCGCTGCCTTCAGCCGCACCATGGCCTTCTCGAGATTGATCATGCTCGTGGCGATAGAGAGACGAATATGGCCAGGAGCACCAAAGGCGGAACCCGGCACTACGGCCACCCCTCCGTGTTCGATCAGGTGCTCGGACAGCGCAAGATCGTCAGCGATTCCCGGAATACGCGCAATCACCTTGCTGACATCGGGTAGAACATAGAAAGTGCCATCCGTTTCGATACAGTCCACATCGGGAATGGCGTTCAATGCCTTCACTACATAATCATGCCGGTGCTTGAAAGCCTTTAGCATGTCGGCAATGAAACTCTGGTCCCCATTGAGTGCGACTTCCGCCGCTACCTGTGAAATGGAGGTCGGGTTTGACGTGCTTTGTGACTGAATGTTGGTCATGGCCTCAATCAGCCAGACAGGGCCCGCAGCGTAGCCGATACGCCAACCCGTCATGGAATAGGCCTTGGATACACCATTCAGCACCATTGTCCGCTCATACAGATCCGGGCATGCGTTGAGAATGTTTACGAAACTGCCTGCCTTCCAGACGATATGCTCGTACATGTCATCGGTCGCAATCATTACGTTCGGGTGCAGCCGCAGCACCTCGCCCAAGGCCTTCAGTTCAGCCTCGCTGTACGCCATCCCGCTGGGATTGGACGGACTGTTGATCACGAAAAGGCGGGTTTTAGGCGTGAGTGCGTCGGCCAGTTGTGCCGGGGTGATCTTGAAATTCTGTGACTGTGGCCCATCAATGATCACAGGTACACCACCGGCCAGCAACACCATGTCGGGGTAGGAAACCCAGTAGGGCGCAGGGATGATGACCTCATCGCCAGGATTTAAAAGGGCTTGGGCCAGATTATAGAAACTCTGCTTGCCGCCACAGGACACCAGTACCTGACGGGGCTCATAATCAAAGCCATTTTCGCGCTTGAATTTTGCCACCACCGCCTTCTTGAGTGCGGGCGTCCCGTCAACAGCGGTGTACTTGGTAAAGCCGTCCTGGATCGCTTTGATGGCGGCCTGTTTAATATGCTCGGGCGTGTCGAAATCGGGTTCGCCAGCGCCCAGCCCTACAATATCCTTGCCCGCAGCCCGCATGGCAGCAGCCCTTGCGGTCACGGCCAGGGTAGGTGATGGCTTGATGGATAGTACGCGGTCGGAAAGAGTCTTGTTCATTTCTTGTTAGTGATGTTTCAACGTAAAGGTCGGGTTTTATGCCGCAAAAGATGATACTCGATGAGGGCTTGCCCCAGTATCCCGTTAAAGGAAAAAAATTCATCCTGCACAGCGATTTCAAGCCCGCCGGGGATCAACCGGCGGCCATTCGCAGTCTGCTGGAAGGTGTTGAAGATGGCCTGCTGCATCAGACCCTGCTCGGCGTGACCGGCTCCGGCAAAACCTTCACCATCGCCAATGTCATCGCCACCCTGCAACGCCCCACACTGATACTGGCGCCCAACAAGACACTGGCCGCCCAGCTGTATGGCGAGATGAAGGAGTTCTTTCCGGAAAATGCCGTCGAGTATTTCGTCTCCTACTATGACTACTATCAGCCAGAGGCCTATGTCCCGTCCTCCGATACCTATATCCAGAAGGACGCCTCGCTTAACGAACATATCGAACAGATGCGGCTGTCGGCAACCAAGGCGCTGATAGAGCGGCACGATACCATCATCGTTGCCACCGTTTCCTGTATCTACGGACTGGGTGAACCCGCCTCGTACTTCAGTATGGTGCTGCATCTGGTTCGGGGCGACATGATCAGTCAGCGGACCTTGCTACGGCGACTAGCCGAGCTGCAATACACTCGCAACGACACTGAACTGCGCCGCGCCACCTACCGGGTAAGAGGTGAAGTCATTGACATCTACCCAGCCGAATCAGAGCGGGAAGCGCTAAGGGTCGAACTCTTCGACGACGAAATTGAGCGCATGTCGTTATTTGACCCCCTTACCGGCGAAATCCTCTCCCGCATCGCCCGCTACACCGTTTACCCCAAGACCCACTATGTCACTCCGCGGGATAAAATTCTCGACGCCATCGATCAGATCAAACGCGACCTAAAGCTGCGTCTTGATGAATTGCGCGACCAGAACAAACTGGTCGAAGCCCAGCGGCTGGAACAGCGAACGCTGTATGATCTTGAGATCATGATTGAGGTTGGCTACTGCTCGGGCATCGAAAATTACTCGCGCTATCTCTCGGGACGTGCGCCCGGCGAGGCACCGCCGACCTTATTCGACTACCTGCCAGATGAAGCCTTGCTGGTCCTGGATGAAAGCCACGTCACGATCCCCCAGCTCGGCGCCATGTATCGCGGCGATCGCTCACGTAAGGAGACCCTGGTCAATTACGGCTTCCGCCTGCCCTCGGCGATGGACAATCGTCCCCTGCAATTTGATGAATTCGAAACCAGAGCACCTCAGCGCATTTACATTTCGGCTACCCCAGGGCCTTACGAACAGGCCCATTCCGGTGCCATCATCGAGCAAGTGGTCAGGCCCACCGGACTGGTTGACCCGCCGGTCGAGATTCGTCCGGCACTGAGTCAGGTTGAAGATTTGCTATCAGAGATTCGGGACCGCATCCGTAAACAGGAGCGGGTGCTGGTCACTACCCTGACCAAGCGCATGTCTGAAGACCTCACGGAGTACTTTTTCGAACACGATATAGCCGTTCGCTATCTGCATTCAGATGTCGATACGGTAGAACGGGTGGAGATCATCCGTGATTTACGTCTGGGCAAGTTCGATGTACTGGTCGGCATCAATTTGCTGCGCGAAGGTCTGGACATACCCGAGGTCTCGCTGGTAGCGATTCTGGATGCCGACAAAGAGGGTTTCCTGCGATCTCAATCCTCACTGATTCAGACCATAGGTCGCGCCGCCCGCAACCTCAACGGCAGAGCCATTCTCTACGCTGACCGCATCACCGGATCCATGGCCCGCGCCATTGAGGAAACCGACCGCCGCCGTGCCAAACAGGAAGAATATAACCGTCGGACCGGTCAGGTACCCAAGGGAATTACAAAGAACATCAGTGATATTCTCGAAGTGGCCATCCCCGGTACCCTGACCGCCAAATCCCGAAAGTCACTCAACAAAGTGGCTGAACCCTTAGTTGACTATGCGGCAGTCAAACCGGTTGATGCTGCCAAATTGATCAAACAACTCGAAGACAGGATGTATGCCGCCGCCCGGTCCCTGGAATTCGAGGAAGCCGCCCGTCTGCGGGATGAAATCAAACAGATTGAGCAAAGGGTGATGAAGAGCTGACGAAACACCCGCTCTACACAGACCGGGTCTACTCGCTCAAACCGGTAGCCCGTTGGCGTCAAATACGCCATCGAACAGGATGGTGCTGAGGTACCGCTCGCCCGAATCAGGCAATACCACCACAATCGTTTTGCCGGCATTTTCCGGGCGTTTGGCGACCCGGATGGCAGCTGCCGTAGCCGCGCCGCAGGAAATGCCGGCGAGGATGCCTTCCTCGCGCGCGAGCCGACGGGCGTATTCAACCGCTTCCTGATTGCTGACCTGTTCCACACTGTCGACCAGCGACAGATCAAGATTAACCGGCACAAACCCGGCACCAATGCCCTGGATCTTGTGCGGGGCGGGTTTCACCGGATCACCGGCAAGCGTCTGGCTGATGACCGGGCTGTCGGCAGGCTCGACCGCAATGCAGTGGAGCGCCTTGCCGCGCGTGTTCTTGAGATAGCGACTGACGCCGGTTATAGTGCCGCCGGTGCCGACTCCTGCCACGAAAATGTCGATAGTGCCGTCGGTGGCATCCCAGATTTCAGGTCCGGTAGTCGCCTCATGTATGGCAGGATTAGCAGGGTTTTTGAACTGCTGCATCAGCAGATAGCGGTCGGGGTCGGCGGCGGCAATCGACTCGGCTTTTTCGATAGCGCCGGGCATACCGCGAGCCCCTTCGGTCAGCACCAGGGTCGCACCGTAAGCGGCCAGCAATTTGCGCCGCTCAATGCTCATGGTTTCCGGCATGGTCAGAGTCAGCGGAATGCCGCGGGCGGCCGCAACAAAAGCGAGAGCAATACCGGTATTGCCGCTGGTGGCCTCAATCAGTTCCTTACCCGGCCCCAGCAGACCACGCTGTTCAGCGTCCCAGACCATGGCTGCACCGATGCGGCATTTGACCGAGTAAGCCGGATTGCGGCCCTCAATCTTGGCCAGCACAGTAGCCCCGGCACCATCGGTAATCCGATTGAGTTTTACCATTGGCGTACGGCCGATGGATTGTGAATTGTCGTCGTAGACGTGGGACATCTGATTCTCCTCTGCGCTTTTGTGGACGTCGGCCCATGCCCACTCGCATTCAAGTGGGGCAGGCGAAACCCTGTGATGATGTGGATAGCATGAAAGGCGGCTGCCACCCTTGGCCTGATTCACAATCTAGCAGAGCCGGTGATTCGGGAGAAGTGCCTAAACCTGATAGGCATATAACCAGTCCGATACGACAGGATCGCGAGCTGCAAAGCTGACGGTGATACCGCTCACTCCAGATGATCGGCGCGTTCGCCTGTACGGATTTTGCCGCTTTCCAGCACCTCTACCACGAAAACCCGGCCATCGCCGGGACGGCCCGTTCTGGCGTGGGTCATGATAGCGCTAACAATGGCATCGACCTGATCATCAGCCGCGATAATTTCCAGCCGTTTCCTTGCCATGAAGGGGCTGAAGCTGTGGCCAGCATCCACAGGATTGCGGCCAAATCCTTCGCAGTCCAACACACTCATCCCCGGAAATCCGGGTATTTCGAGCAGCGACTGGACTACTCGCCCCAGGACGAAGGGCTGAACATAGGCGCGAATTTCTTTCATGGGGTGGCTTTCCGCTCGAAATACCGATAAAGCAAGGGCAGAATCGTCAGGGTCAGCAGGGTGGCGGAGACCAGTCCGCCGATGATGACCACCGCGAAAGGGCGCGCCGTTTCCGAACCGACACTGGATGAGAGTGCAGCTGGCAGCAAACCCAACATGGCCATCAGTGCGGTCATAACCACGGGTCGTAGGCGGCTGGTGGCGCCGGTGACGATGGCGTCATGCAAGGGGAGGCCCTGTCGGCCCAGCGCATTGAGCTCCGACACCAGAATCACGCCATTTTGCACCGCAATGCCGAACAAGGCGATAAAGCCGACTGCGGCGGATACGCTGAGATTGATGCCCGTCAGCCAGAGTGCTACCAGACCGCCGATCAGGGCGAAAGGGACATTCATCAGGATCAGGGTGGCATAGCGCACCGACTGGAAGGCCCAGAACAGCAGGACAAAAATCAGTGTCAGACTGATTGGCACGATGACGGCCAGTCGTTTCATTGCCCGCTGCTGATTCTCGAACTGCCCACTCCAGACGATGCGGTAACCCGGCGGCAACGCCACCTGTTCGGCGACTTTAGGCATGGCTTCCTGAACAAAACTGCCCTGGTCGCGGCCGATCAGGTTGCACTTGATGGCGATCCGCCGGCTGTTGTCTTCGCGGCTGATGCGGGAGGCGCCGCTGTCAACCTTGATATCGGCCAGTTCCGCCAGCGGAATCCGAATACCTGTGGAGGTTCTGATTGTCAGGTTCTCAAGGGCGGCAACCGATGAACGGAAGTCCTTGTCCAGTCTGACGCTGATGTCGAACCGCCGGTTACCTTCCAGTAACTGGGAGGCGGCCTTGCCGCCAACAGCGATGTCAATCACGTCTTCAACATCCTTGACGCTGATGCCATAGCGGGCAATCCGGCTGCGGTCAATCTTGATCACGACCTGCGCCAACCCCGCCTGTTGCTCAGCGGCTACATCGGTAGCGCCACGGGTGGATGTAAGGATATGCACGACCTGATCGGCTTTTTCCTGCAAGGTTTTCAGGTCATCACCGAAAATCTTGACGGCGATTTCACCCTTTACCCCGGAGATGGCTTCCTCGACATTATCCTGAATGACCTGGGAAAAATTGAGCTGAACCCCAGGGAACACCGACAGTTTCTGGTTCATGGCGGTGACCAGTTCATCCTTGTGGCCATAGCGCCAGCTCGCCTTGGGCTGCAGCGAGATCAGAATTTCGAGATTATTAAAGCCCTTGGGATCTGTGCCGTCCTCGGGGCGGCCCAGATGCGTCAGGACCGAGCGGGCTTCAGGAAAGTCCTCAATGCGGGCGCGTACCGCGCGTTCAATGTCCTTGGCCTTGTCCAGCGCGATCGGTGTTGGCAGAGTCATGGTCAACCAGATGTTGCCCTCGTCTAGTTTTGGCATGAATTCGGTCCCGATCAGCTTCAGCAAGCCCAGTGAGAGCACCAGCGTCAGCAGTGCAGCGCCGATAACCTGTTGAGGTCGGACAAGCACCGCTTCAATCAGGCGTCGATAGGCCCGCTCCATGCCGTGAACCAGTGCGTTGGGCCGTTCCTCAAGATGCGGTCCCAACAGGAAACTCAGCAGCACGGGGATCAGGGTCAGGGTGACAATCAGCGAGCCCAGCAAGGCGAACGATAAAGTAAAGGCCATCGGCGAGAAGATTTTTGCCTCTACCCGCTCGAAGGTGAAAATCGGCAGAAACGCTGTGATGATGATGGCTTTGGAAAACAGGATAGGCCGACCCATTTCAGAGGCGGTCAGCAGCATGGTCTGACGCATATGGCTCAGACTTTCCCGCTGGTGCATGTCCAGCGTGATTTTCACCATGATGGCCTCGACCAGTACCACGGCACTATCGACGATGATGCCAAAGTCGATAGCCCCGAGTGAGATCAGATTGGCAGAAACGCCTTTTTCGTGGATCAGTATGAAAGCGAACAGGAGCGAGAGAGGGATGACTAGCGTAACGATGGCGGCCACCCATGCGCTCCGTAAAAACACCATCAGGATGATCAGAATCAGCGCAGCACCTTCCAGCATATTGTGTTCCACCGTATGGACGGTGTGCTGGATGAGTTCAGTCCGGTCATAGATGGGTTCAATGCTGACGCCGGGCGGTAGCCCGTTGGCGTTGAGTTCATCGACCTTGGCACGGACCTGATTAAGAACGCTGACCGAGTCCTGTCCCTTAAGCAGAAGCACCACACCCTCGACGACATCGTCTTGTGCGTTGTAACCAATAATACCGGTGCGGGACTGGGCCCCGATGCCAACAGTGGCCACATCCCGTACTTTGACCGGCGTCCCGTCACGGCTACTGACCACGATCTCGCCAATCTCGCTGACGTCCTCAAGTAAACCCACACCGCGGACGACCAGCGCCTCGTCGCCATGTTCGATATAGCCACCGCCGATATTGTGGTTGTTGTCCGATATCGCACGGAATACATCCAGAATCGACAGATCAAGGCTCTTGAGGCGATCAAGATTGACGTTAACCTCGAACTGCTTCACCCCGCCGCCGAATGACACCAGTTCCGCCACGCCATGAATGGCCCGCAATTGTGGCTCAAGCACCCATTCCTGCAACGCGCGTTGCTCCACCAGAGGCATCCCCCTGGCGTGAATGATGTAGCGGAAAATCTCACCGACACCGGTGCTGAGCGGTCCGAGTACCGGATTGATGGCTGTCGGGAGGGCAGCATTGCGCAGGCGCTCCAGTACCTGCTGGCGGGAAAAATAATCTTCGGCCTCATCGTCAAAAGTGAGAGTCACGACCGACAGGCCGAAAATCGACACCGAGCGCATATTATTCAGGTGTGGCAGGCCGTTCATCTCGCGCTCAATCGGGAGCGTCACCATCTTTTCGACTTCTTCCGGTGCCTGCCCTCGGTACTGGGTGACGACCTGCACGAATACATTCTGCACATCGGGAAAAGCCTGGATGGGCAATCGCTCGAACGACACTACGCCCAGCGCGACCATCACCAGGGTAAGGCCGATCACCAGCGCCCGTTGTTGCAGGCAGAAGACGAGGATGCGAGAAATCATGATGGCTTGAATCCGTTACGGCTGGGCTCAGGGGCTCGTATCTTGCCCGCTCTGCTCATTGGCTTCTTCGGTTCTAAGCAGCAGGGCGCCTTCGGCGACGATGGTTTCACCCGCCTGAAGTCCGTCGATGATCACCGCACGATCCTTGAGCCGCAGCCCGACTTTCACATTTCGCTGCTGGTAATGACCATCGCCCAGTTTGACGAACACCTGATCGCCCTCACCCTCAGTAAAGAGCGCCGTTAGCGGCACCACGACGGCATTCGTCTGGCGCTTGCCGCTGACTTCGACGGTCGCATACATGGCTGGCAGCAGTTTGCCGTCCGGGTTGGCCAGCTTGCAGCGAATCTTGACGGTGCGGGTCATGTCATCGACCCGTTTGTCGATGTAATCCACCCGGGCCGGGAAACGTTGGCCTGGATAGGCGGGAACAGTGGCGGTGACATCACTACCGATCTCTATCAGCCCAATGTCTTTCTCGAAGACATCCAGCAACAGCCAGACCGACTGCAAGTCGGAAACAATAAATAACGGTTCGGTCAGGTCGGGACGAACCTCCATACCCGGGTTGACGTGGCGTTCGGTAATCACCCCGGCGACAGGAGAACGCACCACATAACGGTTGTTGATCTGCTCGTCGGCCACACCAAGATTGCGCAAATGCATGAGTGTTCGCTGAGTCTCGTTATGGGCGTGGGTCGCTGCTTCCTCTGCCTGCTGTAATTCCCGGCGCGGCAGTACGCCGCCGGTGAACAGGGTCGTGGCGCGGGCAAGCGCTTGCTGGGCCAGATGCTCGGCGGCGACCGCGTTGGCATAGTCTTCTTTGTCTTGCCCCAGTTCCGGGCTGTCGAGTTCCAGCAGAGCCGTATTCGGCTTGACTGCTGCGCCCAATGGCGGAATGGCGGAAACGACCCGTCCTGCAATCGGTGCCGTGATGCGTGCGGTGCGGGTATCGTCATAGGTGATTTTGCCGGTAACCGGCTCCATCAAAGGCGCTGGCCCCGCCGTGACTGTCAGTTCGACTATGGCGGCACGTTTGGACGATGAGAGCGGCACCTGCACTTCATCTCCCGGCAAAGCAGCAACTGTAGCCGTCTTGCTGCCGTCGTTCTGCTGGCCATCGCAAGCCGCCATCAGGAATACCAACACGCCGAGCAAGAGAGCTGGCCAGTAGCGGTCGATTCTTCCGAACATCGTATGGGGCTCCTCGCCTAAAGCCATGGTTCTGGCCTGACGTGCGTCTGCTAATAAATGTGCTCGATTCTAACGTGTTTTGGTGAATACGGTTCGGGACTGCATAGGCATGAACGAGGCTAACCAATAGCTGGCTGCGCTGTTTGGTCAGTCCAGCGCCTTGATGCTGTCGATCTGTATGAGCCAGTCGGGATCTTCAAGGCTGCCGTGAGTGGTCAGGCTGGTTTCTTTGAAATAGTCCTTGCCATCCGGCACAAACCGCCCCGAAAACTGAACAATCGTGCCATATCGCAAAGGATTGGCGATAGTGAAAACCGGACTGCCGGGCGCGACATCGAACGCGGTTTTCAGGGTGATATGGGGTGAGAGGGTGATCTGGATGGAAATAAAGCCATCGCCGCCATCCGAGGGCATGTGGTCGAGGACGCCTATCCAGTCACGGAAAGTCACAATGCCACTGTCTCGCAGGGCGTTAGCCCGCTGCCGTCTCAGGTCATCGAGGTTGCCGTCTTTGGCGAGGGCCTGCTGTGCAGTGCTGACGATAGCCAGAAACGCCTGCTGATCTGCTTTTATTACCCGATAGGTCCAGGGATCGGTCTCCGCAATCATGCGGGCTGCGGGGTTGTTGCTTTCATTCTCATCGGCAGTAGCGCCTGAGGGTAGCCCGATGACGCTGGTCACGAAGATCAGCGGAATGGCGGTTAGGGTCACACTCTTCATGGGTATCCGTGTATTGCAGTACGAGGAGTGGTTGAGCTATCAGGCTCGGCCAGGATGCGGGTACTGGCGTTGCCGGATGGGTATCGGTTCGCCATGCGGTGGCGGAGCAGGGCAGGGCGTGTTCAAGCCTTCATCGTACCAACCACCCTGTACATAATCAGGACGAATGTCCTCGGCCAGCTGCGCATCAGCGGTATTCGTGATTCCACCCAACACGATCTGGGTATCGACCTGCCGTAGCGCTGAGAGTAGGGCCTGCCGCCGCCGACCCTCGTGTTTATCCACTCTGGTGTTGTGAAAGAAAGCCGCATTGAAGCGAAAGAAGTCAGGTACGTAACGATGAAGGAAATACTGTTTATAGAGGTCGATGAAATCTTCGCTGCTCAGGTCGTCGAATGTGATGGCGGTTGAATAGCCACGGTCGCGGTAATTTTTGAACCGCTCCAGCAGCACCAGGGTATGGCGCTGGTAAGTCTTGCTCAGACCAAGGGTAATGACGATGCGGCGAACAGATAGGCCACAGCGCTGGATGATCTCCTCAAAATAGGCACCATGATCCTGCTTGATGGTCAGTATATGGTTCGGGTGGACATGCACAAACAGGTGGCCGTTGTCGTGCGAAGTGGGCAGGTAGTTGAGCATGTGGACGGTACGGCTCAGTCGGTCAAGACTCACGATATTGGGTGGTTCTTCCCCATACAACAGACGGGTGGTGTCATCAGCAGTAGCGGGTATCAGGACTAGCGGCGTGGTGTCGTGACCGGAGATTATGGCCGGCGCCAAATGTTGGCGTACCGGTGTCAGGGTGCTGGTGAAGCGCAATGCGCCAAACCGGCCATGGACCCGTTGCCCGTCATAATGAAGAGGCGGGGCGTCCAGTTGGTTTTCAAGGATAAAGCGGCGGTTTAAGGTTTCTACCAGATGTTCAAGTGGCATGGCATGGGCTCCTGCTGTCAGGGTATGGCGGGGTGCTTTGGAAATTCCATACCTTCAGGACATCGGTCAACACTGCCGCCGGGGCGGGTGAGGGTCTGCAGACATTCCAGCCAGAGTGGCCCTTCCGGCCAGACCCCGTAACCCGAAGCGTCATTGATGTGGCCTGCCCGGCCCAGATTGACAAAACGGCTGCCCCAGCGTTCGGCCCAGACCTGCGCCCGTGCGAGGCTCATCCAGTCATCGTTCTCACTCGCCACCAGCAGCGTGGCAAAAGCCGGCTCATAGGCTAAAAGCTCATCGGCGATACCGAAGCGGGCAGGGTCTGCGGGTGCGACCAGCAGGGCACCCTGAATCCTCTCCGGCTGCTGCAATCCAGCATGAATTGCCGCCAGACAGCCAAAGCTGTGGGCGACAATCCATACCGGCTCCGGCAGTTTGTCCAGGGTGGCGGTGACCCGATCCGACCAGCGGGTCAGGTCGGGCTGTCGCCAGTCGTCCTGCTCCACCCGGCCTGCTGAGGGCAGTTGTCGCTGCCACCAGCTTTGCCAGTGGCCAGGGCCGCTGTTGTTGAGGCCGGGAATGAAAACGAGTTGAACCATGTGTCGTCGGACCTACCTGGCCGCACCGTAGATTTTGTCGAAGATGGCGCCATCGGCGAAATGGGTATTTTGTGCCTTATCCCATGAGCCGAACACGTCTTTGATGGTGAAGAGTTCAATAGCCGGGAACCTGGCTGCATTGGCTGCCAGTACCGCCTTGTCTGAAGGTCGGTAGAAATGCTTGGCTGCCAATTCCTGGCCTTCCTTGCTATAAAGATATTCTAGGTAGCCCTGGGCGACCTCGGTGGTGCCATGTTTTCTGGCGACCACATCAACCACCGTCACCGGCGGTTCAGCCAGTATGCTGATGCTGGGGTAGACGATGTCGAACTTGTCTTTTCCGTATTCCTTCTGCACCAGATGCGCTTCGTTTTCCCACGTGATCAGCACATCGCCTATTTCCCTTTCGGCAAACGTGACGGTTGAACCTCTGGCGCCGGTGTCGAGCACCGCCACATTGGCGAATATGTTTTTCACCAATTCCTGCGCCGCCGCTTCGCTACCCAATTTCTTGAGGCCATAACCCCAGGCACCGAGGTAGTTCCAGCGCGCGCCGCCGGAGGTCTTCGGGTTAGGGGTCACCACCGAGACACCCTTTTTGGCGAGATCATTCCAGTCCTTGATGCCAAACGGGTTACCACCGCGGACCAAAAACACTATGGTTGATGTATAGGGGCTGCTGTTATTGGGTAGACGGCTCTGCCAGGAAGAGGGAATCAGTTCTGCTTTTGCTGCCAGTTGATTGACATCATAAGCGACTGCGAGCGTTGCCACGTCAGCGTCGAGTCCGTCGATTATGGCGCGGGTCTGTTTGCCACCACCACCATGTGATTGATTGATGGTGACATTATCGCCGGTCTTGGCTTTCCAGTACGTGTTGAAGGCCTTGTTGTAATCTTCGTAAAACTCCCTGGTAGGGTCATAGGAGACATTCAGCAGGGTGATTTCTTCGGCCGGGGTTGCGGGGCTGCCGGTGCCAAGAGCGAGGCCAATCAAGGCAGCGGCGAGCCGGGCGTAACGGTTGTTTGTGGTCATGGTGTGATACTCCTAAGGTCTATTACTGGCTGGTGAGTTTCTTGCTGTACTGCCAGAGGGTCAGGCACTTGTTTTGGGGCAGGGCCGCGCCACTGGTTTTATAGAAATGAGTGATTTTCAGACGGGTGGTCTGTTTCAGTCTGAGCTGGCTAGTGCCGTCAGCAGTCGTCGCCAGACGACCGGTCCAGCTGTAGGTCTGCTTGTTGAAGGTGTAGGTCAGGGTGCTGGCAGTGGTGCCGCCATTAAAATATTTGAACAGATTGGCTGACGAGTTGGCGTCAAGCGTCAGTGATACTGCCTCACCCTGCTGGGTCCATGTGCCGGTGTAGCGGGTCCAGCCATTGGCGATGCTGGGGGTTTTACTGGCATTGGCGGCGCTACTGTCGATTTCCCAGTAGGTGAAGCTGCCATTGGTGGCGAAGCTGAGTTTCACCAGCCAGTGGGGTACCGTGATGATTGTTGGCAGTTGGCTGACTTTAACCGCTGTGGTTGCCGGAGATTGAGCCTTGCAGCTGAGATTAGCCTTGCCGCGTAAAGGGCCGGATAGAGTCCAGCTGGCGTTATCGGTGACTGCGGTTGCCCCAACCGACGAGTCTGCTAGCAGATACAGGGCGGTAGCGAATGTGGCGCGGATGAGTGCTGACATGACGATACCTCCCTTAGTACCAGAATTGAACACGAGTGAAGAAGACTTTCTCGTCGGGGCGGTCGGCCACCTGGTTGTCGGCGGTTACCGCGCCGCCGGTAAAGGCGGTTTGCTCGTAGTTGCCCTGAATCTTGACATTGGAATTGAGGAACCAGTTGACC
>JBILXN010000017.1:0-20560 GCA_044378425.1 Methylococcaceae bacterium
CCGTGCTCCCAAGGTCTGCGATATTCGAAACGCATCACCGTATCGCCCTCGGCAACCGGCCTGAACTCCCACACCTCGGTGCCGCCGGCACCCACCAAACCTGCCCCGGAACGATCCTGCTCAAAGTCGGCCCCGTCACCTTTCAGTTTCAGCACATCAGGATTGACATCTATCAGTGACCAGGCAAATCCGGTGGAGGGATTACTGGGCAGCCTCACCGATAATAGCTGCTGGCGCTTGAGTTCAATCCTGGCGCCGCTGTCATCTGCCGTGACGATCATGTTGTCTGCCCCTGACCGAAGCGGGACGGCACAGGCTTGCAGAATCGTGATGATAGTCAAGGCGAGAACGCCCGCGCCATAACGCATCCCTACCCTGACCTGAGCGATTGACCTGATCATAGATTAATGTCGTCCAGTCGACTGGACCTTGGGATAAAACGGCCAGGTCTCGACATGAAGATACTTTCGGATGGGGGTTTTGATCACTGAAACGCAAAGCGCGATTGAGAACAGACACCATACGGCGGCGTATTCGTTCGGGTCTGTGGTCAAGATATCGGAAATCAGGGGGCCAACGATGTAATGGAATCCGACAAATCGCCACGAACCGTAGATGATCGGCATCCAGAAGGCCGTGACAATATAAGTTAAGGCATGTAGCCCCCAGCGGAAGGCATAGGGGTTGTCGGAGTAGTCAGACAGGAGCCCGTTAAGCGGCATTTGCCAAGCGATATGCCAATCACCCGAGACAGAGCATATCCGCTCACCGCAGAAGCCTTCAGTGCCGACGATGCACTTCCCTGCCCAGGCGAAGGGATACATTTTCAACAGCATAGCCATCGCGCCCAAGGTGCACACGGTATAAACAACTGTGCTTATCTTCTTCTTGACCTCGGCCGGAATGAAATACATGGCCACCATATTGGCAAAAAAGGGTTGAAAGGCGATATGCAGATAGCCGAACAGCGTAAGAATCTGGTTAGGCGCCCCGTCGCAGAGATTAATGTAGACGTAGGTCGCTGCCTGTAGCAATTCCATGCAGGCGAAGTAGGTCAACGGAATCCATAACTCCCGGGACTCGCCCTTGTGCGCCACATAAGCGGCTGTTGCAAAACCGGCTGTGGCCAGTACTGCCGATGCCTCTCCACTCCAACACATGGTATTTGCCTCTTTAATTCACAAATTGATTCGGTACCAGCCTCAAGGGCTATCTGAAACCCCGACGAGCTACAAAAAAGCCACCCGAAGGGCGGCCCGGATCATGCTATCGAACACAATCGCCTAATTGATACCGTACTTCTGCATACGGTAAAGCAGCGTATCACGCGAAATGCCGAGCAATTTCGCTGAGCGGCTGCGATTACCACTGGTGCGCTCCAGCGCCTGCTTGATCAGATCGATTTCGACCTGTTCAAGATTGATGCCCCCTTCCGGCAGTTCTATTTCAGGCTTTTTCAACGCCATCTGGCTGGTGACTTCAGCGGGCAGGTTATGCTCGTCAATCGTGCGACCGGCGCCGAGTATACACAGCCGCTCACAAATGTTTCTGAGTTCGCGAACATTTCCAGGCCAGGGGTAAGCTGCCAGTCGGGTCAGGGCTGCCTTGCTGAGTGAGAAAGTCGGCAGGGAATGCTCGCGGGTGAACTGAGCCATAAAATGCTGCAACAGGACGTGAACATCACCGATCCGCTCACGTAGTGGCGGAATTTCCAGAGGGACAACATTCAGTCGGTAATACAAATCTCGGCGAAATTCACCACGGTTAATCTTGTCCTGAAGATTGGCATTGGTCGCCGCGATGATCCGAACATCAACATTAGTTGTGGACGTCTCGCCTACGGGTTGAATTTCACCCGTCTCCAGGAACCGTAGTAACTTCGCCTGCAACGCTATCGGCAGGGAATCGACCTCATCAAGGAAGACCGTGCCGCCATTCGCCGCCGTCAACCGACCGCTTTGATTCCCCAGCGCTCCGGTGAATGAACCCTTGCGATGCCCGAACAGTTCAGACTCCGCCAGTGATTCGGGCAAGGCCGCACAGTTGATGGTGATAAACGGTTTGTTCACCCGCGGGCTACTGTGCATCAGCGCGTGTGCGAGCACTTCCTTGCCGGTACCGGTTTCGCCCATGATCAAGACCGTAACATCGGTGGCAGCCACCATTTTTGCGCTGCGCAGCATTGATTCGAAATTAGGTGCCTGCCCGATCAGTTTATCGAACATATCAATCGTCTTCGCCATACTCAGGCGCCAACCGTATGGCGCACCAGAGGGTTCAAGCCTGGAAACGCCGCCATCAGGGCCAACAGGATCAGGGTAACGCCAGCAGCCTGTCTGAACTTGGTCATACCCGACAACCGTACCAGCAGAGATGTCATGACACCCACGCCCATCACCGCCGGAATGGTACCCAGCCCAAAAGCAAACATGGCAAAGGTACTTCTTACGACATCACCCGTAGTGGCCGCCAAGGCCAACGCGGCGTAGACCAAACCGCAGGGTAACCAACCCCAAATCATGCCAAACACAAAGGCTCGCGGGAGCGTCTCAACTGGCACCAGTCTTCGTCCATAGGGCTCAATCTGCAACCAGAAGCCCCGCCCGAATTTCTCGATATAGGCAAAGCGCGGAAACCACCCGGCAATGTGCAACCCTGCGCCCAGCATGACCAATGCCGAAATCATCTGCAATATCCGGTGACCATGTCCTTCGCCGAAGGGAGCACTCAGAACATGCTCAGCCAACCCGGCAAAGAGCCCGGCTATCGTATAACTAATAATCCGCCCGGCGTTGTAACTGGCGACAAACGGCAACAACAGACGCTTGTTTTCACGAATATCGCGTTTAAGGCTCAGGGTCAGCGACCCCACTATAGAGCCGCACATGCTGAGACAGTGCAGGCTGCTGAACAATCCCATCAGCAAGGCAACAAAGTAAGAGGTATTAAATGCGTTATCGAGGTGATGCATGAGGACTCAAGCGGGAGAGATTGCCGATAAAAACGGCCACCCGGATTTCCAGGGGCGATGTCGAATAAGTTCACATTTTATCGGAAAATAACGCCGAGCAGCGCTTAAGCTACTGAAACAGGAGCTCAAACCGCGGTCAATGTCCGATCGGCACACTTGCCAGAAAACCATACCGATTTTATTTTGGTGTTCGCTGAGCTCACTAATAACCCATCTCACTTAACAATTACCATTATGGCCAGACCCGTCACACCTCAAATCGCCGCAGATGTCATTGTCGAACTGATCGATAGACCCGGTCGCCCCATCATCCTGATAGAACGACTTTACCCACCTCATGGCTGGGCTATTCCTGGGGGGTTCGTCGATATCGGTGAAACCGTAGAACACGCAGCGAGGCGGGAAGCCCTTGAGGAAATCGGGCTGGAGGTCCGTTTGGAAGCTCTGCTTGGCATTTATTCTGATCCCAGCCGCGATAACCGAGGCCACACCGTGACGGCGGTTTACGTTGCCACGGCCAGCGGCCAGCCGGTCGCGGCCGACGATGCCAAAACGGTTAAAATCGCAGATATCGACGATCTGCCTGCACCGCTGGTGTTCGATCATGCTCAGGTGCTGACAGACTATCTTCGTTACCGTGATACCGGCCAGGTGACACCCCTCCGCTGATACCCCGGCAGACCCGGCCGTAGGTCTGACGGGACCGACAACGTTGGCGGCTAGAGTTCAACCATGAGGCCGAGTTCAATCACGCGGTCGGGCGGGATATGCCAGAACATCATGGCATTCTCGGCATTGACCGCCATCCGAATGAACAATCGTTCGCGCCATGGGGCCATGCCCTGGCGACTGGTCGAGATCATGTGCTCACGGGCAAGAAAAAACGATGCGTCGCTCAGGTCAATCTCAAGGCCCATGGATTTGCAGAACTCCAGCGCATCGGGCACGTTGGGCTCTTGATTGTACCCATAATAAATCCGGACTCTGTAAATCTCCCCGCCGAAATGCCTGATTTTAATGCGATGCTCCAGTGGCACCCAGGGTTCATCGCGGGTAACTACCGTCAGTACAACCACCCGCTCATGCAACACCCTGTTGACGGCAAGATTATGAAGCAGAGACAACGGCGCCCCGAAGCGGCTGCCCGTCAGGTAAATTCCGGTACCGGCGACCCGGGGGGGTGGCTGGTGACCAACGCTGGAAACCAGTTCTTCCAGCGGAGTCGCCTTGTCATGCAGACGCTTGCTCAACAGCTCCCTGCCGCGTTTCCACGTTGACAGCAGCAGAAATACCAGCCCCGCTACCGCAAGGGAGACCCAGCCACCCTGAGTCAATTTGCTGCTGTTTGCCGCAAGAAAGCCCAGATCAATCAACAGGAACACACCGAACACAACGCCAGCCAAGGCAGCGCTGGGTCGCCAGATTCTCCCGAGTAAGCCAAAAGCCAGCAGAGTGGTGACGACCATAGTACCGGTCACCGCGATCCCATAGGCAGCCGCCAACCGTCCTGAGCTCCCAAATCCCAGCACAAGCGCAGCAATACTGAGAGCCAGCAGCCAGTTGACGGAGGGAATATAAATCTGGCCAAACCGGCCTGAAGAGGTATGGCGGATACTCAGTCGAGGCAAATAACCCAGCTGGACCGCCTGCCAAGCCAGTGAAAACGCCCCGGAAATCACCGCCTGTGAGGCAATAATTGCAGCCAGCGTTGCCAGTCCAAGCAAAGGCACCAAGCTCCAGGAGGGTCCCAGCAGAAAAAACGGGTTCGCAGCTGCCGAAGGCTCACGCATCAGCAGTGCGCCCTGCCCCAGGTAATTGAGGGTGAGGGTCGGGAACACGAAACCAAACCAGGCCATGCGTATGGGTTGCACCCCAAAATGTCCCATATCCGCATACAAGGCTTCCGCGCCGGTCACCGCGAGAACCACGGCGCCCAACACTGTCAGCGATTGAGCCTTCGCCTCCATCAGAAAATGCAGGGCATACCCCGGATGCAATGCCTGCAAGATGGCTGGTGTCTGCAGGATACTCAACAGGCCCAATGCACCCAATACGAGTAGCCACAAAATCATGATCGGACTAAACAAACTGCCGATGAAAGCGCTACCACGGCGTTGCAACAAAAAAAGCGCCAGCAATATGGCCAGTGTAATGGGCAGAACCAGCGGTTTAAGCCCGGGCGCAACAACCTTGAGACCTTCCATCGCGCTCATCACAGAAATCGCTGGCGCAATCATTGCGTCACCGAAAAAAAGTGCGGTGCCCATCAAGCCTGTCAGAACGATGGGACGACGCCATCGGGACTGTTCACCTGCCCGACGCAGAACCATGGACATCAGAGCCATGATGCCACCTTCGCCCTTATTGTCGGCCCGCATCACCAGCAGCGCATATTTCAGCCCGACAATCAGCACCAGCGACCAGAACACCAATGACAGGATACCCAGAATGTTCTGGTGAGTAGGGCTGAGCGCAAGACCACCACTGAAGGCCACCCGCAGCGCATAGAGCGGGCTGGTGCCGATATCGCCAAATACGACACCAATAGCGCCAATCATAAGCGCTGTCTGAGGCCTTTCCCGGGGATCAATCACCAGTCTGCTTTGCATCGTGCATTCCTGAACTCGCCATGGCTGATAGGGCGCGAATTATACCTGTAAGCCTGCTGCGAGGTCCGATCCAGCGTGATACGCTTTAACCAGTGTTAACTCGTCATCCCCCTTGAGGCACCATGAATCAAGAACGCAGCTTCCGGCCTTTGGCTATCGCATTGCTGACGGTATCAGATACGCGCACCGAGTTGACCGATACTTCTGGGCGATTGCTGGCCGATGCCAGTCGCAGTGCCGGCCATGTCGTAGCTGATCAGCGCATCGTACCGGATGACAAATATCTGATCAGGGCGGTGGTGTCGAAATGGATTGCCGAGCCTGACATACAGGTAGTGATCAGCACAGGCGGAACCGGCATCACAGGACGGGACGGGACACCAGAAGCCTTGGCCGTGTTGTTCGACAAGACACTGGATGGCTTCGGGGAAGTGTTCCGGGCCCTGTCGCTACAGGAAATCGGCACCTCGACCATTCAGTCGCGCGCTGTCGCCGGCGTGGCAAACGGCACCTATTTGTTCTGTCTGCCAGGGTCGTCGGGGGCCTGTCGACTGGGATTTGAACAACTCATTCGTCCACAACTCGACTACCGAACACGCCCCTGTAATCTGGCCGAACTCTTGCCCCGGCTGTTGGAAGCCTAGCCTCCCCACTCTGCAGTCAGCGCCCATGATCTCCCGTTGTGGTAAAAGCATTGCCCCCACTCGGCGGCTGTCCCCTACAGCGCAGCACTCTTGCCTGAGTTTTGAAGAGGACGCCATCGCGCGGTCCCCATGACGACCCAACTCCCCATGAATTTTAAGCCACTGCTTCCTTGTATGCTCACGCTGGCGCTCAGCGCCATGACATCTTCAGCCACTGGGCAAACCGGTTCGCTCTCACATTCCGGCATGGCACACAGGCAGTTCCACCCCTTCGTAGTGGTGATTGACGCCGGCCATGGCGGTAAGGATACCGGCGCAATCGGGGCGAGTGGTACGCTTGAAAAGGACGTCGTGCTGGCAATAGCGAAGCGACTGGCAAACCTGATGCGCAACGAACCCGGCCTACAGCCCGTTCTGGTTCGAAAGGGCGACCAGTTCGTAGACCTGCGACAACGCGCCACTATCGCCCGCAAGGCGCATGCGGATCTCTTTGTCTCCTTACATGCTGACGCTTACCAGGCCGATGATGCCCGTGGCGCCTCGGTTTACACCCTGTCCGAAGACGGCGCATCCAGCGAAGTGGCTAACTGTCTCGCTCACCGTGAAAACGCGGCAGAAATAGGGGGGGTGCGCCTGGATCAACACAATTTGATACTCGCTTCGGTGTTGGTCGATCTTTCCAAAAATGCCAATCAGGAAGCCAGCGACAGAGCGGCAGCGAGCGTCTTAAACGCCTTGCAGCAGGATTTTCCCGTTCATAACGCGGCGGTACAAAAAGCGGGATTTGCAGTTCTAAAGTCGCTTGACGTGCCGTCTCTGCTGATTGAGACGGCTTTCATCTCAAACCCTTCGGAGGAAACCAAGCTCGGCAGCCGCCGCCATCAGGAACAGCTGGCACGGGCCGTGCTGAGAGGAATCCGCAGCTACGCTTTGGAAACTCATCCCGGGCTCACCGAAAAATACCGGCTGGCCCAGCCTGAAAAAACACTCAAGTAGCTTGCCCCGCAGGACTTAGCCGAGACGCTGGCTGGCCAGCCTGCTCACACCCAGTTCATACGTCTCCCCCTCAATCGCGATCACACAATCGACCCTGGAACCCAGTTCGGTGACCAGCGCCCTGGCCACCTGAAGTTTTCGGTCGATATCCTGGTCAGCATGCTCAGGATCGTGATGGAACAGGTAGAGTCTATCGACATCGGCCGCATGAGCTAATCGGACCACCTGTCCGATACTGGAATGCCCCCAATTAACCTTGCTGGGATATTCATCATCAAAATAGGTGGTGTCATGAATCAGCACATCCACACCTTTGAGATACTCAACCATTTCCTGAATATAGGGATCATCTTCAGCCAGGTCGCCTAATTCGTTATCCGTCACATAGGCCACAGTTCTACCGGCGTGTTCCACCTTGTATGCCAGACAATGACCAGGATGACGCAGACGTTTACTGATGATACGAACCCCATCGAATCGGTGTTCACCCTCTGCAACGTCATGAAATTCGACGTCGGCCCGAAACTCTTCGACCGTAATCGGGAAGAAAACACCATTCATCTGAGCATCAATCAGATTCCGAAGGGTACTTTTCCCCTGGGCCGGTCCATACAGTCTTATACGGTTACCGGGGATATAGAATGGAGCAAAAAAAGGCAGGCAGTTGAAATGATCCCAGTGCGGATGGGAGATGAAAATACTGCCGCTGAATCGGCCCCCGGTGGTAGCCATAATATCGCGAGAAAAATTACGCAAACCGGTGCCGGCATCAAATATAAAGTGTCTGTCTCTGCCAATTTGTATGCTGACGCACGAAGTGTTGCCTCCGTACTTCAATGAGCGTTCACCGGGCACCGGCAGGGTTCCTCGTGTTCCCCAGAAGCTTACCCTAAACCGATCAAGAGTTTGCTCAGTATCGAGCAGGTCATCGAGCGTATAAGGTTTGAGCATGACCGCATCCGCACCGTGAGCGTAAGCCTTGTTTCTTCCAGCCTCTGAAACGTCAGCTGTGAGCAGGACGACTTTCGTAGCCTCCATTTCGGGGTTATTCCGGACATCTGCCATCGCCTGAAAAGCGGCCTCGTCGGGCAGATCGCCATCAATAAACAGACAGTCCGGCTGACTGTCTTTTATTTGGCTGAACAATGAAGTACCCGGCAACGGAGAGGTAATATTACCGTCAGGCATACCCTCGGTAAGATTGAGCGCCTCGCGTTGTGGGGCATCCCCCTCGAGTAACATCATTTTTTTCACGGCTTTTGCTGTCGCCATTGATAGTGCAGAAGATTAGGTTAATAAAGGTAATGTGTTAATGCTCACCCTGACTGAGCATGAGGTTTCGAGTTGGGGACAATTGCGCGAGAGCATCACACCAGACGATATAATAAGCCTCATCTGTGACATGACATGAGGTAAGGACGCATGGCAATAACCCCCCGCAAAAACCCTGAAAAAACCGGTCTTGTTTATTCGACTGAGCATGGTCGCATGTGCCCTAACTGCCGGAATCCGGTTGCAAAATGCGTCTGCAAATCGAACAAACCGCCATCGAACCCTGACGGCATGGTACGTGTACGCCTAGAAACCAAGGGGCGCAAGGGCAAGGGCGTTACGGTCATAGAAGGCGCTCCAGTCGCTAGTGCGGAGCTGGATGCCTTAGGGAAGGCGCTCAAGCAACGCTGTGGTTCTGGCGGCACAGTCAAGGAGGGTAACATCGAGATACAGGGCGACCACCGGGCTACCATTATCTCAGAGCTAACCCGACTTGGCTGGAAAGTCAAGAAAACCTGATCAATCCCCTTGGCCGCAATATTTCTGGCGAGAATAGATAGGATCCCCTGCTCACTGTGCCTCATCAGGTAACTCACACACCCCGCCGACCAATTCGAGAATATCCTCATAGGTTTTCATATCGGCAACCATAGGGTTATTAATGGAGTAGATTGGCTGTGGCTGTATCTGTCCCTTCAGGTGAAATTCTCCCATTTGTTCGAAATCCCAAGACTCAGAGCAGGCCTCCCTGACCGGGTCACTCAGTGCGATACATCGGTTGATGCTACGTGTGAGACTTTCGAGTCGGGCGGCCACATTGACGATATCGCCCAACACGGTGTAGTCCATCTTGGTGAAGGACCCGAAATTACCTTCAATCACCTGCCCCTTGCTCAGTCCAAAGCCACAATACAGGAACTTCAGAAGACGACACTGCCCGGCGTTTTGTCGCAAGCCACTGATGGCCTCGAGCGTGTTGATACAAGCCCTTATCGCGCTATCTGCACCATCGGCCGGGAAATGTGCCATCACACAATCGCCCACATATTTACTGACCTGCCCTCCCTGCTCAACTACGCAGCGTGAACAGGTCTCAAGGAAACAGTTGACCAGATCCGCTACCTCTTCCACCGGGTAAACGCCCGACAGGTAGGAGAATGCCACGATGTCTCCGAACAGAATGATCTGCTCGGTTTTTTTGACCGGGACGGTCAAAGGATTGACCCCTTCCGTCAGAAACTGCAGGACTGCCGGCTGTGTATAACGCTCAATGATGCGGTGAGATTCGGTAATATTCTCAAGCATGATTCGGATCGCTTGCAGGATCAGGTCGTTGGTGTCGTCCAGTCGGATGGTTTTCATGGACCACTTGGAAAACAATCGATTCTCGACATCATTTTCAGCCTTGAGGATCAGCACGTCCTGGTGACGGACGTCTCTTCGTATCCGGTTCAAAACACCGGTTACATCCTCCTCCTCACCCTCAAGAATCTGGAAAAAAAACTCGTGTGCCGACAACAGGATTCCGGTCACCCCGTCCTTGGTATTGTTGACCACCGACCGCCGACCGATCTCATCGATTTCATCATCAGACAACTTTCGGGTTGTGGTACTGATGTACATTATCCGTTTCATGACAGGGCTCTCCTATTGGGCTGGCTCACATCGGTCTACCCGATCCGGTCAGGTTTCGCAGTCGGTGCCAAGGATGAATCCTGCCTCTCCGCGATTGTTTTTATAGTTATCATCCGCAACATGAGGGCTTCCGCCCTCAATGCCAGTTATTGAACCACAACTGATTTAAGCCGTACGTTTTTTCTTGCCTGTTCTCTCACTAATCTGTTGCTGAATGGCTTTGGCCAAGGTGCTTGAACCCAGTGACAAAGCTTGGAAATCGTCACGACTTAGCGCAGTAAGTTCGCAGGCCACAAGACATCTCACTGTAGCGTTACGCTTCACGTTCTGAACCAAGGCTATCTCACCAAAAAAGTCACCCGCCCCCAGTTCACCGACTTTTTTACCACCTTTCAATACCTCCAAGCGACCACTCTGGATGATATAGGCGCTGTCGCCATCTTCACCTTCGCGAATCACCTCATCACCAGCCTCCATGTGGATTTTCTGGAGTTTCTGGGTCGCATCAGGCGCCAATACAGCGATGTCTGCCCGAAATGGCACGTCCAGAGTCCAGTCGATAAGTATTCTGAGGTTGCGCTCAAGACCCGGCATCGTGGCAAGGTTGGCCATGCGGGAAAAAAACCAGGCGGGCAAACCACCAAACAGCAGGCCACCCAACCGGCAGATTGAGCGCCTGCCCATATTGAAGCTCATCAGCCAACGCCGCTTGAAGGCAAATGGCTGAATGTCGAATTCCTGCGACGCTGCCCAGGCATTCTGACCCGCCGCCCGACCCAAATCCATCCAGTCTGAAGTCGTAAGATAGCGCGAGAGTCCCGCGCCGGATGCGTTGCGGGCAGTCACCCATATCCTGGGGTCACCCGCAAATCGCAGGCACTCATCCGTGGGTAGGGGCCAGCCATGAGATTGGCCATCAATGATGACTTGGGGCAGAGTAAAGGATGCGTTAACCACAAAACCCACCGTCTGTCGCTGACCGTCGCTGAAAACCAGGCTGTCAGGGGTGATGGCGGCGACTTCGCGGTCGCTGAACAAGCCTACACCGGCCTTGCTCAATTCAGCATCACGCTTTGCTCTGATCTCTGACTCAAAGTCACTGAAGGGCACCTTGCTATCTTCGTAGAGACAAACCTTCCAGCCTTCATCGCGGAGAACAGCGTATGAGGATTTTGCGGTTTCCAGCATTTCGCAGATTTCAACCGCTGTGGAACAGGCCCGTTGGCCGGAGCCGATGACCGCAAAAGTGAGTAAACGATCTCTTATCTCACGAACGGGCTCAAGTTCAGCTTCCTCAATCCGGTCCATGATCCGTTTCCGGATGTGAAGGGCATCACCTACCGAGTTGATAGGGCTGGCATGCGCCATAAGACCCGGGAGTCCGGAAAGTCGTGGCACCGGAAAGAGGGCCAATACAATCTGGTCATAAGGCAGCTCAATGAGCCTGTCTTCACTGCGGCGAACAGTCAATTGCTGTTTGCCTGTATCTATTGAAGAAACCTCGCCCAATATCACCCGGGTTTGTGGCAGCACCCGCCTTATCGGATTGACGGCATTACCTGGCTGCATGGTACCGCCAATCACCTCCGGCAGGAGAGGGTAAAACAGTATATTGGGCTGGTCATGGATCAGGGTGAGCGTGACCCTGGTGTATTGCCCTATCAGGCGTTCGATCTTCATGGCGGCATGTATGGCCGCAACCGTACCGCCAATAATCACTATATTGGCAGCCTTGTCTTGTGCTTCAGGCATGGCGAAACGTCCCGCACCGTTGAATAAAAAGGAAAGCATGACGCCATAAAATAGCGCATGCGCCATCCAGCTCTCCGGCAGCAATGCCGCAAAAAGCAAAAAAGCAGACAGGAAAAAAAGCGAAAGCGGCCTTAACAATATCCCAGCGATAATGAGGATGCCGGAACTGAATTCCACCAGCGTCATAAGCAGGGTGAAGGTATCCGGTTCGAAGCCGAACAGCCTGACATCGTGCAGCGTGAGAATCGCGATGGCGAGATTGGGCTGGAATACCTTGAAGGCAACCGCCAGATAGAAAATATTGAAGCCTGTCAGCACCCTCATTATGGCTTGGGCCCGCTGCCGAGGCACGGCAGCTAGCTGTGCCTGAGTTTCCAGCAGACTGGGATGTGCCGGAAGTGGGAGAAAAAGACTACCGGGGCCCTGACACAAAAGGTAAATCGCCACCCCGATCAAAGCGCCAGCATAAGCGTAGATGGACGACTGAAAAAGTAGGGTTCCGATTAAGGTGAGCAACAACAGGCCCACCGCGCAGACCCGCACATACGTGCCGAGCAAGAAACCTATCCCCAGCACCAACTCCAGCCAGCGCATCCCGGTCAAGTCGGGCTGTAATGCACCCAACTCAAGGTCGGGGGCAAATAATGTGGGGGATGCCAGTCGCTCCACACCGTATCGGGGCTCAAGGCCAAAAGCCGATGAGATCAATATCCAGGCGAGACAGAACCGCAACACCGGGGCAACCAGATAGCCGTATGACCCGAGTCGGGCCTGCAAATCCGGGAAAAGCTCACGCGCCCCGGTGAACCCGAGCCTGATCCAGCCCACAATAAACACCAAAAAGGCCGAGATCATGGTCACGTTTTTGGCCGTGAATTCGGAAAACAGACGAGGGAGCGGCCTCGTGTTCCAGTCTGCGATCTGCTCAGGCGTCAATATCCAGCGCTCGTGTGCGAAGGCTGAATCCGATATGAAGCAGATCAGTAGCACACAAATCCAGAAGGCTGCCTTACCAGATGAATCTAACCTGGGCATACCAAAAATTGCACCGCTCGCGCGGTTAAGAGTGTTGGATAGATATGATGTCACAAACAAACCTCGGCCCGCCGTCACGGATATTGTTAGTGGGACTGCAAAAACCGCAGTCACTTTTTCGGGTCTGTTCCTGCCTGCAATTCACGAGCCCCACGATTGGACGCTAGCCGGCAGGTCAAGTCGATAAGTTTCACCCCATTCGGCCATCCATTGGCTGAATGGGGTGTCCATACAGATCAGTTGGTCGGGAATACCCGGGTAGGGACGAAATACGCGGCCGGAAATTTCGGATCCTGTACAACGGGCGCTGCAGCCTGCACCGCAGGGGCCGCCACTGTGGCGCTCACGCTGGTCTTGATCAGGTCAGGGTTGCTATAGACAACCGAAGGCTGAAACTGGTGGGCGGGGTATTTTTCGTCGCTGGCAGTGGCCACGCCTGACGAGGCACCACAAGCCAGAATGAAAGCAGCGATCGCAGAAATCTTGAGTTCGGTTTTCATCATTCACCTCCAATCAATATAGTTATAGTAGAGCTCGGGCTCGGTGACGTGCGAGGCTGATTCTCAGCGCTCGCCTCACTCAGCGTCAAGGCGCCGTGCCTTGCCAGCTGTAAATCGCCAGAACACATTATGTCTGGCCTCGATAACGGCGGTACTTTATCCGAAAACGGGCACATGCGGAATTTTGATTCCATCCGGCGATTCGTGCCGTAACGAAAGCCATCAGCATCAAAAGAGGCCGCTGATCCGGCCCTGCCCGTCTACATCAATGGCCTCTGCGGCAGGTACTTTCGGCAGACCAGGCATGGTCATGATGTCACCTGCGACCGCCACTATAAACCCTGCACCATTGGCCAGTCTGAGTTCACGAATATGAACATTGTGACCGACAGGTGCCCCCTTCGCGCCCGGATCAGTCGAAAACGACATTTGGGTCTTCGCCATGCACACAGGGTAAGTGGGATACTCCAAGGACCATCGGTCAAGCTGCTGTTGCAGTTTAGGTTCTGCGCTTATGCTCGCTGCACCGTATACCTTTGTGGCAATAGTCTCGATTTTGTTCCAGAGCGGCATGTCTTCGTCATAAACAAAATGATGCTGCCCAGGATGGCTATCGACCAGATCAGTCACCACCCGAGCCAGCGCTTCAGCACCAGCAGCGCCTTCCGCCCAATGGCGAGCCACGACCACTTCCACGCCCAGTTCCGCACATTTTTGCCGCAGCAGTGAAAGTTCAGCCTCGGTATCAAAGGTGAAGTGATTGATAGACACCACACACGGCAGATTGAAATGCTGACGAATGTTGCTGACATGCTTTTCGAGATTCGCAAATCCCGCAGCCAACGCCGAAAGATTTTCCTGATTGAGTGCCTCCTTCTTTACCCCTCCATGGAACTTCAAGGCGCGTATCGTGGCGACCAAAACCACGGCAGCCGGGTTAAGCCCTGCCATCCGGCATTTGATGTCGATAAATTTCTCGGCCCCGAGATCAGCACCAAAGCCAGCCTCAGTCACTACATAATCAGCCAGTTTCAGAGCCGAACGGGTTGCCATGACGGTATTGCAGCCATGAGCGATATTGGCAAATGGACCACCATGAATGATCGCAATATTGTTTTCCAGCGTCTGCACCAGATTGGGTTTGATCGCATCTTTGAGTAAGGCTGCCATGGCCCCCTCAGCTTTCAGGTCACGGGCATAGATGGGGGTTTTACCGTCAGATGTGTAGCCGATGATGATGCGACCCAACCGCGCCTTGAGATCGTCCAGACCACTGGCCAGACAAAGAATAGCCATCACCTCGGAGGCGACCACGATGTCGAAACCGTCCTCCCGCGGATACCCGTTAGGGCTACCGCCCAGGCCCACGACAATTTTGCGCAGGGCGCGGTCATTCATATCGACCACCCGCTTCCATTGAATCCGGCGGGGATCAATGCCCAGTTCATTACCGTGGCTGATGTGATTGTCGATCAGGGCAGACAAGAGGTTATGAGCGACACCGATGGCATGGAAATCACCGGTAAAGTGCAGATTGATGTCCTCCATCGGAACAACCTGGGCATACCCGCCGCCGGCCGCACCCCCCTTCATACCAAAGCATGGTCCTAACGAAGGTTCACGCAGGCACATCAGGGTTTTTTTGCCGATACGATTCATGGCATCGCCAAGGCCTACCGTGGTGGTGGTCTTGCCCTCCCCCGCCGGCGTCGGGCTGATGGCCGTCACCAGAATCAGCTTGCCGTCGGGACGTGCATTCAGGGACTGAATATAGTCCAGGGACAGCTTTGCCTTATAGTGGCCGTAAGGATCGAGCGACGTTGCCGGAATCCCCAACCGGTCTCTGGCGAGGTCTATGATGGGCAACATACGGGCCTGACGGGCGATTTCGATATCGGACATGCGTATTCCTGATTAAAAAATTCTAAATATTCGGGTTTGCGGGCGGAGAGTAAAACCGGCCCGCAGCAGGGAGTTGAATTCTAGCAAGTGCGATATCGGCAGAGCGTGCTGTTACCGGCCGCAACATTTCTTGAATTTTTGACCGCTACCGCAGTGACAGGGCGCATTCTTCAGCCATACACCCTTATGGGCAATTTTGCCATGGTAGGCAAAACGGCCGTCGAGATAGTACCAGCGCCCATCATGCCGGCCGAACCGGCTCACCTCATGAAGCAGATAGGTTTCCTCACCCAACTCATATCTGGCCTTGAACTCGACCACCCCCCGTTCATCATGCTCGCTCCCCGCCAGCGTGGCGACGATATCAAGACCCGACCACACTCGCTGATCCTGTTCAAAATCAAGCTGGAGAGGACGGGTGGTGAGATCCCAACTCTCACGCAAGTAGCGACCGTCTCGCAAACGGAAAGCAGAAAAACGCGAGCGCATCAGAGCTTCAGCTGTCGGAGGCAAGGCCATAGCCATGAGGTAGGGGTGACAGCATTGATCAAACGGCCGCTGTGAATAACAGTGGCAAGGTGCATTGACATTCATTGAAAATCCAGAGTTGAGACTGAAGCGCAGCGGGCTTGATTTTATCATCGCCGCAACAGATTCAGCCCGCCCGAGCGCTCGGCAGAGACTGCGCTTACAATGTCGTCATGATGCCCGATACCTTCCACATCCACATTCTCGACTGGTTTGACCGCCATGGCCGCAAGAACCTGCCGTGGCAGATTAACCGTACACCCTATCGGGTCTGGGTTTCGGAAATCATGCTGCAGCAAACCCAGGTCGCCACCGTCATTCCCTACTTTCAGAAATTCATGCGGGAATTCCCTGATGTGTTGTCACTCGCCGACGCGCCACTGGATAAGGTTATTGCCCACTGGGCGGGACTGGGCTACTACGCCCGCGCGCGCAACCTGCACCGCACCGCCATCAACCTGCGCGACCATCATGGTGGCGAGTTTCCTGCTGACCCCCATGCCCTGGAGTCACTGCCCGGAATAGGCCGGTCGACCGCCGGCGCCATATTGAGCCTTGGCCTGAACATTCCGGCACCGATTCTGGACGGTAACGTCAAAAGGGTACTCTGCCGGTATGCGGGGCTGTCCGGCTGGCCGGGCAATCCCAGCGTAAGCCGGAGCCTCTGGCGCCTCAGCGAGGCTTTGACACCGACCCGGCGGGCCGCCGACTACAATCAGGCCATGATGGACCTGGGTGCACTGGTCTGCCTGAAACGGCGACCCGACTGTAATGTTTGCCCGCTTTTTGAGGGCTGCGTTGCCCGTCAACTCAATCAGATCGACGTGATTCCTGCGGCTAAACCCCGCCGAGAAAATCCGGTCAAGTGCTGCTACATGCTGGTTTTGAATGACCCTGAGGACCGCATCTGGCTGGACAGCAGACCCCCCTCCGGCATTTGGGGTGGACTCAAAAGCCTGCCGGAATTCACATCCCTTGCCAGCATCACCGACTGGTGCATCAGCCAAAATCTGGGCGAGCCCACCTTGCAGGTCCTGCCCTTACGCCGCCATACCTTCTCCCACTTTCACCTGGACTACATCCCGGTCAGGGTCAGAGTGACGCGGTGTGATGGGTTGGCGGAAACAGCGAACTCGGGCTGGTACAGCCTGGCACAGGCCGGCGGCCTGCCGGCACCGGTAGATCGTCTGCTACGGGAGTTGGCGCATCCCCTTACCGGTTGATGGTTTGCCTCCTCACTACAGCCCGTCGGTGCGACATGGCAAAATGGCGGCCTTTACACTCACCAAGCGATGGAAGACCCCAGCATGACCCGTACCGTACTATGCGCCCGCACCGGAAAAGAAGCCGAAGGACTGGACAAGCCGCCCTTTCCGGGACCTGCCGGGCAGAAAATTTATGAACAGGTTTCCCGCGAGTCCTGGCAGGAGTGGCTGAAGCTGCAGACCATGCTGATCAACGAGCATCGGCTGACACCCTTCGAACCAAAGTCGCGGGAGTATCTCTCGCAAGAGCGGGACAAGTTCCTGTTCGGGGGCGCCAGCGACATGCCGGAAGGCTATCGGCCACCGACGCCCTGACAGCCCTATTCCTCCTCGCCTATGTCTTCAGTCGAACCGCCGCTGGTGTCCATCCCATAGGGAGAAACCCGAGCCGGCGACGGCTTCCCTGGGACGTAGGGTTGGTCGGGCGTGTATAGCGTGTCGCCGCCCTCTTCCTCCTGCGGTTCTGACTGCTCCACGGGGTCACTGCGAACACCCGCCCGTCTGACAGGGGGGGTATCGGCATAATCCACCGACTCCGGCGTATCGGAAACGGGGCTTGCCGACAGGTCACCCGTATCATAGGTACTCGACGGCTGGGAACGCGGCGGCGAACTGCGACGCGCGGGTACGGCCGCTGGCTCATCAACATCCTTTGGCTTGGCGACCGGCGCCAGACCCTCGTCACTGGCCGCTGCCGATTCCCAACCGGTACCCCGCCCACCGATGACGAAGGGCAATCCGGTCGGCTTCTCAATCGCCCTGCGCACCTTGTTCATGTTAACGGACACATCGCCATTGGCCCGCGCCTTATCGATCAGCGCATTGGCCAGCCGCAGCAAATAGCTTGACCGTTTGCGATCCTCCCGTTCAAGTTCAGCCTTGCTGACGTCATCATCGACATCATGCGGGTGGATGCCGACATCCTCATCCAGCGGCTGACTCAACTCCATGTAGAGGGTGTCACCCTTCCAGCCTAGCTTGACCGGCTGATTGACCAGATAGACCGGCGATCCTACCGGCACCAGTGGAAACAATTTCTCGATATCCTCGTTGTACAAGCGCATACAGCCATGGGTCACACGCATCCCGATTCCGTCAGACTTCGGTGCATCGGTGCCGTGGATCAGATAACCCGCAACCCCCAACCGCATGGCGTATTTGCCCAAAGGATTATTGGGGCCGGGCGGCACAACATCGGGCAGAGGATCACCCTTGGCCGCATGTTCCTTTTTGATGGAAGCGGGCGGCGTCCAGGAAGGGTCTTTCTGCTTGTGAACCACGGTGGTTTTACCCACCGGTGTGCGCCAGTCCATGCGACCCATACTGACCGGATAGGTAATCACCTCACTGGATTGCACCAACGGCTCACCGATCAGGGACACCTGTTCTGGTTTGGGAGTGGCAAGCTTGGTCATGACCGGCTTAACTACAGCGCCCTTGGCGCCTGAGGCTACCTTGGCACCGGGCTTGCCGCCCGTTTTGGCATCAGTCTTAGCCGTAGCTTTGACACCCGTCTTGCTATTAATTACCGGGGCAGGTTTCCTGACCGGCACCGGCGCCATCTTGACCGGGAAGTAGTACAGGCGCATTTCCGGGATGTTCACCACGACACCCGCACGAGGCGCATCGGGCAGGATGTACTCCTGCGGGATCATAACGTCGGTCCCCTCCTTGGGCAGCCAGCGATCCACTGTCGGATTGGCCATCATCATTTCATCCTGACCCACGCTGAAACGACGGGCAATATCAATCAGGGTATCTTCCTGATGGGCCTTGGTGTGCCGGATTCTGCCAATCAGATCATCACCTGCTGCGGGCAGGGGGAATTCCTCGGCGCCCACCGACCCGATGCCCAAACCCAGCAGGATGCCTGCGGCCAGACTGGTTCTCTTAGATTTCTGCAACATATCCCTCACCTGAACGTCATTTCGATTGAGAGGGTTCTCCCCCGAACATCGCTGTCAACACGGGCACAAACGCGGCAATTTCAAGGCTCATGATGGAAAAATCCAGATCGAAGCGTTGCGCCGGATCGTCGGTTTCAACATCGGCTGCGGCCTCCTGCACCAGATCAAGAAAGCGCAGGCGCTTGACTGACAGCGCTTCATCCAGCACCAGACTCAAACGGTCATTCCAACTAATAGAGAGCTTGATGACCTCCTTGCCAGCCTCAAGATGGTTCTGTATCTCGGGTGCTTCGAGGTCATGGCGACGGCAGCGAACAATGCCGCCGTCCTCCTCGGGCGAGCGCAGTTCGCATTCGCTTTCCAGCGTTACATCGGGCGGTAATTCCCCACTGGCAAGCCAGTGCGTCATGATGGCACCGGGACGCTCGCAGGTGACCAGAGGCTTTACCGGCAGGCTGCCCACGGCCTGACGCAGCAGGGCCACAAAATCCTCGGTCTTGCGTGCGCTGGCGCTGTCCACTACCAGCCAGCCGCCACGCACGTCGATATAGCCATAGGTGCGACGGGTATGACTGAAAGCCCGAGGCAGCATGTCCTGCATCACCTCGTCGCGAATGCCCTCACGTTCCTTGCGGCGCACGGGCCGGACCTCGGTCGCTTCAATCTGCTCAACCCGTTCGGCAACGATGTCATTGATGGCGGCGGCAGGCAGGATTTTCTCCTCCTTTTGCAGGCAGAGCATGATAAAACCACCCGACTGATGCACCAGCGGAAAATGCTCCTTGCCCAAAGGTGGAAACCAACCGGCACTCACCGGTTCCAGACTGCCGCAGGGACTAAAACGCCGCTGCTCAAGCAATGCCTCGAGTTCAGCTCCGCTGAGAGTGAATGCTTCGGTAAAACGCAGCAGTGCCAGATTCTTGAACCACATAATTTGCTGAAACCCTACAAAAAACCAACGATTATGGGGCATTCCAGCCCGTATTGTCATTACACCGGCAACGCCTGCGCAGGCCTTGAAACGGCGTTAGCCGCTGATCAAAAGACCAAATGACCCAGCATCACCTGTCAGCGACTTCATGTGTGAAAATACCAATACCCACCTGCCGCAACAAGCAATCGACATGAAGAAGCCTGTTTCCATTTTGACACTGCTCGCTCTGGCCCTCGGCTCAAGCCTGCACGCCGAAACCATTTACGTCACGCTGGAGAAAGACAACGGCCTCGCCGTGGTCAACGGTCCCGACGGCAAACTACTCAAAACGGTCCGTATCGGCAAACGCCCGCGCGGGATCGCCTTGAGCAAGGATCAGCGCTTCCTCTATATCGCGGTCAGCGACGAAAACACCATCAAAATCATAGACACCCGTGATCTCAAGGTAGTCGGAACACTACCGTCGGGTGATGACCCGGAAACCTTTGCACTGGATCCGGACGGTAAATTTCTGTTTGTGTCGAATGAAGACGACAACCAGATCACGGTCATCGATATTGCAACCAAAAAAGTCGTCAAGACACTCCCGGTCGGAGTGGAACCGGAAGGG
>JBILXN010000018.1:0-20546 GCA_044378425.1 Methylococcaceae bacterium
TCTTTCTCTTCCGGCCGCGCGGGAGAGATTCAGTCGGATCACATCAAAACCGGCGCGCTCGCCTTCGGTACCCTCAACTGGGAAATCACGCTGATGCGCGACCAGGGTCTCGACAAGCTTCATCACCTGAACCTTGAAACCGCCACCCTTGCCAGCCCCGAGGCCGGAAAAATAGCCTTGCAGAGCGGTAGCGTCGATATCATTGTGGGCGACTGGATCTGGGTTGCCCGGCAGCGCATGCAGGGGCGCGACTTCGTATTTGCTCCGTATTCTACCAGCCACGGCGCTCTGGTAGTTCCCGTCACCTCCAAAATTAACGATGTCCGCGACCTCCCCGGCAAGCGGCTTGGCATAGCCGGCGGTGGGCAGGACAAGAACTGGCTACTGCTGCGCGCCATGGCCCTAAAAGAGTATAAGGTTGACCTCGACGCTCTGGTTGAAAAGACCTTTGCCGCGCCGCCCTTGCTCAGCCAGTCACTGGAACAGGGTCGACTGGATGCGGTGCTGACCTACTGGAACCAGTCCGCCAGACTTCAGGCCAAGGGCTATCGGCAAGTTCTGGATGGGCAGCAGATCATTGAGCATCTGGGCATCAAGGCTAGGGTTCCGGCGCTGGGTTATATTTTTCGTGAAAGCTGGGCTAAAGCCCATCCCGAGGCGCTGGCCGGTTTCCTCCAAGCTGCGAATGCGGCCAGAGATGCGCTCTGCACATCCTCTTTGGCATGGGCGCAAGTGGCACCTCTCACACAGGAAACCGACCCAAATCTGCAGGAGGCGGTCAAAAATCACTACTGTGAGGGCCGCATCACTCAGTTTGGCGCCCCTGAGATTAAAGCCGCCAGCGAGATCTTCGAATACATCACGCGCGTTGATAACACCGGGTCCGGACCGGCGCAACCTTCACTGCCGTCAGCGGTTTTCTGGACCGGTCTGCCTCACTGAGTCGAGCCTGCGCGAAACCCCGATTTTCGCCCCACCTACTGTCTGATACCATTACCCGCAACGGCTTGGGCATCCGGCGACATCATACAGACAGATCGCCGTTATTAGCCCACGATGCCACCTCTCCAACTCAACCCTCTCAAACGCACATGACGCTGCCCCGGATCATCATTTTTACGCTACTCATTTCCAGCGGACTGGTCCTCTACGCTCTGTTCAATATTGAGTCGGACAGCCCCGAAGCCGTGCCCAGCGAGGAACTCGCCACCGCGAGCAAGCCTGCCCCGGCACAGCCCGCGCAGCCACCCGGCACAGCAGCCATCGCCCCACCGCACTCTGGGCCGACCCCACCCGCTGCAGCTGAAATGGTTGACCCTGCCTCAGACGAAGTTGAAGATGAGGCACAGATTGAGAGGGAGCAAATCGCGGCGGCAATGGCGCTGCTTTACAGCACCAATAACGAAGAGCGTATAGAAGCGGTGGAGCAGCTCGGCGCCTATCCCAGCCCGGAAACCGAGGCCACCCTCAGCCAGCTACTGACGACCGACACCAACGCCGAAGTCCGGAACGCCGCCGCTCTCAGCCTGGGCTCACTGGATACCCCCTCCGACAGCACCATTAACGGGCTGGTCAATGCGCTGGCCGACCAGAACGAAGATGTTCGCTTCAGCGCACTTTCGACACTGGAGGACTTCATGCTGGGCCTGGAAGAGGATGCGCCTAACTACAAGAAAATCCGGGAAGAACTGAAGGCAAAGGCGGCGGGTCAAGGCGTTCCCAAGGACACTCGCGAGGCCATCAGCGAAATCCTGCGGGATCAGGCCAGCCAGTCAGCCGGCTCTGCCGAAACAGGCAACTGATAGCCGCACTCATTCCTCTCGCACGACCTCTGCCACGGCCGCACCATGCAGACGGGGGAGGGCTGCGACCAGGTGCCGGGTGTAAGTTTCCCTCGGATTGAAAAGCACCTCACTGACCGGCCCCATCTCAACGATCCGACCCGCCTGCATGACGGCGACCCGGTCGGCCAGTTCCGACACCACAGCCAGATCATGCGTGATGAACAGGTAACTGAGTCCGTGTCGCTGCTGCAAATCTTTCAGCAACCGCAGCACCTGCGCCTGGACCGATACATCCAGCGCGCTGGTCGGCTCATCACAAATGATGAGTCGCGGCTCTACCGCCAGAGCTCGGGCAATACAGATGCGCTGACGCTGCCCACCTGAGAACTCATGCGGATACCTTAGGCGTGCCGTCACCGGTAGCCCCACCGCCAGCAACAGGCCATCGACCCGCTCCCGCCGCTCCGCCTCATTCATGCGAGCCCGCTGAGCGCACAAGCCCTCAGCAATAATATCGCCTACGATCATGCGCGGGTTCATCGATGAATAAGGATCCTGAAACACGATCTGCATCCCGTCCCGAACCGCATCACGCGGGCGAGACGTGCCTGTCGGGCCGGCAATCACCTGCCCATTGAGCCACACCCGCCCCGCCGTAGGCCGGACCAGATCCAGCAACCCCTTGCCGAGCGTTGTCTTGCCACAGCCGGACTCTCCGACGAGGGCAAGTGTCTCCCCACGCGCCAAGGTGAAACTGACCCCATCGACTGCCCTTAGATAATCGACCGTACGCTGCAGAATCCCCCGCCTGATCGGGTAATAGACCTTGAGATCCTCCACCATCAGCAGCGGTGCGGCCGCATCGGCAGCAGGCCGGGCAGTCGTGCGCTGCAGGCAGGCGTCCAGCCGGGGCATGGCGGCCAGCAACTGCCGACTGTACTCATGTTTCGGCCCCTGAAAGAACTCGGGGCCACTCATCTCGACCAATTCGCCCGCCCGCATGACGGCAATTCGGTCCGCCACTTCGGCAACGATGCCGAAATCATGCGTAATCAACCATAAAGCCATGCCGGTCTCTTTTTGCAGCCGGTGCAGCAGAGCCAGAATTTGCGCCTGTAAGGTCACATCCAGTGCGGTCGTTGGCTCATCGGCAATCAGTAGATCAGGCTCGCCCGCCAGCACCATGGCGATCATCGCGCGTTGTCGCATGCCTCCGGACAATTGATGCGGATACTCGTCGAAATGGCGGGCGGGCTGCGGCAGGCCAACCTGATCCATTAGCGCCATTGCTCGCATCTTGAGTGGCTCACCCCTGTAGCCCATGGGCCGCAGAACTTCGGCTATTTGCTGGCCCAGAGTCAAGACCGGGTTCAGCGAGGTCATCGGGTCCTGGAAGATGATGCCGATACGACGACCACGAAGGGCACCCATGGCCCACTCCGGCAAGGCCAATATATCTGTGCCGTCCAGCCTGACGGAGCCCTGCAGAATTCGCCCACCCTGCGGCAGTAGACGCAGCACCGAAAGCGCGGTCACCGATTTACCGGAACCTGACTCCCCGACCAGCGCAAAACTTTCGCCCCGCCTGATCTGAAACGAGACGCCATCCACCGCCACGACCCACTTTCCGTCCTGCCAGAACGACACCCTTAGATCATGTACCGCCAATAATGCGGGGCCGGTTGTGGGCGGGGTCATTCCGACCGCCGGGGATCGAAGGCATCCCTCACCGCATCGGCAAAAAGGTTGGCGGGCAGCACCAGCGCGAACATGAAGACGAACGCCGATGCCAACGACCACCAGACCACCGGATCACGCGCCATTTCCAGTCGCGCACTGTTGATCATGTTGCCCCAGGATGCCATGGTCGGATCGACCCCGATATTGATATAGGACAATACCGCCTCGGCCAGCACCAACGAACTGAAGTCCAGTGCCACCGAAATCAAAACCAGATGAAACAGATTGGGCAGGATGTGCCGAAATAGAATCATGGGCGGACTGACACCGAGTACCCTGGCGGCCTGGACATAGTCCAGTTCCCGTAACTTCAGTGTCTCCGCCCGCAGCAACCGGCAGAGACCGGTCCAGGAGGTCATGCCGAGAATCAGACAAAGCGCCAGTAATCGGACATCGGATCTGACAGCGAGATTGGCAAATTCCGCCTCATGCCGGGCCATATAGGACTGCATGACCAGCATGGCCGCGGCGATCAGCAGTACCCCCGGCACCGAATTCAGCGTGGTATAGAGATACTGAATCACATCATCGACCCAGCCCCGACAGTAGCCTGCCAGAATGCCAAGTAACAAGGCCAGCGGCAGGGTGGCGAAGGTGGTGAGTGTGCCGATCAGCACACCGGTTCGAATGCTCTTGAGACTCTGATAAAGGACGTCCTCACCGACCTTGCCCGTACCTAGCACGTGGTACTCGAAGGCCAGATCCGCTATCGCGCCGATCAGCATGGCAATCAACAGCAGGGTCAGCGCGATAGCCCGCCACGGCACGGCGGTCTGCCCGGCATCAACGGCCTGCCGGTCTGTCGCTGCATCCGTCCTGCGATACCCGTGCCTGACCAGCCACCCCACACCGGCCAGCAGGGCCCAAAGGCCAAGACCACGGGCCATGCCGCGGAGAGCCCGACGGCAGATATCCTCAGGCGCATCCCGGACCGGGTCTTTGAGATGCTGCCCTGCGGCAGCCAGTCGCGGGTAGCCCCACTGTTCGCTACCGTCGGCGGCGCGCAGCATCTCGCGGGCATGAGCATGGGTTGCCAAAGGGGCCGAATAGGTCTTTTCGTCGCGATTGCGGAGCGGGCTTAGCCACCAGTCGAGCAGCGTTACCGGTTCGCCAAGATAGGTCTCTGCGCTAGCCCCCGCAGAGGGCATTTCGGGATGGAAGCGAATGGAATCCAGCGCCGCAATGCCCAGATACAGGAGCAGCATGACCAGCGAAATCATGGCGGTGCGGTTTTGCGCTACCTTGCGCCACGGCCGCCGCAGATGTTCCTGCCGCGCCATGTGCCAGCCCACTCCACCGATACCGATCAGCATCAAGAGAAAAAGAATATCGGTCGAAAACAGGACTATCCCCATAGTTCAGCCCAGTTTGACCCTGGGATCAACCAGGGTGTAGGAGATATCGGTTAGAAGCAGACCCATGATGTAGAGTGCCGAACCGAGAAAGACCATGGCGCGTACGATCGCGAAATCCTGCTGATTGATGGCGTCGATGGTGTAACTGCCGAGGCCCGGAATAGCGAAGAAAGACTCGGTGATAAGGCTGCCGGTAAACAGCAGTGGCAGCACCACAACCACGCCGGTAAGGATGGGAATCATGGCATTCTTGAGCACATGGCGGAACAGCACCCGCACCTCCGACAAGCCCTTGGCGCGGGCGGTACGGACATAGTCCTTCTCGACTTCCTCGAGAAAGAGCGTCCGGTACCAGCGAACGCCCGAACCCAGCCCTGCCAGCGCCCCGATGAGTACGGGCAACAGCACGAACCGCAGGGTATTGAGACCACCGTCGTAACCGGAGATCGGGGTCAGCAGCAGGAGTTTCCCGATCAGGAACTGGCCGCCGATGATGTAAAACAGCGTCGAAATGGACATCAGCGCCACACACACGGCAACCCCCCAGAATTCCAGATAAGTCAGTCGGAAAAACACCAGTAACAGTGCCAGACTGATATCGACCAGCAGACCCACGACCAGCGAGGGCAGCGCTATCGCCAGCGACGGCCACATACGCTGACGGATATCGGCACCAATATCACGCCCCTCATCCGAGCGGCCAAAACGGAGCAAAAACAGACCCAGTGTCTTCTGGTGAAAGATGGTCTGAGTCAGCCGGCCCATCCCCTCAGCCTGCGGATTCCAGAATAGCGGCTGGTCATAACCTCGCTCGTGCTTCCATTTCTGCATGGCCTCGACGGTGACGTGTTTCTGCCCCAAGTGCATGCGCGCCATGTCGTCGGGGGTGTTAACCACGAAAAACAGCAGGAAGGTCAGGATATTAATGCCCACCAGGAGCGGCACGGCATACAGCAGACGACGCAGCAGGTAGTGGATCATAGTGCGGTAGCCCTCAGGCGGCGGCGGTAGACCCGCCAGGCGGGGAGTACGACGGCGATACCCATAGCAAGGACGACCGCCAATGGCCAGTATACGGGCCGGTTCCAGTCCGCCCGACGACGGGCCCGTTCGGCAGCATCAATCCGCAGATATTTGAGCCCGTTATTGGCCATCAGGTTAGGCTTGAAATTGTGGTACCAGGCGTGGCTCAGACTAAAGTTTTTGGGGTGGATGCCGAACACCCACGGCGCGTCGTGCCGCAGAATCGCCTGCATCCTGCGAATTAACGCCAGCCGGGCAGGGTCGTCTTCTCGTCCCCGCATGGCGATGAACAGGCGGTCATACTCCGGGTTACGGTAATTCGCAGCATTTTCGCCGCCCTTGCCCACTTTGGCGTTGTCACCGAATAGCAGAAAGAAAAAGTTCTCGGGATCGGGGTAGTCGGCATTCCAGCCCCAGCGGAACAATTGGGCATTGCCATTGGCCATCTTCTGCTGGAACTGATTGTAGTCGGTGGTGCGTAGCACCAGTTGTATTCCCAGCTTTGCGAATTGTTTCCTATACCAGTTGAGTACCGACTTATCGTCAACCCCGCTGGAAGTGGTATCAAGGTAAAGCGCCAGCGGCTTACCGGTGGTGGGTTCAAGTCCATTCGGGTAACCCGCCTCGGTCAACAGGCTTTTGGCTATTGCCAGACTTTTCCGACGAGCCTGACCGTTCACCCAATCGTAGAGATAGGAGTTGATACCGTCCTGGCCCGCTTCGTGGCCGAACAGTCCCGGCGGCAGCATGCCCTGCGCGACTACTCCCCGCCCATTCATGAAGATAGCAATAAATTCCTCCTCGTCGATCGCGATGCTGATGGCCTGGCGTAGCTTCGCCTTGCGCTCATCAAGACCGCCCACAACCGGATCCAGCATATTGAACCCCAGGTAAAAGGTGGAGGCCGATACCGCCGTTTGCAGCCGGATGCCCTGTCGCTGCATCTCCGGCGTCAACTCGGCATTGCCGGCGCCACTGAACTCGATCGCCTGATCGAAATTATCCGAAGCCAGCCCCGAGGCATCGTAATAGCCCTGCAGGAACTTACTCCAGTAGGGAATGGTTTCCTTTTCCAGCACGAAGACCACCCGGTCAATAAAGGGCAGGGATTTGCCGGCATCTGCAAGATAACCACGCGCCGCATCATCCGGCTCGCCTGATGTGGGGTAATGCTCACCGTGGTAGTGCGGGTTGCGCTCCAGAACCATGCGGCGGTTGGGGTTATTCTCGGTCAGACGGTAGGGACCCGACCCGACGGGATACCAGTCCAGGGTGATATTTTTAGCGATCAATCCCGGCTGGGCATAGAACGCCTCGGCCTCCCAGGGCATGGGAGCGAAAAAGGGCATGGCCAGCCAGAATCGGAACTGCGGATATTTACCATGGAGACGGATGCGCAGATGACGCTGATCCAGCACCTCAACCCCCGCCAGTGGATAAGCCCTAAGATCCAGCCAGCCAGCGTGATCGCGGGCATCCACCGCGCCGGCCAGCCGCTGACTCAGTTCGCGGAGGCCAACGATGTAGCCGGCCATCATTTCGGCAATCGGCGAATGGACCTCAGGGTGCGCCAGTCGCCGGATCTGGTAGGCATAGTCTTCGGCCAGAACCGGTCGGCTGTCCATGTCAGGGAAATCGGCGAGGGTCGATAGGGTCGCCAGCTGGGCCGGACGGAGGGCATGATAGCGAAACCGCCCCTCAGCATCCCGGGCGAAGGCGGGGTGCGGCTGATAGCGAAGCCCGGGGCGCAGGTAGATATCGTAGAGACTGAAACCAATTTGCTCATCGGGGGCAGTATCGGGCAATGGTTTGCCTTCGATGTCCTGATAATGCACCTCCGGCAGACGCTCTGCAGCGAACGGCTGCAACTGATAGGGCCGCGTCAGGTAGGCATACTGCAGCGGGGGCTCGTAAACCTGGGCAATGATTTCGTACTCGTTGGCACTGTAGGCACGGGCGGGATCAAGATGCTTGGGGCGCTCCTCGAAAGACGAATACAGCGTATTGAGTGCACCATCCGTGGCGGGATAGGGGTTATTGGGCGGATCACCACAGCCGGCCAGCGCGAGAAAAGCCACCAGAATCAGGATATTGATGTGCCCCGCAAAGGGCCGTCCCGATTCGGGCCCATGAACCGACATGATCCATTTTTTCATCATCAGGACTGGTCACTCCCGTCGCGGCGCGTAGCACTGAATTATACGCGAGGGCTGTGAGCAAGCACCGCTCGGAGCCCCAAGACCACCGATTCCGAAACAGGCAGTCAATAAGGAAACACCTTCCGAGTGGTTCACTTCTTGTATAATCCAGCCAGATGGTGGAGTTGTATGCTGCTCAGGCATGCGCGACTCCACCCCTCATAACTGATCCATTCCGCCCATCCTTTCAGAGTATCCCTTATGTCAAACAAGTTTTTTGTTGCGCTGTGCGGCCTTTTGCTGAGCAGCGCCCTTTCGGCTGCCGAACTTAAAGTGGGTGTCGTTCAACTCCAGAAATTGGTCAGCGAGTCAGCCCAGGTTCAGAAGGCGCAGGCTGATATGAAGCGAGATTTTCAGGCCCGTGAAACCAAACTGGTGAACGAGCAGAATGAATTGAAGAAACTGGAAGGCAAGCTTGAGAAAGACGCCGCAGTAATGAGCGATGCCGAAAAACGGAAAACCGAGAAGGAATTGATCGAGCGTGGCCGTGAGTTCAAGCGTGGCATGGAAGAAATGAACCAGGACCTGAATATCCGCCGCAATCAGGAAATGGCCAAGTTTCAGAAGGCCGTGAACGAGGCCATTACCGCAGTAGCAAAGGAACAGAACTTTGATCTGGTCCTGGTTGAAGGGATCGCCTACGCGAAGGAAGGCCTGAACATCACCAGCGATGTCGAGGACAAGCTCAAGGCGGCACCCGGTGGCGCACCGGCTTCCAAGAAGTAATACCAGCCCAAGCAGCCCGCCCCCCGTTTCATCCATCATTCACCATAGGCAAACACTTTGGATATTCAAGAAATAAAGGAATATCTGCCCCACCGGTACCCTTTCCTACTGATCGACAGGGTCCTTGAGGTCGAGCCTGGAGTACGCCTTTTGGCTCTCAAAAACGTCACGCACAACGAACCTTTCTTCACGGGCCACTTTCCGGCGACTCCCATCATGCCGGGAGTGCTGATCATTGAAGCATTGGCTCAGGCGACCGGTCTGCTGGCAGGCCGGTCGGTCGAAGGCCTGGTCGGAAAAGGCCGCACCTATTATCTGGTGGGTCTGGACAAAGTCCGCTTCAAGCGGCCTGTAGTACCCGGTGATCAATTGAAGCTGGAGGCCCGATACATCCGCCACAAGCGCAACATCTGGGCCTTCGAATGTCGGGCCGAAGTGGATGGTGAACTTGTCGCCAGCGCCGACATCATGTGCGCTGCTGCGGAGTAGGCGGTTTGATTCATCCATCCGCGATTGTTGACCCCTCTGCCGACATCGCGGATGGCGCGACCATCGGGCCGTTCACGGTCATCGGACCCGATGTCACCATCGGCTCGGGCACTATAGTCGGCTCGCATGTGGTCATTAAAGGCCCTACACAGATTGGCACCGACAATCGGATTTTCCAGTTTTCCTCGATCGGCGAAGACCCTCAGGACAAAAAATACAGGGGGGAGATTACTCGCCTTGAAATCGGTGACCGCAATGTCATCCGCGAGTATTCGACCATCCATCGCGGCACCGTCCAGGACCAGTCCATCACGCGCATCGGCAATGATAATCTGCTCATGGCCTATACGCATGTCGCCCATGACTGCTTACTCGGCAATCAAATCATCATGGCTAACGGCGCCTCCCTAGCGGGCCATGTCAGCGTGGATGACTTTGCAATCCTGGGCGGCTTTAGCCTGGTGCACCAGTTTTGCAAAATCGGCTGCTACAGCTTTTCCGGCATGGGCAGCATCATCAGCAAGGATGTGCCACCGTATGTCATGATCGGCGGCAGCCCAACCAAACCACGCGGCATCAACGCATTGGGACTTGAGCGGCGAGGCTTCGATGCAGAAGCGGTTCTACAGATCAAACGGGCCTATAAGCTCATTTACAAATCTCGTCTGAAGCTTGAGGAAGCAATCGAAAGCCTGGCCATCCTGGCCCAGGATGCGCCGGCCGTACTGCCGATGGCTGACTTCCTCCAGCGCAGCGGCCGCAGCATTATCCGCTGATAAGCCTGCCACTGGCCGCAGCGATGATCCACGCCAACACGACACTGATCGCAGGCTTCGACGAAGTGGGTCGTGGCTGCATCGCCGGCGCCGTGATAGCCGCCCTGGTCATTCTTCCTGAAGAACACCATGCCATTCAAGGCCTTACGGATTCCAAGAAACTGTCGTCTGCAAAGCGGGAAACACTGGCGAACATCATCAAGACTGAAGCACTGGCCTGGGCTCTGGGTCGAGCTGAACCGGGCGAGATTGACAGGATCAACATACTGGAGGCAAGCCTGCTTGCCATGCAGCGCGCTTATCATGCACTGCCGACGGAATTGAGGCCCGCAAATGCCCTCATTGATGGGAACCGATGCCCAAAACTCCCCTGCAAAACCCAATCCATCATCGGTGGCGACCTGAGTGTCCCTGCCATTTCGGCTGCATCAATTTTGGCCAAGGTCTACCGTGATCGCGAAATGCAGATCGCCGAGAGGCTATTTCCGGGCTATGACTTTGCCACTCACAAGGGCTACCCTACCGTGAGCCACAGAGCAGCACTGAACCGCCTGGGTCCCTGCCCACTCCACCGCAGGTCCTTCGGTCCGGTGAAGCGGATAGTGGAGCTCGCAAACCCCGACGGAGTGTCTCCCTTATGACGATCATCGCCATCAGTCGCGGCCGTGCAAAACAGGTCAGGTATCGCGACCGCTGGGTCGAAACCGGCATCTATAAGACACCGATAACAGGGCTTGTCAGCGTTACTGCGCATGGTCTCGAAGGCGATGAACAGGTCGATCGCAAGAATCACGGCGGGCAGGACAAGGCAATTTATGTCTACAGTCAGGACAATTACCGGCACTGGGAGGCGCAACTCGGGACGCCGGCGCTTGAATCGGGCTATTTTGGCGAAAACCTGACGGTTTCCGGTCTGCTGGATACTGCGGTGCAGATAGGCGACATTTATCGGATGGGTCCGGTTCTGACCCAGGTCACCCAACCACGTGTCCCCTGTTTCAAACTGGGCATCAAGATGGGAGATCCTGCTTTCGTTGCCAGCTTCCTCACATCAGGCCGAACCGGCTTCTATCTGAGGGTACTTGAAGAGGGGGAACTGTGCATCGGCACCCCTATCGACTTGATTGAGCGTGACCCTAAGGGTGTGCCTGTCGCCGACGCCATGCAGGCTCTGCTGAAAGGCCCCAGCCAGCACACCATCATCCGAAAAGTGCTTGCGATTGCCGCGCTGTCCGCTGCCTGGCGAGAAGATTTGGAACAACGCCTTACATCCGATTAAACCTACTGGGAGACTGACCATGAAAAAACTCAACCTCTTGCCACCACCGGTGGTTGCCGTGCTGCTCATCGGTATCGCCTATCTTGCCAACACATCCTTTCTTGGCGTTCACATAGTCCCGGCTACAGCCGCCGGACTGGCCTGGATCGCTACAGGACTGGCTCTGGCAGCGGCGGCGGCGCTGGAGTTTTTCAGACTCAAAACTACGGTACTGCCACACGGTACCCCCAGACAACTGGTGACGCTTGGGGCCTTCCTATGGACGCGAAACCCCATGTATCTTGGCCTGTTTACCGCACTGATAGGGCTCGCCTTCTATGAAGGCACACTGCCTTTCTGGCTGGTTCCACCGGCATTTTTCCTCATCATCAACAGATTCCACATTCCCCGCGAGGAAGCCAAACTCACCGACGTGTTTGGTCAGGATTATGAGACCTACCAACATCAGGTAAGACGCTGGCTTTGACCGTTTTTTGAGACGGATCATTCACCGCAACCCGTACTAAAGGCAAAAAAAACCGGCAGCGTCCAATGAGGGGCTGCCGGTTTTTTGTCGCCGCCGGAGTTAGTCGACGACTTCGATAGGAATGGTTCTGCGCGGCTTGGTTTCCGGCAATTCGTATTCAGGCTTCACCTCTTCAGCCATAGGGCCGCTCGTGCGAGGCCCCATTAGAGAAACCCATGCAGCCTTGAGGGGGTGGTTCATCGCATCCTCAACGGCGGTGGCCTCGAAACCACAGTGGGCCATGCAGTTGGCGCACTTAGGGTTCTTGGCATTGCCATATTTGTCCCAAGGCGTCTCTTCCATCAACGCCTTGAAAGAGGGGGCGTAGCCTTCATCTACTAAAAGGTAGCAAGGCTTTTGCCAGCCGAATACATTACGGGTTGGGTTACCCCACGGCGTGCAGTTGTAGCTCTGGTTGCCGGCGAGAAAATCCAGGTAAAGACTGGAGTGGTTGAGTTGCCACTTGCGACCGCGGCCCAGTTTGAAGACATCCCGGAACAACTGCTTGCTATCGCGCATCTTGATGAAGATGTCCTGCTGCGGCGCATGTTCGTAGCTGAATCCCGGCGCAATCGTTGCGCCTTCAACACCAAGTTCCTTGCAGTAGTCGAGGAATTCGGCAATTTCAGGTGCTGCTTCGTTCTGGAACAGGGTGCAGTTGATGGTAACGCGAAAGCCACGTCCTATGGCCAGTTTGATGGCCTCTACCGCACGTTCAAAAACACCGGTCTGGCAGACCGAGGCATCATGACGATCTTCATTGCCATCAAGATGGATTGAGAAGGTGAGGAAAGGGGACGGCGTGTAGTCGTCAATCCTCTTTTTGAGCAACAGCGCATTGGTGCAGAGATAAACGTATTTGCCGCGACTGATAATGCCCTCGACAACCTGGGGCAATTCCTTGTGCAGCAAAGGTTCACCGCCAGCAATAGAGACGATGGGTGCACCGCATTCATCCACCGCAGCCAGACACTCATCAACGCTCAAGCGGCGATTTAGGATGTCGTCGGGGTAATCGATCTTGCCGCAACCGGCGCAGGCCAGATTGCAGCGAAACAAAGGCTCAAGCATGAGCACGAGGGGGTACTTTTTGTTGCCCCTTAGCTTTTGCTGGATGAGATATTTGGCAACCGTGAATTGTTGCCTAAGTGGAACGCCCATTCGTCCTCCGCAGGAAAATGACTATCGGGTTAAACCGTCCGAAGGCAGATACAGCCTCCGAACACACAGTGGAACGTCAGATGGATTCACTGCGTTCCGGACGAAGGAGACTTAGTGTCTCCTTAGACTAGTTTGTACCAAGTGTGACATGGTATAGGTGAGTTGTATTTTTCTCAACAGTTTTAGTTAAAATACAACAAAGCTTGACGAAAAAAGCAATAACGTTAGAATTTTGCATCGCAACACAGGTATTAAGCGCCGCATTTTGGACGGCCAGGCCACCTGAAATTCCCTAGCCCCATTGGAGACAGCCTCCCTCGCATGAGTGCAAGCCTACCGTCGAACACGACCGAAACCCTCGAGAATCTGAGCGACGATGCCTTACAGGACTACCTGCTACAGGGGGTCTCGCGCACATTCGCACTCACGATTCCGCAACTACCGGCGGCATTGGCCAAACCTGTCGCCAACGCCTATCTGCTGTGTCGCATTGTCGACACAATCGAGGATGAAGTCGCGCTGACCGCACAGCAAAAGCGCTGGTACTGCCATCGCTTCGCCCATGTCGTCCGGGGCCAGCGCCCAGCTTTGGTATTTACCCAACAACTGGCGCCCCTGCTGTCGGACAAGACCCTGCCGGCTGAGCACGAACTGATTTTACTGATCCCGCGCGTCATCGCCATCACGCATCAATTTGATGCCGAACAGCAGGATGCACTCGCCTGTTGCGTCGAAATCATGGCCAAGGGCATGGTCGAGTTCCAGGACAAGGATCTCAGCCGCGGCCTGGCAAACCTCGAACAAATGAACCAGTACTGCTATTACGTCGCGGGTGTCGTCGGCGAGATGCTAACGCGGCTGTTCTGTCATTACTCACCCCAGATTGCAGCCCACCGCGACATCATGATGAAACTGGCAGTATCCTTTGGGCAGGGCCTGCAGATGACCAACATTCTAAAGGATCTCTGGGACGATCACGACCGGGGCGTATGCTGGCTACCCCAGGATATTTTCGACCTCACTGGCGGCTTCCCTCTGGCGGAATTGCACCCTGACCACCATGACCCCCGGTTCCGCGCCGGCTTTGAGCGCCTGATCGCGATCGCCCACGGACACCTCAGGGATGCCTTGCAATATACCCTGTTAATCCCCCCCCATGAGAACGGCATGCGCGAGTTTTGCCTATGGGCCTTGGGCATGGCGGTACTAACGTTGCGCAAAATCGCCAGCAACCCTGATTTCAGCACGTCATCACAAGTCAAGATCACGCGCAGGGCCGTCAAGGCCACCATTTTCACGAGCAGATTGCTGCGAGGCAGCAACACGGGATTAAAAGCCGCCTTTGCGATAGCGAGCACGGGATTGCCCCGCGCCCTTGTGACGACCTGATCGTACCGTATTCATAAATTCTGAGAAGCCAACCAATCAGGGGACATCTCAACCATGTTTAAAGATCCTTCCGACTCCTCCGACAGCGCGGCCTTTGTAAGCCCCTATGTTCCTCAACGCATGGCGGGTGACCCGGTCAATAGTGCCATAGATCGTGCAAGGGACTTCCTGCTGAGCCAGCAGCACAAGGAAGGCTACTGGGTATTCGAACTTGAGGCCGACTGCACGATTCCTGCCGAGTACATCCTCATGATGCACTTCATGGACGAGATCGACCCCGCATTGCAAGCAAAGATCGGTGTTTACCTGCGTGCCCACCAAAACCAGGACGGCAGCTACTCCCTGTTCACCGGTGGTCCTGGCGATATCAGTTGCACGGTAAAGGTCTACTACGCTCTCAAAATGGCGGGGGACGACATTGACGCACCGCATATGCGCATGGCGCGGCAATGGCTGTTGAGCAAGGGCGGTGCGGCCCAGGCCAACGTCTTCACTCGCATTATGCTGGCCATGTTCAAGCAAGTACCGTGGCGGGCAGTGCCGTTCATCCCGGTCGAGATTATGCTGCTGCCGAAGTGGTTTCCCTTTCACCTCGACAAAGTCGCCTACTGGTCACGCACGGTGATGGTTCCCCTTTTCATCCTTTGCAGCCACAAGGTCACGGCTCGCAACCCCAGCAATACCGGCATCCGCGAATTGTTCACCGTTGACCCTGAGCAGGAGAGCGATTATTTTGCCCATGTCAAGACGCCTCTGGGAAAAGTGGTACTCGGACTTGAGCGCATCGGCTTTGCGCTGGAGCCCTACATTCCCAAAAGCCTGCGCGCGCGCGCCACCGAAAAAGCCCACGAGTGGTTCATTGAACGGCTCAATGGCGTTGATGGACTGGGCGCGATCTTTCCTGCCATGGTGAATGCCTATGAGGCATTGGATTTCCTGGGCTACCCGGCCGAACACGAATACCGTCGCATCGCCAAGACATCTATTGAGCGGCTGCTGGTCATCACCGATGAGCACGCGTATTGCCAGCCCTGCGTCTCGCCGATCTGGGATACCGGTCTGACCAGCCTGGCCCTGCAGGAAGTCAATCGCCATGACAAAGACCCTGATACTGACGCCGCCATCACGGCGGGCCTGCGCTGGCTGGCCAGCAAGCAGCTGACTGATCAGCCCGGCGACTGGCGCATCCGGCGACCCGAGGTCGAAGGTGGCGGCTGGGCATTCCAGTTCGAAAACACCCACTATCCCGATGTCGATGACTCCGCTGTGGTTGCCCATGCGCTGGTGGAAGCCAACAACCCTGAGTTTGCCGAGCATATTCGCCGCGCGGGCAGCTGGATTGCCGGCATGCAATCCATCGGCGGTGGCTGGGGCGCATTCGATGCAGACAACACGTACCACTACCTCAACCACATTCCCTTTGCCGACCACGGCGCACTCCTTGACCCTCCCACCTCTGATGTCAGCGGCCGCTGCGTGATGTTTCTGGCCAAACTGACTGATCAGCGCCCCGAACTGCGCGCCGTACTCGACAGTGCGCTGGATTACCTCAGGAAGGAGCAAGAAGCGGATGGCTCTTGGTTCGGCCGCTGGGGCACTAACTACATCTATGGCACCTGGTCGGTGCTGGTGGGCTTTGAAACGGCCGGCGTCCCGAAAAGCGACCCGGCCATCCGTAAGGCGGTTCATTGGCTTAAGAGTATCCAGTGCAGCGATGGCAGTTGGGGAGAGGACAATTTCACCTACCATGACCCCATAAGCGACAAACGCGGCCGCTTCCATACCGCCATGGCTTTCCACACCGCGCTCGCGCTACTGGCGCTGATGGCGGCAGGTGAAGTCGACAGCCCGGAAGTGACTGCCGGCATTAACTATCTGTTACGCGAACAAGGGGCCGAAGGCTACTGGCACGACGAGTACTTCAACGCCCCTGGCTTCCCTAAAGTGTTCTATCTGAAATACCACGGTTACGACAAGTTCTTCCCGTTGTGGGCGCTGGGTCGCTTCCGTAACGAACGTCACGGCTGACGGTGCACGCGATTGGCCTCGTTGTCGCCCTGCCAGCGGAAGCACGCAGCCTGACCCGGCAGAAGGCTGACTTCGATAGCCTGATCCGTATGCCCGACGGCCATTGGCTGATGGTTTCGGGCGCGGGCCCCGAACGGGCCGAAGCCGCCGCTCGGCGTCTGCTACAGCAGAACGTCCTCGGCCTGATGAGCTGGGGTTGTGCTGCGGCTCTGGCGGGGCACCTTAAGCCCGGTCACCTGATGCTGCCCGACCACATCCTCGACCGCGATGGCACGCCACACGCTACCGATCCGACCTGGCGCTCACGCATCGCGGCCAGCTTGCCCAGCGGCATTCATCATCACCGTGGAACCTTGGTCGAAAGCGCCGAGGTCGTCACGGAACATGCCGAAAAACAGTCACTACGGCTTCGCACCGATGGCGTTGCGGTCGATATGGAAAGTGCCGCAGTTGCCCGGGTCGCCACAGCCGAGGGCATCCCTTTCAGCAGTGTCCGCACTATCGCCGACCCACTGAACATGAGTTTCCCCAACGCTGTTACCATCGCAATGAATCCGCGTGGCGATGTCCGACTCGCCGTACTACTCGGCCATCTGGTCCGCCATCCTGGCGAGACTGGTTCGCTCATCGCGCTCGGGCGTGCCTTTGGTGCGGCGGTCAAAACCCTACATCGTGTACGGCACGCGGTTGGCGACGATTTTCGTCTCTGCTCTGCCACCTGAATGTCCTCGTCTGAGCCATGAGCAAACCCCCTACCCCCCTCATCACCCGCGCCCTCCATTGGTGGGAGGCTAATTTCATCCGCCACCCCTGGCTGGTGATCCTGCTGTTTATCGCGGCCTGTGGCTTTTCACTCCGATACACGATGGAGCATCTGAAGGTAAACACCAACACGGCCGACATGATCTCGACCGAGGTGCCCTTCCAAAAAAACCGGATCGCGCTGGAGCGGGCTTTCCCACAGGACATGGGGACAATGCTGTTACTGGTAGAAGGCAACACCCCGGAAAGCACCGCCGCTGCGGTTAAAAAAATATCCGCCCTTGCCCGTGAAAACAGTGCTGATTTCAGTTCAGTCCATGTGCCGGACGAAAACCCGTTTTTCGCTCAAAATGGCCTGCTTTACCTCGGACTGCCAGAACTGGAAGACCTGGTGACCCAGCTGGCCAACGCCCAGCCGTTCATTGGCCGCATCGCTGAAGACAACACCCTGCGCGGACTGTTTGGCATTGTCGGTGAGGCCCTGACCGAGGCCGGTAATCAAGGCATCGCCCTGGACCTCGACCCGCTGCTGGACCGGATCAGCAAAGCCCTAGACGCCGCCGCAACTGGTACGCCCTACCAGATGTCCTGGCGCCAGCTGATGACGCCTGGGGCCCAAGGACTCGGGGTCACCAAACGCATCATCATGGTTAAACCGATCCTCCATTATGAGGAAGTGATGCCGGCGGAGCGGTCTATGCTGGCCATGAATGCCGTGCTGAAAACGGCACTGCAGGGCGATCTGGCAGATGTTCGGGTACGTAAGACCGGCGAGGTTGCACTGGAACATGAGGAAATGGAAACCATCAGCACCGGCGTTTCCATCGCCAGCCTTGCCTCCCTGATTCTGGTCTGCCTGACCTTGTGGTTCGCTTATCGCTCGCTGAAACTCATGTTTGCCACCTTTGTGTCACTGACCATGGGTCTGATTTTTTCGCTGGGGTTTGCGACGGTAGCCATCGGCCAGCTCAACCTGATCTCCATCGGCTTTGCCGTGCTATTCATCGGCATGGGCGATGCCTACTCCTCGCATTTCTGCCTGCGTTACCGGGAGTTGATCCTTGAAGGTAAAACTCAGCGCACAGCCCTGCAGGAGACGCTCACCTCCACCGGATCGGCGCTGGTACTGAGTGCCATCACTGCGGCCATCGGCCTCTATGCCTACATCCCCACCCGCTATTCAGGCGTGGCAGAACTCGGCATCATTGCCGGCACCAGCATGTTCATCGCCTTGATTACGACCTTCACCGTACTGCCGGCACTGATGAAAATCATGCCGATCCATCCGCCGAAGCGGTCAAAAGGCCGGCAGGAGACCTCCATCCTCACCTCGAACTGGCCGCTGCGTTACGCCAAAACGGTCCGCATCGTAACCCTGCTGCTTGCCATCGCCGCTGGCATACTGGTGCAAGACGTCACGGTAGACTTCAATCCCATCAACCTGCGCGATCCCAATACGGAATCAGTACAGACCTTCAAGTATTTGCTGGAATCCGAAGACACTTCGCCCATGACGCTGGCCTCGTTGGCTCAGAGCGCCACCGAAGCCAATGAGTTGACCCGGAAATTCGAACACCTCCCAACGGTCGACCGGGTGGTCAGCATCAACTCGCTGATCCCGACGGATCAGAATGAGAAACTGGCCATAATCTCCGATTTGTCACTGGTCATGGGCACACAGCTGTTGAACTTCCCGCCACCCGGTAATGATGGCGCCAGCGTAGCGGTCATCAACCAGTTGCATGCAGCAGTGCAAAAGGCTCTCGCCAGCGGCGGAAATGGGGCGGTACTGCATCCACTTGAACAGGCCCTGACCCGATTCGAGGCCAGACTGACCGCCGCCGACGACACCGCCCGTCAGTCCCTGCTGAATCGCCTCCAGGCCAGTCTGCTGAACCCGCTGCCCGCCGTTATTGGCGACCTCGCCCTCAGCCTCTCGGCCCAGACCATAACGCTGCAGTCACTGCCCGCCGATCTAGTCGAACGCTGGCTCAGCCCAGAAGGGTTATACCGACTGCAGATTTTCCCTAAAAAGGACCTCAACGATCTCGAAAACTTGCGTGAATTCATCAAGGCGGCACAGGCCGTGGATTCCAACGTCACCGATTTACCGGTGACCTACCTGGAATCCATGAACGAAGTCATCACCGCCTTCCAGGAAGCCTTCGCTATCGCCTTCATCGCCACCACGCTGATTCTGCTGCTGGTACTGCGTAGCCTGAAGGACACCTTACTGGTCCTGTTGCCGCTGATGCTGGCTTCGTTGTTTACGGCGGCCAGCACCGTGCTGATGGATATACCGTTCAACTTCGCCAATATCATCGCACTGCCGCTATTATTCGGTCTGGGGGTGGATAGCGGGATACACATGGCGCATCGCTTGCATGACCTTGAAGATCATGACGGCAGGCTGCTCGATACCAGCGAGGCGAAGGGCGTATTCTATGGCGCCTTGACCACTGTTTTCAGCTTCTCAAGCCTGGCCCTGACCCATCATCAGGGCACGGCCAGCATGGGCCTTTTGCTGTCAATAGGACTGATGCTGACGCTGGTTTGCGCGCTGGTTGTGCTGCCGGCTTTTAGCACGCTAACCCTGCGACGCAAACGCTGAACGTATAAAGATCAAGGACCTATCAACCCAAAAAGACTCATCAGGACACTGATATGCCTACTTTCATCGCCGATCTACTGCTCGACCATGCGGGTCAGAATTTCGAACTGCATGAGCAACACCTCAACACCCAGATGGTGCGGGTACTGAAAGCCATTGGCTACGATCGCGTCTACACCCGCGCGCAGGGGCCGTACCTCTACGACAACGAGGGCCAGAAATATCTGGACCTCCTGAGCGGTTTCGGTGTGTATGCGCTAGGCCGCAACCATCCGACCGTGATCCAGGCGCTGCAGGATGTGCTGGGCAGCGAACTGCCGGACATGGTGCAGATGGATGTGTCACTCCTGAGTGGACTGCTGGCAGAAGCCATCCTCAGACGCTGCCCCGACAATCTGAGCAAGATGTTCTTCTGCAACTCCGGCACCGAAGCGGTAGAAGCGGCCATGAAGTTCGCCCGCTACACCACCAAACGCGACAAAATCGTATTCTGCGAACACGGCTATCACGGCCTGACGCTGGGTGCACTCTCGCTCAACGGCGAAACTGTTTTCCGCGAGGGCTTCGGGTCGCTGCTCCCCGGCTGCTCGTCAGTCCCGTTCAACGACCTGCCGGCATTGGAAAATGCCCTGCGCAACAAAGATGTCGCCGCCTTCATCGTCGAACCGATTCAGGGCAAGGGCGTCAATATGCCCTCCGATGACTACCTGCCAGAAGTCG
>JBILXN010000188.1:0-4703 GCA_044378425.1 Methylococcaceae bacterium
GCTGGAGCGCATTGCCCGTGATGTGGGCTATGAAGCCCAGTTGCTGCAAGCCGTGGAAGGCGTCAATGACCGGCAAAAGCAGCGTCTGCACCAAAAACTGGCAGCCTATTTCGGTGGCACCCTCAAGGGGCGGACCTTCGCCGTCTGGGGCCTGGCCTTCAAACCGAATACCGACGATATGCGCGAGGCCTCCAGCCGGGCGCTGATGGAAGCGCTGTGGGCCGATGGCGCCTCGGTGCGGGCTTTCGATCCGGTAGCCATGGATGAAACGGCCCGCATTTACGGTGAACGCCCCGACCTGGTCCTGTGCGAGAGCCCGGATGCCGCCCTGACGGGCGCTGATGCCCTGGTAATAGTGACCGAATGGAACGTCTTCCGTAGTCCGGATTTTGACCATATCAAGGCCACACTGAAGCATCCCGCCATCTTCGATGGCCGCAATCTTTATGATCCTGCCCGGCTCAAGGCGCTCGATATTGACTACTTTGCAATAGGTCGGGGTGATGCGCTGACCGGCCATTCGGCCGGCTGATTTCGATCGCAGCAAAGCATGGGAAAACGCCGAATGCAGTGGCCGTCTCAGCGGCTGGCGGAGTGGGAGCAGCTGCGCCGCCAGGGCCAGCGCCATTTTATATGGGCCTATGGCGTTCTGCGCTGGGGTGGCTTCATGTTCTGCTTCTCGATGGCCGTCTTTCAATACAGCCATTTTGGTCACGTTTTCAGCGGGGAAGGGCAGTGGCTGATGCGTGTGGCACTGGGTCTGCTGACCTGGGTTTTTGTCGGATTTCTCTATGGCCGCTCGCAATGGCGACGTAATGAGCAGGAGTACCTGCAGCAGCGCCCCGGCGCCAGTAATGGCAATAGCCGCCGTTTCTGACTCACCGACCCATTATTTTCAGAGTTCCGGTGCCAACCGGCGGCGGGCGGGCAGCCCCAGTCGTCGCAACAGCCAATCTCCGGCATAGGTCGCCAGTATCCAGAGACTCAATCTCAGACTGATGACACCAAGCGAACGATAACCCAGCCAGATACGCCGCCAGCAGCGTTGCATCGCGTCCTCACCTTCAGTCTGGCGAATCTCATCAAGATGCAGCGCGATGGCCTCACCTGCCAGAGCCGCATGGCCGGACGCCAGATTGTCGATGCTGAGGTGTAGCTGGATGATGGTGGGATCAATCCGGTTCTGCCGCAGAATGTCGATGGCCCGCATATACCCGGCCCCCAAACCGCCCAATTCTATAGCCAGATTAAGGCCCAGCAGTTCCGGCAGGTAACGCCGGGTCTCAAGTCCCATGGCCAGCAGATAGACAGGGATATCGAAGGCAGCATCCAGCAATTCAGGCATCTCGGCAAAGGCCTTGCTCTCGAAGGCAGGGACATCCAGGCCAACACTCTTCAGCAACCGTCGGTAGACATTTGGGTGATTGCGGCAGACTTCGCCATCGCCCAGTTCATCAGCGTGAATTTTCAGAAGGCGGCGGGTTTTCTCGTCGATCCTGTCCAGCACCCCGGTGATACCCGCCAGCCAGGCGCCGTCGCACAGGATGGCGGGTGCCAGTTGCAAGACGGCCCAGCGGCAGAACGCGCGATCCACCCGCGGGGCCGAGCCCGGTTGATAGCGATCAACCTCCCGCCGGTGTTGCTGCGCCATGAACTGATTGAGGGCGGTTTGGCTGTAGGCAAAAAATGCGGGGGTACCCGGCAGCAGTCGGGACAGCCAGCGCGTCCGTTGCAAGGTTCGCTCGATAAAGCGTGCTGCCGCTGCCGGGGTATCCCCAGCTGATTCTGTCTGCAGCAAGGCAAGATAGAGTTGACGGAGGTGCCTCGGCGGAAAGTGTCGATCACTGGCGGTGCGATGTTCTGAAGGCAAACCGCCGCTGACCCTCGCGTCCTCCAGCCATTTGACATGCGGCAGCGGGGGCGAGGCCCGATCCAGCGGGTAGCGTTGCTCAGGGTCCGCGATCCAGTGCTTTATCACCGCCCGCTCCTGATCATCAAATACGCCGAACATGGGCCCGCCAAACGCGCTGGCGCGAAGCAGACGGCTATTGGCCGGGCAGTTCAGATCGACCCTGCCGGATTCACGCAAGGCTCCCAGCACCGGCCTGACATCATCGGAATGGTGCCGCAGCCAGGCATCCAGAGATCTACCCTGCAATGTGACGCGCCCGTGATAGCCGATCGCCTCCGGTAGTTTGGCCGTTATGACAGCCAGCATTGCGGCTTCAGCCGTAGGCGCTTCAGTGCGCGTTGGGGTGAGGCTGGTGGTCATCCGGCGGAAACTCTGAATATAAAGATGCCAGCCCGCCATAACCCGATGTTGAGGCACCAGTGATCCGCCAGCTTTAAGGGCCTGTAGTGCCCTGGTTTGGGCATGATGTCGCCACTGCAGATCGGCAGCGGATAGATCATCCCACCAGCCGCGATCACGAAACAGCCAGGCCAGCGTGTAGCCCATCAGTTCAGGGAAGAATCTGAGGGGGCGATGGCGCAGGGTGAGGTACTGACAGATAAGCTGGGTAGCGGCGGGGGGTAGGCCGGGGTTCAGGAAAACACCTGGGGCTGTGAGCGAGGGCAGGGTCAGACCCGCCTTCAATAAGGCCGCTCGCCAGTGTAAGACCTGATTGTCGGCAGGCAGGTCCATGCCGGCCCGTTCGCAGTAGAGGCGGTAGAGTTGGCCATGGCTGGCATGGTGCCCGCTGACGGGTTGGGCGATGCGCGCCAGCCAGCTACCTTCCAGAAGCAGGGTCGGAGCGAGTGCCTTCAGGGCTGACGTGCGTTGGGCTGAGTCCGTCGGTGACGCCATGCCGCCAGGCTGCCAGCGGCCACAAAAAGCGGCTGAGCCATCACTGCTAGACCTGTCGAGGGCGCTGACCAACAGCGCTGCGCCCGCTTCAATATCGGCAGGACTGGCGGCAGCATCCAGCAACGCCTGGCAGAGTGGGCCGGCGGATTTCACAGCGCAACACCGGGTTTAGTGAACAGATGATCGCCTATGGCGAGAGCGTCCAGACCGGAACCCAGAAAAACCCCAAAGGCGTCCTCGGCGCTGTTGATGATAGGCTTGCCCATAACATTGAAGCTGGTATTCAGCAGAACCGGCGTCGCGGTCAGACGATGAAATTCGCTCAAAAGCGCATGATAGCGGGGATTCCACTCTGCCTTGACGCTTTGCAGGCGGCCTGTACCGTCGGTATGAACAACGGCGGGGACGCGCGCTTTTGCCTCGTCGCTGAAACGCAGGGTGCGATCCATATACGGGCTTTCCTGATACTGCTTGAAATAATGGGGGCCGTGCTCGTGCAGGATGGAGGGCGCATAGGGGCGAAAGCGTTCCCGGAACTTGACCACACGATTGACGGTGTCACCCATGGCGGGCGAACGCGGATCGGCCAGAATGGAGCGATTGCCTAGCGCCCGGGGACCAAATTCCGCCCGGCCCTGTACCCACCCCAGAATGATGCCTCTACTGAGTAATGCAGCCGCTGCCGGTGCGATGGCGCCATCCGGCAGATGTTGCACCGGCAAACCTGAGTAGGTCGCAAAGCGCTCCACCGAGACAGGATCGACCGAACTGCCGAGATAAGGGGACAGCAGAGCAGGTGCGATCGGTAAATCGGGGTGGTTTTCCCGCTGGGCGAGCAGTGCGGCGCCAAGGGCCGTGCCGTCGTCGGCCGGTGCGGGCGGGACATAGAGGCTGGCGAAGGGTGTCGCGCCCAGTAACTGGCCGTTGCAGACGGAATTGAGCGCACAGCCGCCTGCCAGATTCAGGTTGTTGCTGCTCTGACGGCCATGCAACTGGCTGAGCAGCCGATTGACGATTTCAACGAAAAAATACTGGCCGGTAAAGGCCAGATCGGCGGCCACTTCGGGTGGCTGGTCGGGTCTGCGGCGGCGGCTTTCCAGTCGTTTGAGGTAGGTAAAAAAGCGGGCGCGATCCTGCCGGATGTCCAGCCCCTCTACCCACATCATATTGCGCAACCAGCCCAGTGCTTCCTCATCGATCTTGCCGTAAGAGGCCAGCCCCATGACCTTCCACTCCTCGCCTCCCATCCAGTCGAAACCGCACAGTTCGGTCAGTGTCATGTAGAGGAAGCCAAGGCTCTGCGGGCCACGCGATTCGAATATGCGGTGAAGTCGGCCATCGCGGTAATTGTAAAAGGCCATGGACCCGCGTTCGCCATAGGAATCGATGACCGCGCAGGCGGCTTCCTGATGGGGACTGCCGTAACAGGCCAATGCCGCATGGGCAAGGTGATGGTCGTAATGCCGAAAGCTGACAGAGGCAGCAGGGTAGGCCTTGCGCAGGGCGCGGGCCAGACTGATGCCGGCACGACGGTTGGCATGGTGCTGGCAGGCCTGCATGTGGTTCAGTTCCCAGGTGGAGACGCTTGAGGTTAGTTCGCGGCCCCGATAGTTGAGCAAACCCCGTGGCGTCAGCCAGCCCAGCGTCTGGGCTAATCGCTCATAAAAAGGTCTTTTCAGCTGCCAGTTACCCGCTACCACGAACCGGCGGGCATCGGGGCAATGGGTTTTCAGTAGGCTCGGCAGCAAAAAGGGATTGTCCGGTTCGCAGTTCAGTGCCCGCTTATACTGCAGGTAGCGTTCGGTGGCTTCGGCAAACAGCACCTGACCGTGAGCATCAACGATGGCAAGAGCGGGGTCATGATAGGTCGTACAGAGCCCAAGATAATAGGTGTCAG
>JBILXN010000147.1:0-6259 GCA_044378425.1 Methylococcaceae bacterium
TGACCACGGCAGCGAGCCGGTCGCCACCGCATCTGAACCCGCTCACGACACTACGACAGGCTAATACGCATGCAGACGTCCACCCCCGATATTCTGAAAAAAATTCTCCACCGCAAGTGCGAGGAGATCGCCGAGCGGCAAACGCATACCCCAATGGATGCGTTGCTCCGTCAGGCTGCTGCAGCCGATGCCCCGCGTGGCTTTGTGCGGGCCTTGCAGGCCAAACAAGTTGCCGGGCAACCGGGCGTGATTGCCGAAATCAAGAAGGCTTCACCCAGTAAAGGCGTCATGCGGCCCGATTTTTTCCCTGCCGAGATTGCCGAAAGCTATGCCAGTCATGGTGCTGCCTGTCTTTCAGTGCTCACTGACCGTGATTTTTTTCAGGGCTGTGAAGATTATCTGCAAGCCGCCCGTGCTGCCTGTGCGCTGCCCGTCATTCGCAAGGACTTCATCATTGATCCCTATCAGGTGATTGAAGCTCGCGCCATTGGCGCTGACTGCATCCTGCTGATCGTCTCGGCACTCGACGACCCCAGCCTGCGTGAACTGGCCGGGCTTGCCGGCAAATGGGGGATGGATGTGCTGGTTGAGGTGCATGATGGCAACGAACTGGAGCGCGCCTTACAGCTGGATCTGACGCTGGTGGGCATCAACAATCGCAACTTGCGGACTTTCGAGGTGAGTCTCGATACCACGCTTGATCTGTTGAAGGCGATTCCGCCGAATCGTCTCGTGGTCACCGAAAGCGGTATTCTGGCGCCCGCAGATGTCACTCTGATGCAGTCGCGTGGAGTAAACGCTTTTCTGGTTGGCGAGGCCTTCATGAAGGCGGAAAATCCCGGCGAAACATTGGCCGAGTTGTTCGGCTTCAGCCCCGGGTAAGCGGGCAAGGGCATTCGGCCTGGCGTTCTGATTGATTTCCAGAGTATCGATATGAATGCATTTCTGAATTTCATCGAAAAAATCCTGACCTGGTTCTTCTCGCTGGCCTTTGGTGCTCTGCTGATTTACGGCGTAGTCCGTTACAACACACACCGTCAACATCAGTCTGATCCCTGGCTGCAGGCGCAGAAACAGAACACGGCAGCGGCTTATCTTGCCTTTCTCCGCGAATGTCGCAATTGCTCCAAAGAAGCTGCCGCCGAAAAAGCCCTTGATGATCTCCAACGCCCCCTCGGACTCCTGGCCCGCATGCATCGCGGTCATTTGTCAGAGAGGGCGATGATCAGCCTGCCGGCTTTTTCACCCGACAACCGCGAGCTACTGGCCACCGGTGGCACTGGTCCTGATTTCTGGGATGTCGAAACGGGTCAGCGCCATGCTCACGGGGCAAAAACTTTCGCCAAGGATGGCGCCAGGAAAGTGGACGCGCTGGACTATGCGTCCGATGGACGCCGTATCGCCGCCGGCCAGTCCGGGACCCAGTCAGGACGTCTGCTAATCTGGGATCTGGTGACCGAGGCGCTGGTCAATGCCCGCGAGGTCGAGGCATCAAACGTTAAAGGGGTCCAGTTCTCTCCCGACGGGGTCTGGCTGGGCTGGATGGGCGATGGTCCGGTGGGTATCTGGGATCCGGTTGCCGGAACGTTCCTCCGCGCTACCCATGCCGACGTCAGCAGTATGGCCTTCAGGCCCGCCGGCGACGGTGTCAGCCATTTTCTGACGGCAGGCGGGCGCGATCTCAGAACCTGGGAGCCAGCTACCATGGAACTGCTGAAAGAACAGCATTTTGATTCCGACCGACCTTTGCTGGGCTTAAGCCGGAACGGGCGGCTGATCGCCTTTACAGACGGCAAGGTGCTTGATTTATGGGATACCGCTACCGGCAAGATGGTCGCCAGCATTCGGGATTTGCAAGGCAACATCCTGTCGTTCTGTGTTGAGTCATCGACAAGCAGGGTGGTAATCGGTACCCAGACCGGCATGCTCTACCTCTGGAATCCATTGACATCAACCGTACCCGAAGGCCAGGTCCCCGCCCATCGCGGGCCGGTCGAGGCGCTGGCCTGTGCCCAACAGGGGCGGGTGACTTCCATCAGTTGGGATGCCGCCAAGGTCTGGAATATCGACAGGCTGGTCACCGACAAGGCGGAACCTCGCGCGGGCCCCTAGCTACCCCAGCAGACTTAAGTGCTCGTCCGGATTGCCGCAGGAGGAGGGATCGGGCTTAAATTCACCCGCGGGCGGCCCCAGTTGGGGTTGCCCCGATGCCATCAATGCGACATTCACAGGGAGGAGGAACGACAATGGCTACAAAGAAGAAGGCGGTGGCGGCTGCGGTTGAGTGTGGCGATAACGAACATTGCCCGGCGTTGGCTGGGGGGGTGTCGCAGGATGTCGACAGCCGTTGGCAGCGCATCGCCGAGTTGGCCTACTGCAAGGCAGAGCAGCGAGGATTCGAGCCTGGCAGTGAACTGCATGACTGGTTGTGCGCCGAGCGGGAAATAGAGGAACAGGATGCGGAAAACAGGATGGCGGCCTGATTACCCGTCACAACAACCGAAGTATGGCGATACGATATGACTGAAATCGGAGCAGCGCTGCCGGACGGCAGGGATTTTGGCGTGGCCCTGGCAGAACAGGCGGGCGTCATCGACTGGCCCGCCCTGCAGCGGCATTTTGCCCGTGGTGTGGTGGTGGTAGTGGCGGAGGGTATTGACTTGCTGGAGGCCGCCCAATGCTTCGCCTGTGACGACGCCGCTATCGTGGCCGCCTGGATAGAGGCCGGCCACATTGCTAAAGCGACCGAGGACCATGCCCGCCACTGGCAGGCGACACCTCCTGCGCTGAGGGCTATCGTGCTGGCACCTTGGGTGTTGGTCCAGCAGATCAGCCCCAACTGAAGGCCGGGGTGCTCCCTGACGGTTCTACCGAGTTTCAGGATTGAGGCCGTGTACGTTGAGGGTGGTCGCCGCTACTGAAAAACAGCTGTTGCAGGCGCCCTTTACCCAGCGTCCGGTTCAGTTCAGCGGTCGCGCAGTAGATGAGCAACCAGACCATCAGCAAGGCGTGATTGGCCCATGAGCGGGGCCAGTTCACGGTTGAGAGTTTGTGCTGCAGGGCGAGGCTCAGTGATTTCGATGCCCGCAGTTCGGGCACCATTTCTTCCAGAAACATCAGCACCGAAGCCAGCAGCCAGAAAATCAGGCTTTTCCAGACCACGCTGTAGATCAGTGGTCGTCCGGCCCAACGGTTGATGTAACGGTTTTCATCCAGCACCATGATCAGCTTGCCGAGAATCAGAGCCGCGATCGTTGCTGTCGCCGAACTCCCGGGCGTGATGCCGAAGCTCTCTTCATCCAGCCCGCGTATGACGGCGGCAACATGAAACACCACCATGAAGAACAGGGTAGGCGGCAACGCCTTTTTCAGTTCTCTGCCCAGAAATCCAAGTGTCTTGCCCATCGTATACTCCTTAGGGTTAGCCGATGGTGGGATGGTAAGGGACCTCTGGCCTTGGTCTCAAGCCCATGGGGGCCGTTCAGCCTGTATGGGTGTTCCGCAGCATGCTCAGTGCCAGCAGTGCCCAGGCCACGATGAAAGCCAGCCCACCCAGCGGCGTGATCATCCCGAGCCAGCGGAGACCGCTGAGGCTTAGCGCGTACAGACTGCCGGAAAACAGCACGATTCCGGCCAGCATCAGCCAGCCAGACCAGCGCAGCAACCGAACTTGCGGCTGGCGTTCTGCCGCGAGTCCGACAATCGCCAGTCCCAAGGCATGCCACATATGATAGTCCACCGCCGTGCGGTAAACGGCCAGTTCCGCCTCCTGCAGAGCGCCACGCAGCGCATGGGCGCCGAAGGCGCCAAACACAACAGCCAGACCGGCGGCGACGGCAGCGAAGCCGAGAAAGGGTTTGCTCATGCCGTGTTCCTTGATTAGGCCCTTGCCCAATGAGGGGGCAGGCAACTGTGTTAGTGGAGGCATTGCCGGCCCGAGCGACCGTGGGCAACGCCTCGGAATAAACGGCGGAGCAGGAGCTTTAATCACCCTTTGCCCCGCCGGGGGCAGGATTAGCCCATCACGTTCTGCAACAGACCATTCAGACGACGGACGAAGGCCGCCGGGTCGTCCAGTTGAGCGCCCTCGCCGAGCACCGCCTGATCGTAAAGGATGTGGGTCAGGTCGCCAAAGCGGGTGTCGTCGGCTTCATCCCGCAACTTCACGACCAGGGCATGATCGGGATTCACCTCGAACACCGGCTTTGATGATGGAATGTGCTGACCGGCCGATTTCATGATCCGCTCCATGGTGCGACTCATGCCATAGCTTTCGCTGACCAGACAGGCGGGCGAATCTGTCAGGCGAGCGCTGACCTTGACTTCGCTGACCTTGTCGCCCAGTACCGCCTTGATGCGGTCGATCAGGGGCTGCAGCTCCTTGGTGGCGGCTTCGACGTGTTCCTTGTCGGTTTCATCCGCTAGGGTACCCAGGTCGAGATCGCCTTTGGCAATCGACTGCAGGTGCTTGCCCTCGTACTCGGTCAGGTAGCTCACCAGCCAGTCATCCACCCGCTCATGCATCAGCAGCACTTCGAGACCCTTCTTGCGGAAGATTTCCAGATGGGGGCTGTTCTTAGCCGCAGCGAAGTTTTCGGCGGTGATGAAATAAATGCGCTCCTGGCCTTCCTTCATGCGGCTGATGTAGTCATCCAGTGACACATTCTGTTCGTCACCCTCATTGTGGGTGGACGAAAACCGCATCAGTTTGGCGATGCGGTCCCGATTCTTGAAGTCCTCAATCGGACCTTCCTTGAAGGCCTGGCCGAATTCCTTCCAGAAATCGGCATACTTTTCCGCGTGATTATTGGCCAGATCTTCCAGCAGGCCCAGCACCTTCTTGACGGCGCCAGAGCGAATTTTTTCCAGCAGGGCGTTTTCCTGAAGAATCTCTCGCGACACATTCAGCGGCAGCGAATCGGAGTCGATCACCCCACGGATGAAGCGCAGATAGCGCGGCATCAGCTTGTCAGCTTCCTCGGTGATGAACACTTTGCGGACATACAGGCGTACCCCATGCTTGGCGTCGCGGTCCCACAGATCAAACGGCGCATGCGCGGGGACATACAGCAGCAGGGTGTATTCGTTGGTGCCTTCGACCCGGCTGTGAACCCGCGCCAGTGGTGGCTCGTAGTCGTGGGATACGTGTTTGTAGAACTCCTGGTACTGCTCTTCGCTGATCTCGTCGCGGTTCTTGGCCCACAGCGCGGAGGCACTGTTGACGGTTTCCCACTCGACGACCGGTGCCTCTTCACCCTCTTCGCCCTCCTTGGGCTCGCCAGACTCCTTCTTCATTTCGATCGGCAGACCGATATGGTCGGAGAACTTGCGGATGATGCCGCGCAGTTTCCAGCCATCAAGGAAGGCGTCCTCACCCTCGCGCAGATGCAGGGTGATGCGGGTGCCGTGGTCGGCCTTGTCGACATTCTCCAGCGTGTAATCGCCTTCCCCTGCCGATTCCCAGCGTACGCCGTGATCGACGGTCGTACCGGCCTTGCGGGTTTCCAACACCACCTTGTCGGCCACAATAAACGACGAGTAGAAACCGACACCAAACTGGCCGATCAGCTGGCTGTCCTTGGCCTGATCGCCCGTCAGTGACTCGAAGAAATGGCGGGTGCCGGAACGGGCGATGGTGCCGATGTTTTCGCGCACTTCATCGCGGCTCATGCCGATGCCGTTATCGGTCAGGGTGATGGTGCGGGCGGTCTTGTCGAATTCGACCTGAATCTTGAGGTCGGCGTTGCCTTCGTAGAGGGACTCATCTGCCAGCGCATTGAAGCGTAGCTTATCGGCCGCGTCGGATGCGTTGGAGATCAGTTCGCGCAGGAAGATTTCCTTGTTGCTGTAAAGCGAATGGATCATGAGCTGAAGCAACTGTTTGACTTCAGCTTCAAATCCCATGGTGACTTTGTTTTCTGCGACGGTCATGGTGGTGTCGTGCCTCCGGAAAAGGTTGAAAAATTCAAGTGTTCATACCGTGTTCACAAGGTGGGGACGGGGGTGAGGCATTTCAAGCGGGTGTCGCTTCCTGCCTGTTAGGGAGTGGCTGGGGTTCGGCTGATTCGGCAATGAAATGTAAGACATTGGGTGGAAAACATTGGGTAATCTTTCGCTGAACCTACACCTGTGCGCCAAATTTAAGGTAGGGCTTACATCGGGCGGATGTGCGTGGGGTTTTTTCACACGAGTACAGGGGGTTTATGATGAAAATGATGCAGGCGGTGTCACTGGTGTCAGCTATGGCATTGTTTGGGCA
>JBILXN010000019.1:0-20326 GCA_044378425.1 Methylococcaceae bacterium
GAAATTCTGCCCCCCCCCCCCGGGGGGGACGTTGCCTCGTAAACTTTTCGGAGATGCACAGAGACCATAGGGAGGCTATGCTTACCATCAGTCCCCTTAAACTAACGTTAATTCTCTATGCGTCTGCGCTTATTCTTGGTCATGGTCACAGCACTCCTGACCTCCTGCACACTACTGGAGACAGCAGCCGAACTTCCAGTGATCGCAGTCAGAACCCTCGCCAAGGGATTTAATTCAGATAAAACCTACGATCCTATTCAGTTGCAGGATGACACACTGCGATATGCCGACAACTTTATCTCCCAAGTCACCCAAGCCGCCGAACAATTGAAAATGGAGGGCAACCCCTTGACGCGAGAATATCTAGTCTTGGTTAAGGTCAGGGTAGCTTCAGATATGCTCTCATTGGCAACAGGCGAAAATGCCCTGAGTAATCTGGTCAGCATGATCGTCTACACTCAGTCCGCGCAGGCATCGATCAATCAATACTGGGGCCCCAAGGTTTTCGGGGATTCTGCCAAGACTATGCTGACTGTGATCAAGCAACTGGACAGTGAAATACACAAACTGGCCCATCATGTCCTGACGGATGAGCAGATTGATGAACTGAGCAAAACGGTAACCAACTGGAGTCAAGGACACACGATTAACGACTCTGATTTTGGAATGCTGGCAAGCATCACTTCAGTCAACCAGATCCTTCAGAACAGTTCTCGTGCCAACAAGAACAACCAGAGTGCTACTAGCGTATTTTCCTTGCTTGATCTTGACCCACTGGCGGGGCTGGATCCCGCCACTCGGGAACTGACAGAAACACGCTTATTCGGTGAACGGGCCATGTTTTTAGGCCAGAGAATGCCGCAGTTACTTGAATGGCAGATGGAATTGTTGACCATCAGAACCAGTCGGGTACCCGAGATCGAGAAGTTCATTAATAGCGCTGACAAGCTTGCTAGCGCCGGAGAGCGTGTGAGTAAAGTTGCTGAACGAATGCCATCGCTCCTGAGTTCAGAGCGCGAAAAGATCCTGGCCAGCATCTGGAAAGAGCAACAGGGGTTGTCTGAACTCAGCAAGCAAGTGAGCCAGACCTTCGGCCAGGGAAACCTGATGGCTACCTCGACCGAAAAGGCGCTTAAGGCTTACAGTGACATTCTGCGGCAAATGGATGAATCGCCAAAGGGTACAGACTCTGCATCTGAACCTTTCCATATCAAGGATTATGCTGATGCTGCTATCAGGATAGATGGCATGACCCAACGCCTCACCGAGTTTTTACGCACATTGCAGCCCAGCCTTGCCCCCCAGAATATGAGTCAACTCACCAAAACAAGTAGCGATATCGTACAACAGGCGCAAGCAGGAGGACGTGAACTGGTCGATTATGCGTTTCGTATGGGAATGATCTTCGTTGTCTACACTGCTTTGATAGTGGCGCTGGTCTTTCTGCTGACCGCATTTGCCTGGAGAAAATTAACCGGTATTCGGCCTCGTTAATTCGTGCCCACTAATGGAAAAGTGGATTCGGGATGTAAGCTGGATTGGTCCACTCAACGTATTACGCACCCACGTACAATTTAACATAATAATGATTATGCGCTACGCGATGACCAACCCTTAGAGGTTCTAGTGGAAGGGATAAACTCAGCCTGAAGAGGTTTCGCGCGTGTTTCCGTCGATCCTAACGGGGTCCCCTCGGCAATAAACCGGCGAATAGAGCGCTCGACCCCGACCGTGGCAAGCAGCCCGGTAACCTTTGACGGATAGCACTAGAGTAGACCTTTGGGCCGGCCAATATAGGCAACATGAAGAAAGACTTAGGCCTTCCATTGATGGGCCTGGTTATGGGCACGTCGATTAACCTACCTTTTAACCGGAAGGTCGAACCTAACGCGCTGATTTATAATGCACCAATATCACAAATTTGAGGTTAATCGAGGTGCCCTTTTGCTGCATTGTTGAGGGTCTGATCAGCTAGGGTCTAGTCATTTCCAGCGCTAGCTCTCATGGTGTGCTCTATAAACAGAGCTGTAGACCATCCCGAATCCGTGGCCGAATATCACTACTGATTTCAGTAACCTATTGATAGGTTGGAAAAATGTATTGAGTTTTAGCGCGGACTCAGGATTACCTCACCAAAGTTACCGTTGTATCAGGTTCCTTCAAAGTTTTTGGCTACAAATTCCCAATTAACAATCTTCCAGAATTCTTCGACGTACTTGGGACGAGCATTCCGATAATCCACATAGTAGGCATGTTCCCATACGTCACACGTTAAAAGGGGCTTCTGAAAGCTTGTGAGCGGACATCCAGCATTGCTGGTACTGACCAGAGCAATAGTGCCATCCGCATTTTGCACCAGCCAAGCCCACCCCGAGCCAAAAGTCGTGACAGCGCATTTGGTAAATGCTTCCTTGAAGCCATCGAACGAGCCAAAAGTGGTGTTAATGGCATCTGCCAATAACCCAGTTGGTTGCCCTCCCCCATTAGGTGACAGGCAGTTCCAGTAAAACGTATGGTTCCAGACTTGGGCGGCGTTGTTGAAAATTCCAGCTGTGGCCTTGACGATGATCTCCTCCAGCGGAAGCTCTGCAAATTCGGTATCGGTTATCAAATTATTCAGATTTGTAACGTAGGCCTGGTGATGTTTCGCGTGGTGAAAATCAAGCGTTTCGGCTGAAATATAGGGCTCTAGCGCATCTTTTTCATAAGGTAGAGGTGGCAATACGTGGGTCATAGCGTGTTTCCTTTGATTGTTGGCCTAGCACAGAGGCCTCTGTTTTAAAGCCGAATTTCCTAGTCTTAAGGTAGGGTATCAGTCTAACACTACGGTGAACCCATTCAAACTACTGGAACGGCCCGAATCTCAGCGACACATGAGGTTTATACTCAGAGTCCGGCGGTCTACAATGCCCGGCCTAACGCCCAAGCACTTGAAGACCTCAGCCCAATGACCACAGATTTCCCAGCCCGAACCCGCCTGCTCCAGTCCCTACTCCGCCAACGCATACTGTTTCTGGATGGCGCCATGGGCACGATGATCCAGGCCTACCAGCTTGCAGAACAGGACTATCGGGGTACGCGATTCGCTGATTGGCCCAGTGACCTTAAGGGCAACAATGATCTGCTGAGCCTCACCCAACCCCAGATCATTCGCGCGATTCACGACGCCTATCTCGACGCGGGTGCGGATATTCTTGAAACCAACACCTTCAATGCCAACACCATCAGCATGGCTGATTACGGCATGGAATCGCTGGTCTACGAGTTGAACATCACTGCGACACAATTGGCGCGAGGGGCCTGCGACGACATGACGGCCAAAACGCCGGACCGTCCCCGTTTTGTTGCGGGTGTACTTGGGCCGACCAGTCGGACGGCAACGCTATCGCCTGATGTCAACGACCCCGGCTTTCGTAATGTTAATTTCGACGAACTCGTTACGACCTATTACGAGGCGACGCGGGGTCTGGTCGATGGCGGTGCAGACGTCATCCTGATAGAAACCGTGTTCGATACGCTGAATGCCAAGGCCGCGATATTTGCGGTTGAAAAGTTCTCGGAAGATCACGCTCTGTCTTTACCGATCATGATCTCCGGCACCATCACCGATGCCTCGGGCCGCACCCTGTCCGGCCAGACCGTCGAAGCCTTTTGGAACTCTCTCAAGCACGCCCGCCCGATTTCAATAGGCTTCAACTGTGCGTTAGGGGCGAAACAGCTCCGGCAATACATTGAGGAACTGTCCGGTATCGCCGATACCCATGTCTCGGCCCATCCCAACGCCGGTCTGCCGAACGAGTTTGGTGAATACGACGAATCGCCAGAAGCAATGGCGAAAGAGATTGCCGAATGGGCCGAGCAGGGTTTTCTGAATATCATCGGCGGCTGCTGCGGAACCCGTCCGCCCCATATTAAGGCCATCCATGATGCCGTTCAGCACTTCCCCCCGCGAGCCCTGCCCCAAATAACCCCAAAATGCCGGCTGTCGGGCCTGGAATCGCTCAACATTGGCCCCGAAACATTGTTCGTCAATGTCGGTGAGCGCACCAACGTGACCGGTTCCGCCGCATTCAGACGGCTGATTCGCGAGGAAAACTACGAGCAGGCGCTTGAGGTGGCCCGTCAGCAGGTCGAAAGCGGCGCCCAGATCATCGACATCAACATGGATGAAGGGATGCTCGACTCCAAGGCCGCGATGGTCCGGTTTCTCAATTTAATTGCAGCGGAACCTGATATTGCCCGCGTTCCCGTGATGCTCGACTCATCAAAATGGGACATTCTTGAGGCGGGACTGAAGTGCCTGCAAGGCAAGGGTATCGTCAACTCCATTTCAATGAAAGAAGGCGAAGCGGCCTTTCTCGAGCAGGCCCGCCTGGTGCGCCGGTATGGCGCGGCTGTGATCGTCATGGCTTTTGACGAAGTCGGTCAGGCCGATACCGTAGAGCGGAAGGTCGATATTTGTACCCGTGCCTATCGACTTTTGACTGAAACGCTGGATTTTCCGGCAGAAGACATCATTTTTGATCCCAATATCTTCGCCGTCGCCACGGGTATCGAAGACCATAACCGCTACGGTCTCGACTTCATCGAAGCGGTCAAAACAATAAAACACACCCTGCCGCACGCCCTGATTTCTGGCGGCGTTTCGAATGTGTCATTCTCATTCCGTGGCAATAACGCCGTCCGTGAAGCCATACATGCCGTTTTCCTGTTTCATGCCATTCGCAACGGTATGGACATGGGCATTGTGAACGCCGGCCAGCTCGCCATCTATGCCGACATTCCCCACGAACTGCGTGACATCATTGAGGATGTCATCCTCGCCCGCAATCCCGAAGCCACCGACAGGCTCCTGGCGCTGGCAGACCAGTACCGCGAGGAAGGGGGCTCTGTCGAGAAGAAGGAGGATCAGGCATGGCGTACCCTGCCCGTCAACAAGCGACTGGAACACGCCCTCATCAAAGGTATAGATGAATTCATCGAGACCGACACCGAAGAGGCGCGGCAGCAGTTTGACCGCCCCCTGCACGTCATTGAAGGCCCGCTGATGGACGGCATGAACGTGGTCGGCGATTTGTTCGGTGCCGGCAAAATGTTTCTGCCGCAGGTGGTCAAGTCGGCCCGGGTCATGAAAAAGTCAGTTGCCTACCTCATGCCTTACATGGAGGCGGAAAAAGCGCTGAACCCTGCCCCGCGCTCAAATGGCAAAATTTTGATGGCCACCGTCAAGGGCGATGTGCATGACATTGGCAAAAACATCGTCGGTGTCGTCCTGCAGTGCAACGGCTTTGACGTGGTTGATCTGGGTGTGATGCAGCCCTGCGAGAAAATCCTTGAGGCCGCCCGGGAGCACCGGGTCGATATCATCGGCTTATCCGGGCTGATTACCCCCTCACTGGACGAAATGGTTCACGTCGCCAAGGAAATGCAGCGACTCAGGTTCACCATCCCGCTCATGATAGGGGGAGCCACTACTTCGCGGGCCCACACCGCTGTCAAGATCGAACCCCACTACATGGCGGGGCCTACTGTCTATGTGACCGACGCATCGCGAGCGGTCGGGGTCGCCGGAAGTCTGCTCAGCGATGAATTAAGCGACGACTACATCGCAAAAATCAGGAAAGAATACGAAGAAGTCCGGCTGCACCACGGTGGCCGCAAGGCAAAAGTCCCCATGCACGCCCTCGATCAGGCGCGGGCTCACGGATTTCAGACCGATTGGATGCATTACATCCCACCGAAACCTGCCTTTACCGGCATCCGTAGCTTTGACCGCTATCCGCTGGCGGAGCTGGTCGACTTTATTGACTGGTCGCCGTTCTTTCACACCTGGGAACTGGCGGGTAGTTACCCCAAAATTCTCGATGACGAGATTGTCGGTGAGCAGGCCCGCACTCTGCTGGCGGATGCCAGGGCAATGCTTAAATTATTGGTGGAGCAAGAATGGCTCACCGCGCGGGCTGTAATGGGCTTCTTCCCCGCCCATGCCGACGGCGACGACATTATTGTGTATCAGGATGACCGTCAGACCCGCCGACTGGCAGTCCTTCACCAACTTCGCCAGCAGGCAGTCAAGCCACCCGGTCAGCGCAACTACTGCCTTGCAGACTTTGTATCGCCCAAAGATAGCGGTCAGACGGACTATATCGGCGGTTTCGCCGTCACCGCCGGCATAGGCATTGAGAAACATCTGGACGCTTTCGCCGCGCAGCACGATGACTACAGCAGCATCATGCTCAAGGCGCTGGCAGATCGTCTGGCAGAAGCCTTTGCCGAATGTCTGCACCAGCGGGTCCGCCGCGAATTCTGGGGCTATGCCGCTGAGGAATCGCTGGCAAGTGAACAACTGATCAAGGAAGAATATCGGGGTATCCGCCCTGCCCCGGGCTATCCCGCTTGTCCCGACCATACCGAAAAGGCAACCCTGTTCAGTCTGCTGGATGTTGAGGCCCAGACCGGCATCAGCCTGACTGAATCGTTCGCCATGTATCCTGCCTCCTCCGTCAGCGGCTGGTATCTGTCGCACCCGGCGACCCGTTATTTCAACGTCGGCAAGATCAACCGCGATCAGGTCGAAGATTACGCCCACCGCAAGGGTATGCCTTTGCGGGATATTGAGCGCTGGCTGGCACCCAGCCTGGCCTATGAGCCGGACTGACCCCTGATGAAACACCTCATTCTCTTCGGCACTGCAGGCTGTCACCTCTGTGAGGAGGCAGAGGCCATTGTTGCCGGCCTGAACCCCGAACTCCTGGCATGCCTCGCCCTCAGTCATCATGACATTGCCGGCGACGACGATCTCACCGAGCGGTACGGCGTGCGCATTCCGGTACTGGTGAATCCGGCGTCGGGCCAGGAATTGGGCTGGCCGTTTGACACCGCCGCCATTGAGACCTTCTTGCAACAACCGCAGCCTTAAAGCCGGCACCGATCGGCCATCCCGAACTATCGCAGGAGACCACCGCGCATGACGTTTATCACCCCGAACTTCCGCATCGAAAAAGACAGCATGGGCGAACTTGAGGTCCCTGCCGACGCCCTCTATGGCGCGCAGACCCAGCGGGCGATCAATAACTTCCCTGTCAGCGGACTCTGCATGCCGCCGGCATTCATTCAGGCGGTAGCCCTGATCAAGCAGTGCGCGGCGAATGTCAATGCTGATCTGGGGCAACTCGACCCAACCCTTGCTCACGCCATTGCGGAGGCAGCGGCCAGCATCGTCGCCGGGCAATACCCGGATCAGTTTCCGATTGATGTTTTCCAGACGGGCTCCGGCACCAGCACCAACATGAATGCCAACGAGGTGATCGCCCACCTCGCCTCCGATCTGGCCGGACAGCCTGTCAGCCCCAACGACCACGTCAATATGGGCCAAAGCAGCAACGACACCATTCCAACCGCCATCCATCTCAGTGTCGCCATCGAGTGCCATAACCGACTGTTACCGGCGCTGGCACATCTGGCTGCAACGATCGAAGCCAAGGCCAGCACACTGACCGCAACAGTCAAAACCGGTCGCACACATCTGATGGACGCCATGCCTATTACGATGGCTCAGGAACTCGGCGGCTGGGTGCTGCAAATTCGCAATGCCGAATCCCGCATCGTCGCAGCGCTAACCCGAATCCACAAACTGGCTCAGGGTGGCACCGCCGTCGGCACCGGCATCAACGCTCATCCGGCATTTGCGACCGGCATAGCAGCGGCTTTGGCAAAAAAAACCGGTATCCCCTTCACACCCAACGACTCGTTCTTCGAAAGCCTTGGCAGTCAGGATGCTGCGGTAGAGCTATCGGGCCAGTTAAAGACCGTCGCCGTCAGCCTGATGAAGATCGCCAACGATCTGCGCTGGATGAATTCCGGCCCGCTGGCGGGACTCGGTGAAATCGAACTGCAGCCCCTGCAACCCGGCAGCTCCATCATGCCCGGCAAGGTCAATCCGGTGATACCCGAAGCCGTCTGCATGGTAGCCGCACAGGTGATTGGTAACGATGCCACGATTACCGTGGCCGGTCAGTCGGGCGTATTTCAATTGAATGTCATGCTGCCGGTCATCGCCTACAACCTCTTGCAAAGCATAGAGTTGATCGCCAATGCCGCGCGTCTTTTGGCCGACAAGGCCATCATCGATTTCAAGGTTAGAAATGATACGCTGCAGCAGGCCCTGTCCTTGAACCCCATTCTGGTCACTGCTCTGAACCCCGTCATCGGCTATCTAAAGGCTGCGGAAATCGCCAAAACTGCCTACAAGAGTCAGCGTCCCATTATTGACGTTGCGGTCGCTATGACGGACATCAGTCGGGCGGAACTCGAACGCCTGCTGGACCCTGCCAAACTGACTGCGGGCGGCATTTCGGCCTGACATCCGCGGCCCATGGCCAGCAATTACCTGCCAAGCATTGGCCTTCTGTTGGTGCTGGTAAATCTGCCGGGTTGCCAGAGCTTCACGCCCCACCCGCCTGATGGTGACTTAGTGGATCTGGCAACGGCTATTCCCGGCATCCATCTCGACCTTCGTTACGCCACAGCGAATAACTTCACCGGACATCCGCTCTATCGCGTGGCGCGTGGCTTTTTGCTGAAACAACCGGCTCAAGCGCTCGCACGGGTTCAGGCCTCACTCGGGGCTCAGGGCTACAGCCTGCTGATCTACGACGCATACCGGCCGTGGCAGGTCACCCGGCGTTTATGGGATGCAGCAAGTCCTGAAGATCGGCGCAAGGGATTTGTAGCCGACCCCGCCACAGGCTCTCGCCATAATCGCGGTTGCGCGGTCGATACCGGTCTTTATGACATTGCCAGCGGCAAGGAAGTACCCATGCCGACCGGATTTGATGACTTCTCGCCGCGCGCTCACGCCCGCTGGAAGGGGGCTAGCGCCGCCACGGCACGAACCCGCGATTTGCTGAGGCAGGCCATGGAGGCGGAGGGTTATCGCGTACTGGAACATGAATGGTGGCACTTCAACTACACGGCATGCGACCGCCAGCCGATTCTGGATATTGCCTTGGAAACACTCTGATCAGCGCCGCAGTCTGGGCCGTATGAGCTTCAGCGCCAGCCTTGCAGCCACTTCTCGCAATCGGTGAGCTCCCGCCAGCGCAGCTGGACACTGCGGTTTGAGTGCACGGCTTCGATTTCAATCAATTCGACCGGACCATCGGGCGGATCAGGTTCAATCAGGCGGGTGACAATGAAGTGTTTTTCCTTATTGATCGGCTGAGTTGCGGTCCATTTGCTCAGCAGCAGCTTTTGCGGGTTGAGGCGGCGGGTAATGGTTTGGCCTGCCATAGCGAGCCTAGCTGTCGTTACGGCTATGGCTCACCCAAATGAGCTTGCCGGTATCCACGCCCTGCTTGGCTATTTCAGTGAGCAGTTTCTGGCGCAGTTCAGGTGATAGTTGTTTGTCCCGCGACAGTATCCAGAGGTAATCGCGACTGGGTCCCATGACCACGGACCAGCGGTAGTCGGGGTCGAGCAGTACCACGTTATAGCCACCATAGAATGGCCAGAAGAAGCTGACCCTAAGGGAGGCATGCTGCCTGTCACCGGTGAAGTAGGCGCGACCGTTGGCTTGCCGCCATTCCCCGTCATCCGGATCGTAGCCACGATTGATGACATCGACACTGCCGTCCGGTCGGCTTTGGTAGCGGGCATTCACATCGCTGAGGCCCCGCTCGAAGCTGTGATCGAGCCGGGCGATCTCGAACCAGGTGCCCTGATAGCGGGCTAGGTCAAACGGCGTGACCACACGGACCCCTTCGGGTGGTGCCGTCGAACAGGCGGCTAGAGACAGCGCCAGCAGTATGCCGACAAGACCCATCAGGCCGGTATGCGCAGACTTGGCGGGTGGGAGCATAGGCTATTCTCCAGCATCAAACCTAAAAAACCGGGGACTGGCCCCGGTTTCTATTTCTATAGCGGCAGGTCGTATGACTTACAGCTTGTTCAGAGCGTTTAAGTCGGCGTAAGCCTGTTGCAGACGATCGACCATACTGACCTGCGCAGAACGAATCCAGACGCGGGGGTCATAGAACTTCTTGTTGGGCTTGTCGGCGCCATCGGGATTGCCGATCTGGCCCTGCAAATAGCCTTCGTTCTTAAGATAGAACTCGCGGATGCCGTTCCAGTAAGCCCACTGGGTATCGGTGTCAATGTTCATCTTGATCACGCCGTAGCTGATCGACTCCCGAATTTCCTCTTCAGTGGAACCAGAACCGCCATGGAAAACGAAGTTCAGGGTGTTTTCCGGTACGCCGAATTTCTCGGAAACATGCGTCTGCGAGTCGCGCAGAATGGTCGGTGTCAGCTTCACATTGCCTGGCGAGTAGACGCCATGGACATTACCAAAGGAAGCCGCAATGGTGAAGTTGGGGCTGATCTTGGAGAGTGTTTCGTAAGCGTAAGCCACGTCCTCAGGCTGGGTGTAAAGGGCGGAATGATCCATGCCGCTGTTATCCACGCCGTCTTCTTCACCGCCGGTGCAGCCCAGTTCGATTTCAAGCGTCATGCCGATCTTGGCCATGCGGGTCAGATACTTGGCGCAGATTTCGATATTTTCCTGCAACGACTCTTCAGACAGATCCAGCATGTGGGAACTGAACAACGGCTTGCCGGTTTCTGCAAAATGCTTTTCTCCGGCATCGAGTAAACCGTCGATCCAGGGCAGCAGCTTTTTGGCGGCATGGTCGGTGTGAACGATCACGGGCACACCATAATGTTCTGCCATGACATGGACATGGCGCGCACCGGAGATGGCGCCGAGAATTTGTGCCTGCTGTCCCTCCAGTTTGACTCCCTTGCCCGCAATAAACTGTGCACCGCCGTTGGAGAACTGGATGATGACGGCGGACTGGGCCTTGGCAGCGGCTTCCAACACTGCATTAATGGAATCGGTACTGATGACGTTGACGGCCGGCAGAGCGAAGTTATTGGCCTTGGCGAACGCGAAAATCTTCTGAACATCGGCACCGGTTGCAACGCCGGGTTTCACTACGTCGAGGAGTTTCTGTGACATTTCTTGTTTCCGTTGAAGGGTTGCAGAAAAACGCGCATTTTAGCAGAACTAAGGTTCTCTTTGTTGCGCACACACGCGGGTGGTTTCCGCTCTGGTGATGACAGGAAGCGGTCAGACGTCGATATCCGTGTAAAAACTGTTGTCTTCGCCGCTCATGTTGAGTGCAATGCGCAGTATCTGCGACTCAAAAGCGGCGCTTTGCCCGGGTGACAGCCGTTGACCCTGTTCCAGTGATTTGCCGACGGTGAACTTACTGATCACCGGCTGGATGCGCTCGTTAAAAATAAATTCAGGCAACGGCACCAGAGTGCCGGACGACATGGTGAAGTCATCAATGGCCAACAAGCGACCGGCAACAATCACGCCTGGAATACCGGCAGAACTGAGTCCGAGGTCCATGATGTCCACGGTTCTGTTGGTCAGCAGATCGGTCAGTCTGGCACCCTTCTGGGGCAAGATTTCGATAATCTGAAAAACGGAGAAAAAGGCTTGGTTCATGGCCTCAAGATAAACCCGCTCCGGCGAACCGACGGCAGGCCCCGTCTGATCCCCTAGGGTCCGCTCGATGATGTTCTTGCCAGCCCGCCGATGGTGGTGGACACAATAGTCATACAGTACGGCGATCTCGTCGTCCTGATTCAGAATCAGCGTCCCGGCCTTGGACAGACCCAGTTTCTTGCTGCACTCCGGGAGGGCCGTGGGCGGCAGCCGTTTGATAAGCCCCAGGTTGTAGTGCCGGCCCAGTTCACGAAACGCCTGATACTGTTCCAGTCGCGCATCATCCTCCGCACTGTTGCGATGGATGCCTAAAAGCGAAAATAGCCACTTCATGCGGGTCAGCCCGTAGTTGAGAGTATGAGGAAGGGGGATTCAGGCGGGTCGGTAACCCTGTGGGTTCTGACTCTGCCAGCGCCAGTGATCTGCACACATGGCGTTGATGTCCCGTTCCGCACGCCAGCCCAGCACTTTTTCGGCCATTTCCGGGTCAGCATAGCAGGCAGCAACATCACCGGCCCGCCGCGGCGCGAGACTGAGAGGGACGCGCTTGCCGGACGCCTGCTCGAAGGCCTTGACGACTTCCAGCACACTGTAGCCGCGACCCGTCCCAAGGTTGACCTCCACCGAGATGCCCTCCTGCAACCGTTCCAGCGCACTGAGATGCCCTGCCGCCAGATCAACCACGTGAATGTAATCGCGAACGCCTGTACCGTCAGCGGTCGGGTAATCGCTGCCCCAAACATTGAGGTGGGCACGCCGTCCCACTGCCACCTGGGCAACGAAGGGCATCAGATTGTTAGGCACACCCTGCGGGTCTTCACCGATCAATCCACTGGGATGGGCCCCCACAGGATTGAAATAGCGCAGTATGGCGATGTGCCACTCCGATGACGCTGCCTGTAAATCACGCAACATGTCCTCGATAATCAGTTTGGTCTGGCCGTAGGGATTGGTGGCAGACAAAGGGTGGCTCTCGGTCAGCGGCAGTCGCTGGGGATCGCCATAGACGGTCGCCGAGGAACTGAACACCAGCGACCGGACACCTGAGGATTGCATGGCCTCAAGCAAGCGAAGGCTGCCGACGACATTGTTATCGTAGTAAAGCAGGGGCTTTTCCACCGACTCACCGACCGCCTTAAGTCCGGCAAAATGAACTACGGACTGGCAGCCATGCTGGCTAAGAGTGTCCTCCAATAGAGCGCGATCACGAATATCACCACAGACCACGGTTACTTTGCCGCCCGTGATGTGTTCCACCCGTCTGATGGCTTCGAGGTGACTATTGCTGAAATTGTCATAGACGATGACCCGATGCCCTGCCTCAAGGAGCTGGACACAGGTATGGGAGCCGATATAACCGGCGCCGCCCGTGACAAGTATGGTTTGCGGAGAATGGTGTGTCATGGAATGAGTTATTGTTAGCCGGATGCGGGAACCTCAGACGAGAAATCAACTGGCGCGATCCTCCAAAAAAAAGCATATTACCTCACCCGACCGACCTGCGCCGAGTCTGCCAGACCTAAGCTGTCTATCCCTTAACTACACTCAAGCCCTTAACCGATATGTCCTTTCTGGAAAAGCTTTTTGTACTCCTGCAATACCCGCTTCCGCAGCATGGTTTGTCGCGCCTGATGGGGCGACTGACGCACTGCCGGAATCCGCTCTTCAAGAATTTCTTTATCCGCAGCATCATCAAGGCCTATGGCGTCAACATGGATGAGGCGGCCCATTCCGATATCGGTAGCTATCCCTGTTTCAACGATTTCTTTACCCGTGAACTGAAACCCGGGGTCCGTCCCATCGCAGCAACGCCCGGCACTCTGGTTTCGCCCGCCGACGGCTACATGAGCCAGTTTGGCCCGGTGGATCAGGGGCGACTGATCCAGGCCAAAGGCCGTGATTATGCACTGGTCGATCTGCTGGGGGGCGATCCTGCGCGGGCCACAGCGTTTGAAGGTGGCAGTTTTGCGACCATCTACCTGTCGCCAAAGGACTACCACCGTCTGCACATGCCGCTGGCCGGACGACTGCGGGAGATGCTGCATATTCCGGGCCGACTGTTTAGTGTGAATAACGCGACAGCAGAGGGCGTACCCAATTTATTTGCCCGAAACGAACGGGTGGTCGCCCTTTTTGATACCGAAGCAGGGCCCATGGCACTGATTTTGGTCGGGGCGATATTCGTGGCCAGTATCGAAACGGTCTGGCAGGGTGAAATTACGCCACCAACTGCCACAGGCATCCAATACTGGACGTATCCAGAGGGTTCGATCGAACTCGCCCGCGGCGCCGAAATGGGGCGCTTCAATATGGGCTCTACCATTATCGTCCTGTTCGGCCCAGCTGCGGTTGAATGGCAATCCGGGTTGGCCCCCGGTGGCGTCATGCGGATGGGTGAGGTTATGGGCCGGGTAATACGGCGCTGATGCGTGTACCCCTGTCAACGGTATGGCAGGGGCTGATATTCCAGTTTCTGGTCGTAAGTCGAGGGCAGTGGCGCTTGATGGTCGTTGATCCAGGCCACCATGTCGCCCAACGGCACCTGGGCTTTGATGTCGCGTAACAGCAAGTGATAGCCCTCGGGGTACAGCGCCATGCGCACAGCCGGCTTGTTTACCAGTTTGTTGAGCATGGCAACGACCGGCGGCAGTGGAATCACCTCGTCCCGCTGACCGTACAACACCAGCACCGGCAGATTCAGTGCACCGGCATGAGCTTGGGCGGCGTCCATCAGGTCAGACAGACCGTCGACCGCAGCCACGCGGGTCGATTTGATCACGAGAGGGTCACGGCCAAGACCTCGCAGCATCTCGATGTTGTCGGACGCTTGTATCTTGAGGCCACTGCCGGTCAACTCCAGTTCCGGCAGGGTTGCAGCAAACAGCGCCAGCACCGCACGCTGGTACCAGGGCATCAGGTCCCGCGCCCAGACCGCCGGTGCCGATAGAATCAGTCCATCGACCCGAGGGGGGTGCTCACGGGTCATGGCCACTATCGCCAGCGCTGCCCCCATACTTTCACCCAGGATATAAATCGGAGTGTCGGGATACCTATGCTGTAATTGGTCGGTGATGGCTGCCAGGTCAGCCACATAAGCTGCCGTGCCAGCCCAGATTCCACGGCCGGGGGCATTGCCAAAGCCGCGCTGATCATAGGCAAATACCGCTATTCCGCGTTGACGCAGATAACCGCCAGGCGATTCGAACGCTTTACTGTAGTCATTGAAACCATGCAGGCCGAGTACGATGGCGCGTGGCGGGTTGATCGGTGGCAGCCACGCTCTGACCGGTAGCACAGCACCGTCTGCCGCCACAAAATGAGCACGTCCCAGGATGGACGAATGCGTGGCGTGAGGGGGTTTTTCCGGCAGTTCGGCGCAACCGGCAACAAGCAGTGCGCCCAGGCTCAGCCCAAAACACGCTACCGTTATGCGGACGGACCGTTGAAAACCGCTACCACTCATTGTTAAAAAAATGACGCGTCAAGTCGCGCAGATGTTTGAATATGGCAGCCGGAAGATCGGGCCTGCTCAAAGATAAAAACCCGATATCGATACAGGACAGGCCAGACTGGTAAGCTATGTATCATTATGAATAGGGAGGCGTGATGGTCAAAAAACTGGTGCGCTGGGTACTAACCGGGCTGTTCAGGGTCAAGCTGATAGGCATCGACAATTATGGGCTAGCCGGTAACCGGGTACTGATCGTTGCCAACCATACCTCATACCTTGATCCCTTGCTGCTATGGGCTTTTCTGCCCGACGACGTCACCTTTGCCATCAACACCAGCATCGCCCAGCAATGGTGGGTCAAGCCGGCCCTGCGTGTTGTCAAGGTATTCCCCATGGATCCCCTGCAGCCCTTGTCAGTCAAGGCGCTGACCCACTATCTGCGGGAAGACCGCAAGGCGGTCATTTTCCCCGAAGGCCGCATTACCGTCACCGGTGCTCTGATGAAGGTCTACGACGGTGCGGCACTGGTCGCAGAGCGTTCGGAAGCGGCCATTCTTCCCATCCGCATTGATGGCGCCCAGTACACGCCGGTATCGCGCCTGCACGGAGTGGTCCGATTACGCTGGTTTCCCCCGATTACGCTCAACATTCTGCCGCCACGCGATCTGACCCACCCCGCCGGGATGGATCAGCATACCCGACGTCATCGTATGGGTCTGATGCTGACAGATATCATGAGCGACATGATGTTCGAAACCGGCAACCACAGGCAAACCCTGTTCGCGGCTTTGCTGGATGCGCGCCAGATACATGGTGGCGGTCATACCTTGCTGGAGGACGTCAAGCGCAAGCCGATCAGCTACAACGGTCTCATCGCGCAGACGCTGGCGCTGGGCCAGAAAATGACGGGCTATACCAGCAAGGGCGAAAATGTAGGGGTCTTGCTGCCTAACGCCAACGCCACCGTCGCGCTGTTTCTCGGTCTGCAGATTCACGGACGGGTGCCGGCCATGCTGAATTTCGGTGCCGGTTTCCGCAATATTGCCTCGGCCTGCAAGACGGCCGAGATCAAAACCTTCATTACGTCGCGCCGTTTTGCGGTCAATGCCAAACTGGAATCTACGGTTGAGGCCCTGGCCGAACATCACAAGGTACTGTTTCTGGAAGATATCGCAGCCTCAATCAGCGGCATCGACAAGATACGGGCACTACTGGGATCGCGGACAACCGGCTTGTGGTATCGCAACGGCTCGCGCGCAGACGATCCGGCGACGATCCTCTTTACATCAGGTTCGGAGGGTGAACCCAAGGGGGTGGTGCTCTCTCACGGCAATTTGCTCGCGAACCGGGAGCAACTGGCTGCCCGACTGGACCTGAACGCCCAGGACACCATTTTGAACGCCCTGCCGATGTTCCATGCTTTCGGCCTGACTGCCGGCACCCTGCTGCCGCTGCTCTACGGCATGCGGACGTTTCTCTACCCCTCTCCGCTGCATTACCGAATCATCCCCGAAATCGCCTATGATCTGAACGCGACCATCCTGTTTGGTACCAAGACCTTTCTGGCGGGCTATGCCAAACATGCCCACCCCTACGATTTTTACAGCGTACGCTATGTGTTTGCCGGTGCTGAAAAACTACAGGATGACACCCGCCGGATGTGGGTTGAGAAGTTCGGCCTGCGTGTGCTGGAGGGCTACGGTACCACCGAAACATCGCCGATATTGGCCGCCAATACGCCCATGTTCTACCGTGAAGGCACGGTCGGCCGTTTCATGCCGGGCATTGACTGGCAACTGGAGGAAGTGCCGGGTGTAGCCGAGGGCGGCCGGCTGCATGTAGCCGGCCCGAATGTGATGCTGGGTTATCTTCGCCCAAAGAATCCGGGGCATCTGGAGCCTCCAGCCTCTCGCTTCGGATCTGGCTGGTACGATACCGGCGACATCGTCCAGGTTGATCCCGAGGGCTATGTCACGATCAGGGGACGGGTCAAGCGTTTCGCCAAAATCGGCGGCGAGATGATTTCGCTCGCACTGGTTGAAGAAATTGCCGCCAAACTCTGGCCCGGCCATCTCCATGCCGCCGTCATACTGCCTGATGAGCGCAAGGGGGAACGTATCGTACTGGCGACCCAATTACAGGAAGCGTCCCGCAGCGAGTTTTCCAGAACAGTGCAGGATCTGGGCCACAGCGAACTGGTCACGCCCAGGGATATTTTACATATGAATCAACTGCCTTTACTGGGCTCTGGCAAGATCGACTATCCTGCACTGACACAATGGGTGCAGGACCAGTTAGACGCGCAAGATGAGGTTTGGGCGTCTGGCAATAATTCAAACCCACCGTAATGACAGCCCCTTCCGACACCATGAACATGCCCGACAGCCCCGCCCGCCTGATGTGTTATCCAGAATCCGCCCGTCTGGATCGAGGTCGGAGCCTGGACCCGGCAGGGCCGGGGACTCTGGCATGAACCGCAGCATCATTACCCTGGTACTCGCGCAGTTTCTGTCTGCGTTCAGCGATAATGCGACTTTGTTCACTGTCATTGCCATGGTGATGCAGGAAGGTGGGCATAAAGGCTGGTATATCCCCGCCCTGCAAAGCGCCTTCCTGGTCGCCTTCGTGACACTGACGCCCTGGGTCGGCAGTCTGGCCGATCGCTACCCGAAGCCTAACGTGCTGCTGTGCTCCAACCTGGTAAAGGCGATGGGAGCACTTTCAATTTATCTGGGGATTGAGCCTCTACTGGGGTATGGCTTGATCGGGGTGGGAGCCTCGGCCTATAGTCCGGCCAAATACGGCATTATTCCGGAACTGACCCACGCAGAGAATCTGGTGAAGGCAAATGGCTGGATCGAAGGCGCCTCCATCGTGGCCATCCTGTTCGGTACCGTGGGCGGTGCACGTCTGGCCGATATCTCGATACCCATGGCCTTGCTGACAGTCGTGTGTCTGTACCTGATATCTGCGTCGGCTACCTTTCTGTTGCCCCGACTGCGGGCACGTGGTGTCGATGAGGGTTCAGCCTGGCGCGCGTTGATTGGCTGGATGCGCCAGTTGCTGCATACCCTGAGAGCGCGCAATGTGTTACTGGCCCTGAGTTTGTTCTGGGCCTGTGCTGCAACCTTGCGGGTCGTCCTGATCGCATGGGCGCCTGAGGTCTTGCATACCCAAACGGCCTCGGATATTGCAGAACTCACCCTGTTTATGGCGATCGGCATCATCATCGGGTCCAGCCTGGTGCCGCGACTGATCCCGCTGAACCAGATCCGCCGCACCCGTTTCCCCGCCTATGCCATGGGTACGCTATTCCTGCTGCTGGCGGGCGTTGATACCCTCTGGCTGGCGCGCAGCGTCTTGCTGGCGATAGGCATCAGCGGCGGAATTTTTGTGGTGCCGCTAAACGCAGCGATACAGGAAATCGGCCATACGACGGTCGGGAGTGGCAGCGCGGTGGCGGTGCAGAATTTTTTCCAGAACAGCGCCATCCTGGCCAGCATGGGACTTTACACGTTGGCCAGTGCCCACGGCGTCAGTGCGATCACGACTATTCTGGTGTTGGGCAGTATGGTTTGGATGATGACCTTGCTGGTTTCCTTGCGCCTGCCTCGCGTGGCCAGATGATACGATCAGGGACTAGTGGCCGACGCATGGCAGCACAATTCAACCACCGCTGCTGCATGAACAGGGTGATAGGATGAGGTACCCAAGGATGAACAAAAGCAATCAAACCGGGACTGATTGCCGGCGAACCGCGCCGGCACCGCTGGCCGGGGTGTTCTGCCTGCTGTTGGCCGGCTGCACCAGTGTGACCACGCATCAGCCCGGGGGGGGCGAAGTCGTCATGTCACGCGAGGAATTCGAACACTATGTAGAACAGGTTTTTCGCTACCACAATCAGGTGATGAACAGCCTGATCGAATCAGCCAGTGAGCGTAGCGAGCAATCACCCGCCGAGGCACACAAACTGTCGGCAGCAGAGCAGGAAATGATCAGCACCTGCCAACCGCTCAATGAAATTGTTTCCGATTCCATGACGGGGCAGAGCTCTGATCTGAAACTGAAGATGGGGCTTTCCGAGACGGTGCCGGCCTGCGAAAAGGCAACCCAGGCCGTAGACGACCTCATCCCCTGAGCGCTCGCTCAGTTTCGAGCGCTCAGTGCTGGCTGGGTCCGTCGCAGGGTCAGGGCTGTGCGCCCACCTTGACCAGTTCAACGTCGAATATCAGCGCGGCTCCGGGCGGGATAACACCACCGGCCCCGGTATCGCCATAGGCCAGTTGGGCGGGAATAAAAAATCGGTATTTTGCGCCTTCCTTCATGAGTTGCAGTCCCTCTGTCCAGCCGGGAATCACACCATTCAGGGGAAAGCTGATGCCCTCACCACTGTCAAACTCCTGACCTGTCACCAGACTACCCCGGTAGTTCACCGTGACCCTATCCGTTGCCGCCGGTGCTGTGCCCTGGCCTTCCTGCAACACCTGATACTGCAGACCACTGGCCGTGGTAGCGACACCCGGTTTGCTGGCATTTTCACTTAAAAAGCTGACGCCCTGCTGTTTAACCTGTTCAGCCTCAACCGATGGTTGCTGGCATCCTGAGAAGGCGATAACAGCAAGTAATGCCGTTGCTAACGGTCTGCGGCAAGAGCCAGCGGGTAAAAATCGAGTCATGGAGTCTCCTTGGGTGTATGGATGTGGTTATTGCCCTAGCGCACTAGCGGTGCCACCCTGCGGCGCCGAGTCTTAACAGAAAAAAGCCGCATTCCATGACGGCCACTATCAAGACGATTTCGAGTAATTTCCGTAAGGTCAGCGGTTCAGGGGTGGGTGGCTTGGGCATGTTCTCATCGTATCAAAATGGGCGAGGCTATCTTTTGCAACACCTGGAATTTCTGCTGTACATCCGCTTTGACGCAGATTGTCCTTGTCACAAATTTCTGTCTATACTAACCGGCTTTTGAAAACCGGTTGTAGGAGTTAGGAATGTCCAGCAACAAATCTGTGACTCACGCGACGCCCTTCACCTTCGAACCCTATCACCTTGGGGATGGCGAAGAGTACATGAATGAGGCTCAGATCCTTCACTTTCGCCAAATTCTGATGAACTGGAAAACGGAACTGATGAGTGAAGTCGACCGCACCGTTCATCACATGCAGGATGAGGCAGCCAACTTTCCGGATCCCAATGATCGCGCCACTCAGGAATCGGAATTCAGTCTCGAATTGCGCACCCGTGATCGCGAACGCAGGCTGATCAAGAAGATCGATGAGTCCTTGCAGAATCTCGAAAGAGGGGACTACGGCTACTGCGAGACCTGCGGCATCGACATCGGCTTACGGCGGCTTGAAGCCCGC
>JBILXN010000020.1:0-20306 GCA_044378425.1 Methylococcaceae bacterium
GTTTGGTTTGGAAAGCGACGCTGCTTTTCGGGAGTTCCACCACCTCTTCTGAACTCGATTATGAAAAAACGCTCATTTTTCTGACACTCCTTGTCGTTTCCTCATCCACTTTTGCAGCGGGTGCAGGCAAAACCATCAAGGGTTCCGTGACCACCCCAGAGGCCGGCGTCATCTGTGACAAAAAGGCCAATTTTTGCGCGGACTCCAGGGGTATTTCCGTTGCTCTGACCAAAATGTATCTCGGTGAGAAGGCGGAAAAGAAGTTGATGGCTATGGGGGCATTCGACATGAGCGAATTGGTTCTTACCAATGGTGTTCGCTGTGACACCAAGACCCAAAAGTGTAAGGTCAGCAAGATCAACCAGACTGTCGATGCGGCGCACACCAAGGCCTTGTTCGGAAAGTAACGCTAATATCCATCACGTTCTCTTGATGATCATTGTCGGCGCTACCGATACGCGAGCACAGGCGGGATTTGCCCCAATTGCCATTGGTCTGGGGTTGACGCTGATTCACCTGATCGCAATCCCGATTACCAATCTTTCTGTCAAACCCGCCCGCGTATCTCACCGCGCTGACGCTCACAGCCGGCAGCGGAAAAGGCGTGTTTCATCAGAATCTGGCAGGTGAACGCCGTCGGTCAAGTCGTAACGTAGCCCCCCTATAGACGCCCCATGTACCCAGATTAGATATCAACACGGCATGTAGGCTATTGAAGCCAAATAGGAAGGCACCCGCCACGCAGAACAGGTTGGTCCCCAGAATACCGAAGCCATCCGCCTTATCCCGTTTGGCGTGGCGGTCGGCGATACGCCATAAGTCCGGCAGCGGGGAAAGGTCTGGGGTAAGCAGACTGATATCGGCCGCCCGCGATATGTCGCGGCTCACGTCGATGACGATATCGGCTTCAGCCGCAACCGCTGCGGCGGTTCTGCAATCACCTATGAAAGCAACCGGGCCCATCAGGTTACGGTAACGCCTGACACAGTCTGCCTTGCTTTCATCCTCCAACCCACCCTCACGCGTCTGGATGCCAAGGGATACAGCCAAGGCATCAATAGCCTCGCCGCGCTGGCTCGATATAAGCGAAAACGTGAGATCAGGCCTGATGTTGCGCAAAGCATCAAGGGTTTCCGCCGCGGCAGGGCGCGCGCTTGTGGTAAATGCCAGTCGCCCTACTGGCATTTCATCGATAGTCACCCAAAGGCACTGACTCTCTGCCGGTGTGTCATCAAGACTGCCAACCCAAAGCCGGTGACCGTTGAATTCAGCGGTCACCCCGTTGACCTCCACGGTCAGAATATTAACGGCCAAAGGTTCCAGACCCTGATCACGGCATGCTTTCAGGAGGGCCAGGGCGCGATCGTCAACACCATGGCGGTAGACACCGGCTGATAATGGCAGCAAGGCATCCGGTTCAAGCCTGCCTTCGACGTCCGCAAGCTCCGTTTGACCGCTACGGACGATTGGGCCGTCATCGAGAATAATGGCCCGTACCCTTGAGAGTTTCTCCAGCACATCTGACGTCCGGATCAGCCCCCCATAAAAGAGACTATCGGCAACATCGGTGCAGTGATTAATCGATCCTGCAATCGCGAGTCCGGTGGCGTAGTCAGGTCGAAGAATCGCGCCAGCGGTCATCAGATCTCCCACCGCGATTCCCCCAAGACCGGCGAGTATCAGGGTGGGTGGAACGGCCTGGTTGGCCAATGTCTCACCTTTGAGACTGGGTGCGCGGGCTCCCGCTGTCGGTGTGGTGACATCCATCAGGATCTGTCCGATAACGCCGGCCTGCGTACCCGAGCCAATCTGATCCACACGGGCAGTAAGGCGGCCTGCTATAAGGGTTGATCCCGCAAGGATGGTGTCCCCTACCCGCTTGCAGGTGGGGAGTGAATGGCCTGTACCTGTGATTTGGCCCAGTATGCCCTCACCATCCACAACGGTCGCGTCTGCGGGAACAATATCCGCCGGTGAGAGCGCGAACAGGTCACCTACCACCAGTGTCTCGGTTGGAACGCTGGTGATCATCCCCTCATCCATCAACCTGCCTGCTGAACGTGGTTTTGGGAGATAGGTGGCTAGGATATCCCGTTGGGCCTGTTGCAGCCTCTCCTTGAAGCGTCGGTTCCAGTAGCGAAACAACCAGGTCATCAGGGCCGCGCCCAGGAACTGCCCCGTAGCCAGGGTCGTCAACATGATCGTAGAGTAGAGCGTTGGGAGTCCGGGACGGCGTTCACGCACCTCCTTCCAGCAATCTTCGACCGTCCGGACGTTCATGCCGACGAGCAACACCGCGCTGGCGATGGCTAATTCTGGAATAACCACTGCACTGGCAGCAACCCCAACCGCGGCCGGCGCCAGCCCGTAAGGCGTGGGCGGATCGGCTGTTATGGTTACCCATCCCTGATCGCCATCAATATGCTGGTCCAGCCAGCTCAATACATCATAAGCGTTCAATCCGGGCGAGTCATATTCAATAATGATGCGTTTGCTTAATCTATTCATGCGAACGGCTGTTACCCCAGGTATTGAATAGAGGGCGTCAGCCAGGCTAGTCCAACGTATGACATCCAATCGCCTTATCTCTAGCCGGCCAGACCGGTCGGAGAGTACCTCCCAAGGCGTCACCAAATGACCGTATCGAAACAGGGTAAACCGATTTTCTAAAACCCTATTTTGTAATCGAACGTTTTGTTGACACGCTTCATAAACCAGTACGCTTGACAACTCTTGCAACAGCGCGGCTAATCCCGACAAACCGGCACGGTGACCTATCGTGGCATACCCTTTAACCCGATCCACCGCTATGGATTCGACGGATGCTACCGAGAACACTTTGCTAACAAAGCGTTCGCATGCCGAATCGCTATCTGCGCCAAATGTCCCTAGTGATCTTACGGATATATGCGTTGCGTGCGCATCAATGGAAACGTCAAAATCCGGTGAGGATGCGGCATGAGAGGTCATGGTAAGGCTTTTGTTTTATATCGTGATTGAGACCAGCCATGACGTTTCACAACGGGGCAGAGTGATTCGCCATAGGGCGCTTAAGTCCGGGGGCTTATCCCTTTAACCCTTACGCGAAGCCAAACTGTCTGGTTTATGACTTATTTTTCTTACACTCTATAGCAAGAATAACCCCTTGTTAAATCGATAAAATGAATCCTATTCATCCAGAATAACTATATCGCGGACCGGCTTTTCCATGACCCGATCCAACTTCGGATCCTGAAACGCAGCCAACACCCTATCACTACCCTCGCCATGGTGGTATGACCTCCCAGATCAACTCACAACATGACCGGACGACCCAAACCCGGGCATTCCATTCATGAAACAGAATTTAACAATAGATTAACTATATTTGAATAAATACTCGGCGGAATTATTATGGCCTAAAGCAATCGGTGCGTATCGGCCGGGAGCGGCCCGGGTCTGAAGCGGCAGCCAATACAACATGACAACCGGAGAAAATCATGTCCCACCGTAATACGGGTCTTCCCTCGGATCCGGCTTGGATAAGGGGGCTGAAACTTCACCTTGACGCCCGACGACTGATTTTGCTTGTCAGTATCAGTCTGCTGTTGGTGTTTCCGGATGTGGCTATCCTGATCATCCTGAAACTCATCTACTTTGCGGTGAGTTGGGTGTCCTTACAGTTCAAGCATGTCCTGCAGGACGTCTTTGATCTTTCGCGTCACGGGGCACAGATGATCACGGCCTGGCTTGAAGTTACAGTGCTGTTCGCCATGGGTGTCTGGCTGTTTCGCAAGCTAAGGAAGGGCATCCGGGAGTGGCTCAGTCGAAAAACATGAACAGTCCCGGCGTTAAATCTCTGGCGGCTGCTGGGTCGGGTTGACTCGTGCTGGCGTCATAGCAAGGCCGTCGCGCGTAGTGATGCGCCGACGGCCCGGCCCTCACTTACACTGCCGCCACAATCCCCGCTGCCAGCGTAGCGCGGCTTATCGGGTCAATCACAATGAAGCTGCCGGTGGTGCGGTTACTCGCATAGGGGTCAATGAACAGAGGGTGTTGCAGACGCAGACTGACCCGCAAGATGTCATTCATGTGCGCCGTCGTGGGGCCTGCTTCATGCTCCAGGGTGTTGACGTTGGTTCGATACTCCAGTTCGACAAAGACACCGGTGATGGTGCGCGTAGTGTGCTTGATCAGATACTTTCGCCCTGTCTGCAGGGGCTCTTCGGCCAGCCAGCACAGGTCGGCCTTAAACTCGCGTAGCGCCTCGGCCGGACGTTCGGGTTCAACCAGCATGTCGCCCCGGGAGATGTCGATGGCATCCTCAAGGCCAATGACGACGGACTGTTCCGCACTGGCCATCTCAAGGGCCTGACCGGCCAGCCTGATCGAACTGACGCGGCTGATGGCGCCCGAGGGCATTAGCCTCACCGGGTCGCCTACCCGGAGTATTCCACTCGCAAGTGTGCCCTGGTAGCCGCGAAAATCGGTTTCGGTCGTGATGGCGTCAGAGGGCGTTTCACATGGGGTGGTTATGGCGGCGTTACCGAGCATGACCCGCACGACCCTCTGCACGGGTAAACGCATCGGACTACTCACCCAATCCCTGCGGGTTGGAACCTCATGCAAGTGCTCTAGCAAGGTCGGACCACGATACCAGCACGGTGCCTGACCGGGCAGCACGACGTTGTCGCCCGTCAGGGCTGAAAGCGGGATGGCCTGCGGACCGATACTGCCCAGCCGGGCAGCAAAGCGATCGAATTCGGCCACGATCGTGTTGAAAACCTCTTGGCTCCAATCCACCAGATCCATCTTGTTGATCGCCAGAACCTGATCCCGGATGCCCAGCAGATGCGCGAGGTAGGCATGTCGCCTGGTTTGGGTGACGACGCCCTTGCGGGCATCGACCATGATTATCGCGAGGTTGGCGGATGATGCCGCCGTCACCATATTACGCGTGTACTGCTCGTGCCCCGGTGCATCGCCGATGATGAACGAGCGTTGAGCCGTGGTGAAATATCGATAGGCGACATCAATGGTGATGCCCTGTTCCCGTTCCGCCTGCAGGCCGTCGGTCAGTAGCGACAGATCCAATCCGGCGAAGCCCCGCCGCGCCGAGCTGCTGCGTATGGCCTCAATCTGATCGCTGGCGACGTTGCCGGTGTCGTAAAGTAGTCGCCCAATCAGGGTGCTTTTGCCATCATCGACGCTCCCGGCGGTGATGAATCGCAGCAAACTGGAAGCGGAAGGCCGCTCGTTGGATGGTGTATGGCGCGGCCGGATAGCGACGTTGTTCATCAGAAATACCCCTCTTTTTTACGCGTTTCCATGGCCGCTTCGGCGGCTCGATCGTCCAGCCGGGTGGCGCCACGTTCAGTGATTCGGCATTCGGCGGTTTCGGCGATGATCGTCTCCAGCGTGTGGGCTGAAGATTCCACCGGGGCGGTACAGGTGATGTCGCCGACGGTTCGAAACCGGCACATGAGCCGTTCCACCACTTCGCCGGGTTTGGCGGGCGTGTACGCTGTTACGGGACAGAGCACATCGCCGCGGCGGACCACTCCGCGCAAATGGGCAAAGTACAGCGCCGGCAGCGGTATGCGCTCGCGCTGGATATAGCGCCAGACATCGAGTTCGGTCCAGTTTGAAATGGGAAACACCCGGAGATGCTCGCCGGGTGCGACCGCCGTGTTGTAGAGCGACCAGAGCTCGGGCCGTTGGGCTTTCGGTTGCCATTGGCCGAATTCGTCGCGGATGCTGAAAACCCGCTCCTTGGCGCGGGCTTTTTCCTCGTCACGACGCGCGCCGCCCAGACAGGCATCGAAGCCAAACTCGGCAATGGCCTCCATCAGCGTGACCGACTGATGGGCATTGCGCGACGCCATGGGGTTGCTCAAGCGCACCGTCCCACGCTGGATAGAGTCCTCTACACTGCGAGCGTGTAATGCCACGCCATAGCGGAGAGCCATCTGATCGCGATAGGCGATCACTTCAGGGTAATTGTGACCGGTGTCGATGTGCAGTAGCGGACAGCCCAGCCGCTCCGGGTAATACGCCTTCCAGGCCAGATGCAGCAGTACGGCGGAGTCTTTACCGCCGGAAAACAGCAGCACCGGGCTGCGACACTCGGCAGCGACTTCACGCAGGATGAAGATGGCTTCGGCTTCCAGAAAATCCAGATGATCCATGACAGAGGGGGCCTCCAGTATCCGTTCATTGTTGCCGCCATAATCGGCGATGGGTCTTTGCATGTTGTGCTCCGGGTTAGCGAGCGGCAGCCAGAGGCTCCCAATGCCCCAGGTGGTGATAACGATGGCAGCGCCCATCATCGGGGTCGATGCGCAGGACGTGTACCCAGTGATGGTCGACCAACTGCCGAACGTCACGCTGCTGCGCCAGCACCCGTTCGATGGCGGCAGCCGGTGCCTCAATCAGCACGGTGAGCCGTCTCGGTTCATGGCGCCAGTGGTGGCCGTCATGAACCGACTGAAGCGGCAGTCCGACCCGCAAGTCGCCACCGTTGCCCTCCAGCACACCGAAGGTGCCGACCACGTTGTGAAGCACCTTATTACCGCTGCCCAAGCGCTGGTTATCGACGGTTGATGCGAAGTATTGAAGGTTGATCCAGCTTGCCACCACCATGGGTGCCGTCATGATCAGACCAAGAATGGCGCCGTCGGGGTCAAGCCGATGGTCGTATTCATGCAGGAACGCCTTCCCATCCAGCGTGACACCACGGGTGCGTTCGCGTGGGGCTGCGATGAAGGCGTGGTTACCCACCAATCCCCATTCCGGCCTGACCTCCGACCAGTCGCCGCTGCGGGCCTGGACCGCGTCTAGCAGGATTTCAGGTGACCGTTCCGCCAATCCGAGATGGGCGGCTCGTTCCATTCGTGTCAGTTGGCCGGCCCGCATCAGCCAGGCCTTCAGACGCGCAAGGTTCCTGGCTGCGTGCGCGGGCGCTTCTTCCACCTCGAATAACGTGACCGTGTCGGTGGTTGTGTCATGTAAACCGGCAATGAACCAGGTGTCATCAGGGATGCAGATACCACGTGAAACCAGCCCGGCACGCACGTCGGCGTCGTTCAGCACCATCGCCGCAACGCGGGCATTGGCTTCGCCGCTGTGACCGCCACAGGCGCCGCAATCAAGCCCGGAGCCATAGGGATTATTGACCGTGGTGCTGCCATGCCCGCATAGCAGCACTATCTTCGGGAAGCACTCAGAAAGCCCCATCCCGCGCAAGGCGTTTGCCGCCAGATCAATGCGCTGCTTGAGCGCGATGCCCGTTTCAACCACCGGAGTTTTTGACGCCAATCGGCCCCGCTGCCGGGTGACCAAAGGCCGAATCCGCTGCAAGACCTTGGGATCCAGTCCAGCGGCACCAGGTTTGGCAACGGTGCGGGTCAAACCCAGGCTGTCAGTCACCAGCTTGACGCCAAACATAAGCCCCGCAATTTCTACATAGGAGAAACAGGAGACCGCCGAGGTTTTGAATGACTTCCACATTTTGCTCAGTATTTTGCGTAGCCGGCGCTGTTGCTGGATTTCACGCAGCTCGGTAACGTCTGCGCCGGCCACGCTCTCGCGAATGCGATACTGGGGCGACAGGAGTACCGGGCAAAGAGCCGCGCCATGGTGATGCCCGAGCGGTATGTATTCGATGGGAAAGCCGAAAAACCCCGCGAATCCCCGCGTCCTGACCTCGGGTGTGACGGACTCCAGCGCGCGGCGGAAGATTTCGGAACGCACGTCAATGCAGAACACGGCCTGCGCAATGCTGCGGTTGGGTGGCGATAAGTCCGCTCCGGCGTCGCCTTGAGGGCCGGCCAGCAACGCTGCCAGTTCATTCTGGCCTCGTAATTCATAGGCCAGTTGCAGGACATTCAGCAGATCAATCCGGTCACGATGACACTGCAGCTCAGCCGCTTCGCCAAACCATGAGCCGCGCCATTGAGACAGCCTGTCCGCCGGCACACGCTCTTTTGCCAGCGCATAGTCATAGGCCAGACGGATAGCGAGGAGATCCGTTATCGTGTCACAGGTATCACCCCGCAGTGAGGCTTCCCGTTCACGATACCGCATCCAGCCTGCCCACCCCGCAATGCTCATGAGTTGACGGTGCAGAAAATCCACCAGGTGCGGGCCATCCGGTTCTATTTCGTGCAGGATCATGGCAATCGCCTCACGTGGCGATTCGGGGAGAGACGCGATGACCTTGCGGAAGCCTGTGATGCCGGCGATTTCAGGGTTGCGGTCGAAGCGGCTCGCGCGCTTCCACGCGTGGTACAGCGGCAGCGAACGCCACGGCATGCGCCAGGCGGACTGTCCCTCATCACACCAGGCGGCGCACCACTTGGAAATTTCCTCGGTGATGACATTTGCCCATTGGCTGTCACTTGAGGCATCAAGGAAATCCGCCAACGTCTCCAGCCGGACATCGGTGGCCCTGTTCTCGGTGCTTTCCGACTGGCAGAGCGCCTTCAGTTGTTGCCGGACTGACGCGGGAGACCACGATTTAGCGCCGCTCTTGTCGATGATTTGAATCGCCTGAGCCAGATCAGGATCGCTCATCAGGCCACGAGAAAGCTGCTCGGCATAGAAAGCGGGTGCCATCAGAATGTCACCCTGGTTGACCCGGTGGACAAGCTCGCAGGCATCACGAAAATCATGGTCAACGAGACCGAGGAAGGGATTGACCGCGACGAAATGACGCAATGGCCAGAGGGGGGCGATGCGGCCTGTGGCGTCCTTGATCGCGAGGTCCAGATGAGCCTCGGGCACGCTGACGCATACCGACTGATCTATCGGGTTCCGGCCGGCCAGGATGCCGTGCGCTTCCTTGAAAATGGGATTTACGATGGTCATGACGGCTCCTGTGACTCAAGAGGATTGCGAATGAGGGGGCGTGGGCCAGAATCGCTGAAGCAGACGGGCGGCCCGCGCGCTAACATAGAACCCATTAAGGACATGCACATAGGCCGCCTGCCACAAGGGGCTGGCGGTATCTCCCGGAAACCGAACCTGCATCACCAGAACACCCAGGAAACCGGCCAGCACGGTCGTCAGCAGCATCCAGCTGAACACGCCGCGCTCCGGGGTCAGGGTCGCCAGCGACCCTTGCAGGAGATGGGCGAAGAGCAGCTGCAACGCGAAGTACGTCATGCTGACCAGGAAGGCGAGGCTTAGTCCGCGCAAGAGCTGCGGCAAACCAAACTGCCCGGCCAGGCTGTTCCAGAGCAGATAGGTCAGGGCGATCTGAAGTATGGCGCTCAGCAGCACGATGCCGGGCTCCTCGGTCAGGGTCACATCCAGCAGTGTGGCCGTGATCCAGGTCACTGCGAGGGCAGCGGCGAACGCCAGTGGCAGTTCTCCGGGGTGACGGCGGGTACGCGGTGTCGGTACCCACGACGCCTTGGCGAGATCAATGATGCTGCCGCTCGACAGGAAGGCATGGGCCTTGTACAGACCATGGGCAACGATATGCAGGATCGCCGATGAGAAGGCACCCAGCCCGCACTGCAGCATCATGAAGCCCATTTGGCCGACCGTGGAAAAGGCCAGCGACTTTTTGATGCTGGTTTGCGTCAGCATGGCCAGCGCACCGAACAGGGCGGTTACCGCACCCATGACCGCCAGAAGGTTGAGGGCGGTTGGGCTCAGGACCATCACGGGGCTCATCCGTACAATCAGAAAGCCGCCGGCATTGATGATACCGGCATGCATCAGCGCCGAGACAGGTGTTGGCGTTTCCATCACCTCGGGCAGCCAGCTGTGAAAGGGGACCTGTGCCGATTTGAGTGCCGCACCCAATGCCAGTAGCAAACCCGCCCAGAACGGTCCGCTGCCCGCCCCGTGTGCCAGACCGTCCGGCGTTTGCCGCAGGTAAATCCTGGCATCCGCAAAGATATCGCCGAAATGCAGGCTACCAAAAGCACCGTAAATCAGGCACATGGCAGCTATCAGGCAGAGGTCACCCACGCGACTGATGACGAACTTCTTGTGCGCCGCCTGCCTTGCGGCCGCCCGCTCTGGATAGAACAGCAGCAGACGATGCAGGCTCAGGCTGGTTGCCATCCAGGCCAGTGTGAACTGGATCAAGTTGCCCGAGATCACCAGTACCAACACTGAACCGACCGTGAGAGCCAGCCACTTGAAAAAATGACCCTGACCCGCGTCACCCTCCAGATAGCGGCGCGAATAGCGAATGACTACCACACCGATACCCGCCACGAGCAGTAGCATGGTGGCGGATAACGCGTCGAGATAAACCTCAAGGCCCGCCAGCGAGCGATCAATCGGACCCACTCTCAGGAATCCGGCCACCGCGATCAGGCTGGTCATAAGGGCGGTATGTGCAGCCACCGTGACCAGGCGCTGCATAGTCTCGGGTCGACGGTCGCACCATGTGTCAGACATGATCCCGGACAGTAGCAGCAGCAAGGGTCCGCTAAGGGTCAGAAGGGCGAGCATCAGGTTCATGGCCCTGCCTCCGGCATGGATGAGGCGTGACCGCTAACGATTTCAATAACTTGAATGAGTACGGACATGATGAATCTCCCTGATTTGTGTCAGGGGAGATGCTATCAATGGCGTCGTAATTCATCCAATATATGTATTATATTTTTTGGTTCTACTATATAAATGAATAAATGGCCCAACTCAACTACCATCACCTGCGCTATTTCTGGATGATCGCCAATGAGGGTCACCTCACTCGGGCGGCAGAACGCCTGCATGTGTCGCAGTCAGCCCTGAGCATCCAGTTGCGGCAACTCGAAGAGTCGATGGGACAGAAGTTGTTTCAGCGAGAAGGTAAGCGGCTGTTGCTGACCGAGTCCGGGCGGATCGCGCTGGACTATGCAAATGCCATCTTTCGCACCGGGGACGAGCTCATCAGTCTGATGAACGGCCAGTCGGCCCAGCGCCAACTGGTGCGCATCGGCGCCGTTGCAACGCTTTCCCGCAATTTCCAGATGAAGCTTGTTCGCCCTCTGCTGGATCGCACCGATATCGAGCTGGTTTTGCGCTCGGGCAGCCTTCCGGAACTGCTCAAGCAACTCCACACCCACACCATCGACCTGGTGCTGTCAAACCGTCCGGTGCCTCGCGACGCAGAGAATAGCTGGGATTGCCATCTGGTCGAGGAACAATCCGTCAGCCTGGTGGGGCGACCGGTCGCGGAACCCGCCACTTTCCGGTTTCCGGAGGACTTGAGCGATACCCCGCTGCTTTTGCCCAGCATCGAAAGTGAAATCCGGACAGCCTTTGATTTCCTGCTGGAGCAAGCCGGCGTCCGCCCGCGGGTGGTGGCGGAGGTCGATGATATGGCTATGCTGCGGCTACTGGCGCGTGATTCCGGTTATCTCGCACTCGTGCCACCCGTGGTGGTCTTCGATGAACTTCAAAATAGTGTTCTGGTGGAGCGCTGCCGAATTCCTGATTTACGCGAGCGTTTCTACGCGATCATTCCGAGGAGGCGCTTCCCGAACGTCATCATCCGAGCGTTGCTGGAACCGGTTTTATCGCCGTCCATCGGGGATCAGACCTCACCTGAAACCGCCGTGACCTGATGGTTTTACATCCCAAAACCTCTCCAGCCGGGCAAAGTTGCTGATCCCAACCGGCCACCCGGGATTGGGGTGAAACCTGGGCATTCCCCTTGGTGACACTCAAGGGTGGACCGGTTGGATAACCTGCTCATGAGTCATTTATTGCCATGAGATTAATGGGTTAAAAGCAGAGGTTCGGGAAACTGCTGTTCTAGGGTTAATACAGCATATCGTCGGATGACCTTATGAACTTATTTTTGAGCAGGGATAATCGAGGCCGTAGCCCGATTTCAATCCCAGATAAAGTGGTGGTCCCATGACGATAGAAAAGAAACCTCTCAAAACAAAACCGGTGTGCAAAGTGAAGTTTTTACTTTCCGGTCGCCCCTACGATGCGGCGACATCCGTCACGCTGGTTGGTGACTTCAATGACTGGTCGACAGACCAGACACCCTTCAAAAAAGACAAGGACGGAAACTGGTCGGTTTCCCTCAATCTTGATAGCCAGAAGGAGCACCAGTTCCGTTATCTGATCGACGGGGCGTATTGGGAAAACGAACCGGGTGCGGACAAGTTCATCCCTAACGGCCTGAGTTCGGAAAATTCCGTTCTGGTTCTCTGATACCCGCCCATTCTATTGGCTCGATCGCCGGCGGTTGTCGGGCCTCCTCAAAGATCGTTGCTGCGATGGGTCTCGGTGGCCCGGCTCGTCAATCTGGCCTTCAGCCGGGTATTGCCGATGCGCATGGAAGACATGGCCAGGAAAATTTCCCGGAGAAAACACAGCAGGCCGACAATCAGACAGGTCATGGCCATGATGAAGATAATCGCAACCTCGTAAGAGACATCCCAGCCCGCCAGTCCCCCAATGAAGTGAATCGCGATCACGATACATATCAGCAGTTCAGACACTGTACATAAACTGATGGCCGAAAGTGAGTAGGTAATGCGTTTGCTCAGGACGGCCAGTTCCTGAATCCGGGAATGCTGATGGTCATCCGCCGAACCCTCGTATGCTGCGGCCAAAGACTGGGACCGCTCAAACACCCGGCCAATCCGGCTGGAGATTACGGAAATAATCCCGCCGATGCCCGCCAACAGGAACACCGGCGCGACCGAAAGCTGGATGAGATGGGCGACATTGGCGCTTTCAGCGGGTAACGGCATCATGCAGGCTTCTCCATAGTGCGAATACGGCGCACTATCTTAACCAAGTCGTGCGGATTTGGGCGATATACGGCTTCATGCGTGATTGGGGCGAACGATACTCGGCTCTGACCTATGGCATGCCTGTCTACCTTTGAAAACTGGCTATCGCTATTGCAAGATATTGATATCGATTAAGCTAGCGATGCCTATTCCTATCGTCACTGCCTGAGGGTGTGAACTCATGAAAACAGCATCTCTACTGCTTGCGCTTCCCCTTGTCGCTACCAGCCTGTTACCCCATTCTGCCCTGAGTGCGACGGTCTCGGGTCGAATTAAAGACGGGGGCGGCATGCGGATTGCGGCCATCGGCCTGGACGGCACGGCAACATCGGCGACACTACCTGCCACGGGGAAATTCAAATTGCGGGTGCCGGCTACCCGCGCCAAAAACGCCAGCCTTCATCTTTTTTCAACCACAGGTGAGTATTTCGGCCCGGTCATTCTGGCCAGGAAAGGGCGCAATGCTTATGTACGACTCACCGCCAAACAGACCGCGCTCGGCAACATCACGCGCAAATCGGGTTTCGCCAGCGTGAGCGGCAAACTGGCAGGCAGCCTGTATTACAAAACCGGCACGGTGCAGCTGGATGATCAGGGGGTTCCGCTGGGTGCCGGCAGACTGGGCCTGGTCAAGGCAGCGACCGCCTCCAGCGAGCGAGCGCGGGTCTCTGCCAACGCCGATGCCGGAGCAACCCAACCCAACGACCCCTGCGGAAAGCTGGTGGGCGCTGATTGTGATCGGGACGGCATCCCGAACTCCATTGATGTCGATGACAATGGCAACCAAACCATCGACATGACGGACCCGGTCTCGGTCTTGACTACGGCCCGCCTGCTGACCTACAGCGACGTCAGGCCCAGCATCGCCTATGCGCTCAACGCCAATACCAGCCCCACACCTGATCGCGACGCGATCAATAGCTTCCTGGGACCTTCGGCAAACAGCAATGGCTTGACCCTGACGTTTTTCTACAGCCAGTATGACCTGGTGCCCGACGGGGGGCCGAACCGGCTGGATGCAGTGTGGGTCGAGTGTGCGACTTCGGCGCGATGGTGTGCGCCAGGAACAGGCACCGCGACCGCCAACGGGTTTAGCGAGGCAAACCGGATACTTCCAGAACTGCCGGAATGGGGGGCCTTGCCCTGGTCCGAATTCCATGGCTCAACCTGCGAGAGGGGCGTATGTACCGGTCGTCCTGCCAGCTATCCAACCAATGCGCTGCTGACCTACTCGCCATCCGGTGGCCCCATGCAGGAATTTATCTGGGCCGCTTTCGTAAAGCCTAACGATGCCCGTACGCTCGAGCATGTAACCCCGGCCAACGTGCTGACACTGAAGTTCCGCGCCTCTGAAACAGGTGCAGTGAACGAAATTCCGGTCAGCCTCAGCCCTTATTTTGTGACCACACCGGCCCTGCAGTCCTACAGCGTGAATGGCGCTCTGACCTCCGTCAGTTACCCGTACCCTACTGACGGACCCGGAACCCACGACAGTGCACCCATCGCGCTAGGCTCGGACGGTAGCTTGAGCATGACACTATGGCGACCCCAGCGCCTCCCCCTGCCGGGCGAGTCAGCGGCCTACTATGACGTTGGCGGTTTGCACTACGGTCTTACGGTAGACAGCGTGACGTCGGGTTCCGGAGACGAGCAGCGGCCGACGTCTGAAGCCGGTTGTCCTATGACGGCAGTCAATGGTGTGCGGACCGACACCGAGGGCCTGAGCGCGGGGTTTGCCGTGCTGGCACCGCTGCGGGATGAGACTCTGACTGATCAGGCCGCAAGCGCCGCGCGCACCATTTCCTTCAACGCCGACATCGCTGGCTGTGTCCGTAACTACTTCCCGGGTATCAGTACCGGGGGCCTGAAAGCCCGTGTCTCCCTGTTGGCGATGGGTGAACCGCTGCCCCACGGTGCCAATCGCACGGGGCTGTCGTTTACGGTCAGCCTGCCATAGGAGGGGCACTGTCAGTTTCGCTCGAAGCAAACAACCGGCGAATGCTCTTACTCACTTAAGCAGACATGCTTCAACATCGATGTACCGGGTCCTGGGGCCCGGCTACATCGGTTATTTACTGGTCCAGTAAAAAAAGGCGGCCCACGCCAGCAGATGTATGGCAATGATGCCCCTGAGGACGTACAGGTAGGTGGACAGGCGGGTTTTGTGGCGAAACTGATTTTGGGCCATCAGGGCACCCGGCCAGCCGCCCATCAGTTCCAGCATGTGGAAGTAACTTTCAGGGATACGCCATTTACGGGTGGCGGCGTTGGCCTTGTCGGTACCGTACAGAATCATGGTCAGGATACTCATGATCATGTAAGAAAAGAACGGTATAGGATTTTTGGCCATCAACAGCAGATAGCCCGACAATACCAGTGGCGTAATGATGAGCAGATTGATCAGCCAGGAGCGCTGTCTGGGATTCAGTTCAAACCGCCGTGGCGCGGCATCCTCCTGATCCAATGACTCAACCAGCGCGAATGAGGCCCGCTTTTTCCCAGCATCCTCGTTGGGTCGGAAGTGAACGACATCACCCATTTCCGGCCTGCGCGACATGCCCTTCTTGAACTGACTGATATGAACGAAAAAGTCTTCCTCGGTACCATCGGGACGAATGAATCCAAAGCCTTTCTGGTCATTCCACATGACCAGTGTGCCCTTTTGCATGGGGGGAGCCTTGCGGGCATTTCGTTTTTCGTCAGCAGCCATGTTAAGTCCGAAAGGAAAAGTCACACCGGAGATGAGATTATCGCAAAACTCAGGCGTCCGTCATGTAGTAGCGGCGTTCGGGCTAGCGAAGCGCCAGCATTCCGCAGAAGTTATACCAACGGAAGAAAACCTCGCAGACCCGGTAGCCGTTTCGCAGCAGGAGTTCGCGGTTCTCCTCGAACTGATAGGGGATCAGAACGTTTTCCAGTGCCTCCCGCTTTTGGGCGATTTCCATCTCGGAGTACCCGTTGCGGCGCTTGAACTCATAGTAATGCCTGATGAACAGGCGGTTCAGCCTGGTGTCCTGCCCCAGCACCTTTTCAACCAATAGCAGACATCCACCCTCAAGTGTACCTGCAGCAATTGTCTGGATCAGTTGATCACGATAAAGCGGTCGGACAAACTGCAGCGTCAGATTCATGACGACCACCGACGCCCGCTCCAGCTGTAAACCCTCCTCGAGATTTTGACACTGCAGTTCGACCGGATGAATCAATTGCTGCCGGGCAAATTTGTCGCGGGCTGCTGTCAGCATATCGGGCGAGGCGTCTATGCCGACAAAGGCCACTTCCGGGTGAACCACCCGATCAAGACCCGCCAGCGTGGTGCCGGTTGAGCAGCCAAGGTCATACAGCCGACTGCCGGGGACAGCAAAATCGGCCGCTATCTCACCCAGCATGCGCTGAACTTCAGTATAGAAAGGTACCGAGCGATCCAGCATGTCATCGAAGACCCGGACCGTCTCCTGACCGAAATTGAAATCCCCGATCAGGGACTGGGGTGTCTTGAAGTTTTCGTCTTTAGCCATGGCGCACACCGCCACGGCGGTTCCTGAAATAAAAGGTCAGCCCCATCAGCAGCGTCAGGAGCGATAACCAGGACGCCGACAGCAGGCCGATAAACGTGTCGTAACTGCCGACCAGAAAGGCATAGTCGGCCTTTGGGTTGAAATAGGTCAGCGGCTTTCCCAGTTTGATGACAGTTACCCAGCCGGCATGGAGGCCTATACAGTAACCCAGCCCGCAGGGAACGATCACCCGCACACAGCCCAGCATCATGCCTGCCACGAACAGACCCAGCCAGGCATCGGGTGGGGCCTGTAACAGATGGGAAAAGCCATCAGCGGCGATGCGAAATCCCGTATCCCAGCCGACATCCGCCAATCCGGTGCTCCAGAGGGTGCCAATAAAGTGCAGTGAAGCATAATAGAAGGCGCTCACCAGGATGGCCAACAGCGGCCCCGCATACTTTTGCACCGCCCCCAGCAGGGCGCCCCGAAAGATGATTTCCTCCAGCATGGCTACCGCAAGTCCGGTCAGCAAAGCCTTGCCCAGCGCCGGCAGCAGCCAGCTCATGGTCAGCCTGGTCCAGACCACCTCACGAACGTCCAACGCAAGCAGGCCCAGCACATGAAGGCTCAGCATGATACAACCTGCCATCAGGCCGACCCCTAGCTGGCGCAGAAAGCCTCGACCAAAGCCCAGCGTAGAGACCGGCAAACTCAACCAGCGAAACAGTGGTAACAGGCCGAGGATCAGCAGGCCCTGCCCTCCGCGGCTGACCAGTGAGCGGAAAAAGCTGATGTCATCGGCATGGCTCACGATAAACACCGGATAGGCCAGCAGGGCGGCGATGGCGGCCGTCACCAGCAGGTAAACCAGTGGCCCGCAGCAGGCGGCTACCCATATTCGGGGAAAAGCCGTCATGCGGCGTCCGAGCCGGCGCCCTCGGCAGGGTAGCCATCACGCCAGACCGAGATCAGGATGGCCATGATGGTCGGCCCGAGAAACAGACCCAGCAGCCCGAACGTTTCGATGCCACCGAGTATGCCGAGCAGGGTCCAGATGAACGGCAGCTTCACCGCATCGCCGATCAGTTTGGGCCGGAGGTAATTATCGGCCGTCACAATGATGATCAGGCCATAGATGATGAGCCCAATGCCTGCCCCTGTATGAGACTCGGCAAACAGCACCAGCGCTGCGCCGGTGAACATCAGTTTGGCGGCGAAGGGAATGAAGGCCACCAACCCGGTCAGGACACCCAGCAGCGTCGCATGCTGCAGACCCGCCGCCGCGTAACCAAAGCCGAGGGCTACACCCTGCCCCAGCGCGACCAGAACGATACCGTTGACCGTCGCGCGAACCGCCTGCGCGGCGTGCAGAGCATAGCGACTGCCGCCCTCCCCAAAGGCCCGATCACACAAGACCAGAACTCTCAAGCCTATCGACCTGCCGTAACGGTACACAAAAAACAGCACGACGATTGTAAAGAAGGCCGCGGCGTAACGATGCAGGATTTGAGCCGCAAACTTGCGGGTATAAAGCAGGAGATCGCTGGCCAGCAGGTAGCGGATCGACTCCCGCACCGCATCGGAGGTCCCCAGCCAATCGCTCCATGCCTGCGCCGCAGATTCACCGATCCTCGGTAATTTCCCCAGCCATTCGGGTGGCGGCAGGCCATTGAGGAGTGCTTCCTGCAGCACGCGGGAGAACGATTGCGACTCGTGGCCGAACTGCACCAGACCATAGGTGACCGGACCAAACAGCATCCCGCCGATGAACAGCGTTAGAATGAGCGCCGAAACCGGCGATTGATCAGAGCCCTTGAAGAGGCGATTGATCCGCTGATACAGGGGCCACGTGGTCAAGCCCAGGATCACAGCCCAGCTTAACGGCACCAGGAAATCGTGCAAGATCCACAGCCCCAGCAGAACCAGGCTGGCAGCCGCAGCGATACGGGCTTTGAATTGGGTTTGGGTCGTCGTAGTCATGGCTGAGGGTCGGCTGGATGAACAAACAGGACGTGTCATTAAACCATTCCTGATCGGCTGCCGAAGTCTAGTGTCGCGGCCCTGAAGGCGCAATCCCTGCAAAGCACAGAGCAAATGAGTTTTTCAGCCAGCAATCAAGGCGATGGCCAGGACAGGATAGCAATGAGTCCAGCCCCCGCCGGCGACTCTGGCGATCAGCCCTTTGCCGTAGCGGGTGTTAACCGCGTCGATTGGGCCGCATTTCAGGCCGACAGCGCAAGGCTCGGACAGCAACTTCCGGATCGGGCGTATGTCATCAACCTTTGTGACGACCGCTACGCCTTTGCGACTGGCTTTGCCGCGGCGATGGCGCGGCGTCAGATCATGCTGCTGCCGCCCGACCGCAGCACACGGATGCTGGAAAGCATTGCCAACGACTACCCCGATGTCTATTGCCTGACAGGTCCTGGCACTACCGCAACAGGCAGGATACCGGCCTACTGTATTGATGACTTGATGGATGCAGAGCCCCCGCCAGCTTCCGCTGTCAGCCGGGTTGACCCCGGGGTTGTCGCCATACCCTTCACCTCCGGCAGTACCGGCCAGCCCCAGCCACATCCCAAACGCTGGCAGCATTTGCAGCAGAGCGCCCGATTGATTGCCGCTGCGGCCGCTATCAGACCGGGAACCGCCCTGGTCGCCACTGTACCGGCCCAACACATGTATGGTCTGGAGCTTAGCGTGCTGCTGCCACTCTGTTGTGGGGCCATGCTTGATGCAGCCCGACCCTTTTTCCCGCTGGATATCCGCGATGCCCTATTGCGGCATCAGGGCAAACGGGTACTGGTCACCACGCCCGTTCACCTGCGGGCACTGCTGGCTTCCGGGCTGACCTTTCCGCGATTGAGCGGGTTGATTTCGGCTACAGCGCCACTGGATCCGGCACTGGCGGTCGAGGCCGAACGGCACTTTGGCGCACCGCTGATCGAAATTTACGGCTGTACCGAGGCGGGATCACTGGCCAGCCGCCGCCCAGCCGGGGAAACAGAATGGACCTGGTTTGAGGGCATCCGCGCCCGGACGCACGATGGATTGACCGAGGTCGAGGCCGAGTACCTGCCGGGTCCGGTCCCGTTGGCCGATGTCATCGAAGGCGTTGACAGCCGGCATTTCCGACTGCTGGGCCGGCAGGCCGATCTGATCAATATCGCTGGCAAGCGAAGTTCACTTGCGGCCCTCAATCGCGTGTTAATGGGCGTTGACGGCGTGCAAGATGGCAGCTTTTTCATGCCCGATGAAATCGACCACTCAACCGTCAGGCTCATGGCTCTGGTGGTCGCACCAACTGTTGCGGCGGATCAGGTGATGGCCACTTTGCGGGAACGGCTGGACCCTGCCTTCGTACCGCGCAGTCTGTATTTTGTCGAAACCCTGCCGCGCAATGAGGCCGGCAAACTGCCCCGCAGCGCCCTCAAAACTCTGGTTGCGACCCTGCAAGCCCGCGATCCCGGGCGGGAAAGAAAATGGTAAACCTGATAACGATCAAGACCGCCGCCGACAAATGGCTACCCTCCACACTGCTAAAAGCGTCGGCGCTGGCCCAGTTGAGCGGCTGGCCGCTCTCCCTGCTGAAAAATGCACCCGATGGGCTGGTTGAAGTGCTACTGCTAAATCATGGCATTATCGCTGCGGCGAGCTTATGGCCTCAAAGTCCCTGGCTGGGACCGAACCAGGTCCGACTGCCTGCGGAGCGGGCAGCACGGGGCGAGATCGCCCTGACTTTTGATGATGGGCCTGACCCCGAGGTGACGCCGCAAGTACTGGATATGCTGGACGCCCACGGCGCGACCGCGTCCTTTTTCTGCATTGCTGAACGGGCCCGGCGCCATCCCGAGTTGCTCCGCGCTATCTGCGCCAGAGGCCATCTGGTAGAAAACCACAGTCTGACCCATCGCTGGCATTTTGCCTTTCAGGGCGTCGGCAGACTTCGTCATGAGCTGAGGCAGGCTCAGGCCGAAATTGCCGACATCACGGGCCGGTCACCGGCATTTTTCCGCGCGCCCTTTGGCTTTCGCAATCCCTGGATGGGAGCTGTGCTGAGCGAACT
>JBILXN010000148.1:0-6199 GCA_044378425.1 Methylococcaceae bacterium
AGCCGCGATTGATCATCTTAAAAATGTCCTGGACGGAGGCTGGCAAGGGTCCGGACTCCAATTCAGGCACCCGCGTCCCGCGTTTGCCTTTGTTGCAGGCGCATCGACTCAGCGCGCCCTTTTTGATCGTGCGGGCTGAAAACAGGCGTTCTTTTCCACAGTGACACCGGCATAGGTAGAAGGGCTCGCTCTCCCTATCCGGCGCTTTGCCAGTAATTCTCCAGTGGCCGATCTGTTGGCCTATCCTGATATCCGAACTCGTGGACTTCATGCTTTTCTCCATCGGGTGAGTAAGTGCGGGCTAAATCGGTCGATCTCAAGCATGATTCGGGCCATCTTTTCAGAGCTGGGTATCGGCACGCTCAGGACGCACAGAAGTGTAGTTGTCACGCAGGGTGGGTTACTCACAGGAACTGTGGATAACAGTGTGGATGGCCTTGTTGATTGTCCATGGTTTCAAGGTCTGTGCCGCTTTGTATAAAAAAGAGTCAAAACGTAAGTGATTGATTCTATATTTCTTCTATGCCGGTTGCGGTCGGGATGCGAACAATCAATCCGTTAGGTGCTGCTGTGAATAATCTGCGTGAAAAGCCACAGTGTCTGTGTGAAATGCGGTGTTTTTGCCGGGTTGGAACGACCGGGGTTTCCCTGTGCTAGCATCCCGACGGCGCCAGTAGGTGGTTACGTTCCCCGCGGGACAGTCACATCGGCATCGATAAGAAAATAACTTCAAAGAGGAGATCGGTTATGAGTTTTGATATTCGGCGCATGCTGCAGCGGGAGTTCAATGTCGGTAAATACGATCAGAAAATCCGCATCTGCGCAGGGATTGTGATGATGGTTCTGGCATCCCAGATAGAGAGCGGCACTATCATGTTGCTTGGGTTAGCGGTAGTGGTAAGCGGCATGCTCCGCTGGTGCCCGGCCTATTCGGCGATGGGTAAAAGCACGGTTCAAGAGGGTGAGGAGCCGCTAATGTTCTGAAGCCTGGCATGTGTCCCCGATGCTTGCGGCTCACTCCAGTCGGGTTGGGCTGCATGCAGGACTCTGGTAGACGGAATAATGGTGATCCTATCGCTTCGGTGGTGGGTTTCTGTCGAAGTAATGTTGATGAGGCGATACCAGAATCGGGTCACTATCCCTGTTTTGACCCATTGCGAGTCGCTGCGCCCTGTCAGGGTTTGATCCTGCCCCGCTCTAGTCTTAGTGACTTTCCGATCCCATGCGGATCAGTTTGCGACGACGCCTGACTGAGTGTCAGCTTTTTTATCCCCTCCACCCACCTTTTGACGGTGAGTCTATATACTTCTATCAAAATGTAACTTCTAACCCTTCGCACGCCCATGAACGCCAGAGAAGATGCGGTATTGCTGGAGATGTTCGACGCTGAGGTCGAAACCCACATGGGGGTGCTGTGTGAGGGATTAATCGCCCTTGAGCAGGATCCTGATCAAAGCCAATGGTACGAGCCCCTGATGCGTGCCGCACATTCCATCAAGGGTGCCTCCGATTTGTTTGATCTCAAAGCTGCCGTCAAGGTCTCTCATGTGATTGAGGATACCTTTACCCGTGCACGAGAGGGCCAGTTGGCGGTAACCAGCCACCTGGTGGATGTATTGCTGGCGGGGGTCGACCTGCTTGGGCGTGTCACCCGTATTGAAGGTGATTCCGATGCCCCTGTTGATGCCGGCGACATCAGCCTTATCCTGAACCGTATAGAGCAGACTGCCCTCGGTATGCCACCGGCCGCTGTGGCCATCGCAGAAAAGAGCCTGTTGCAGCGCCCCGCCGCTCTGGATGAACTTTGGGTCAGCCATGTTCACGCCGATCTGGGTCACTGGCTGGAGGCGGGCAGTGCAGACCTGGCGATCACGCTTGATCAGGTGACGGTCGTCGCGCCTTCAGCCCTGGCCTTGCTGGCCAGGGTTGCAAGGGGATCACGCCGGGATGGTCGTCTTCTGTTGCAGGATGCCCCACCCGCGGTGGCCGAATTACTGCGGGCCATGGGTATGGACGTGCTGAACAACCCGATCCAACGCGCGTAGTTCGATGTCTCCCGCTGCCCAAAGTGTTTTTGTAGCCGAAGCCAGAGAGCACCTCATTGATATCTGTACCGGTCTGCTGCAACTGGAGCAGGCTGGCGAGGGCTCAACCCGACAGAAAATTGAACCGCTGCAGCGGGCCGTCCACTCGATTAAGGGTGGGGCGGGATTCTTCGGGCTGGCCGCACTGGAACAACTGGCACACCGCATGGAAACGGTTTTTGGCGGCGCGATGGATGGGCTTTACCGCTGCGATGGCCGCTTCACCGACTGCCTGCTGCAGGCGACTGATTGCCTGACGGTGCTGATGGATGACCCGGTACGGGGTAAGGACACCGATATCAGCGCCATGCTCGCCAAGTTGGATCAATTGCAGACGATTCCCGCCACCGTGGAGGATGCTGCAGCCGGCAAGCCAGCAGCCGATTCGGCGCCAGAATTTGACTGCGAATTTGAACTGGATGAACTGGCCGCTGCGGGCTTACCCCCACTCGCCCTCATCGCCCGCATCAATGACCATGGCCGAATCGTCCGCGGTCAGCTTGAAACAGCGGATATCGATCTCAGCCAGGCACCGCCCAAGCCCCCTTTTTTCTGGCAGATCCGCATCGCCAGCCCGTTAGGACGGGAAGCCTTCCTCAAGGCCCTAGGATTGCCGGACCGTCAGCAGACGATGGATCACCTGGTGCTGACGGCGGGTGGCGGGCAGACTGAACCGGTTTCGACCGTACCGGCTGCAAAAAACGACAGTGGCCGCACCGGTACAGCGAATCGGTCGGGGACCATTCGCATCCCGATTGATCTTATCGATCAGCTGATGAGTCTCGCCGGCGAGCTGGTGCTGGTACGCAATCAGGCCCGGCGCTATTCCGAGGCACTGCAGCCTTTACCCGGTCAGGTGATGCAGAGACTGGATGCGGTCACCAGTGCCTTTCAAGATACGGTGCTACAGGCGCGAATGCAGCCGGTGGCTACCGTGTTCAACAAGTATCCTCGTTTGATCCGCGATCTGAGCCGGCAACTCGCCAAGCAAATCGAGTTGCAGATTGTCGGTGGTGAAGTTGAGCTCGATAAAAATATTCTTGAAGCACTGTCCGACCCGCTGACCCACCTGATCCGCAATGCGTGTGACCATGGCCTGGAATCGGCTGCCGAGAGGATCGCGCAGGGCAAGTCGGCTATGGGCAGGATTCGGCTGGAAGCGCGCCATCTGGGCGATCAGATTTTGATCAGCTTCAGCGATGATGGTCGGGGCATAGACCGGCAGGCCGTACGAAATAAGACGCTGGCCCAGGGTTTGAGAACCAGCGAAGAGCTGGTCCGGCTCGATGACCGCGATTTGCTGGGGTTGATACTGTTGCCAGGCTTTTCCACCGCTGCCCAGATCAGCGATATCTCGGGTCGTGGCGTCGGCATGGATGTGGTCAAGACCAATCTTGCGGCCATAGGCGGCTCTATTGAGATTGAGTCCCAACCGGGGGCAGGCACTACCTTCCTGTTACGATTGCCGCTGACCTTGGCGATCATTCCCACCTTGCTGGTGATGGCTGGCGGTGAGCGTTACGCCCTGCCGCAAAAGGACATCGAAGAATTGGTCTATGTCGATCCCTCCCGTTCCGGTATTGCCATAGAGCGCAAGACGGATGGTGAAGTCGTTCGACTGCGGGGTGCGTTGTTGCCGCTGGTTCGGTTGGCTGAGACCTTGCAGGGCAGCGCAGCCGATCTCGCCCACCGCAGCCCCGCTCCTGAAGTTTTTGCCGTCGTTCGATCCGGTTCCCGGCGGTTTGGTCTGGTGCTGGATGCCATCCTCAATAATGAGGAAATCGTTGTGAAGCCTCTGCATTCCGCCCTCAAGCAGTTGCCCATGTATTCGGGTGCCACTGTTCTTGGCGATGGACGCGTCGCGCTGATTCTGAATCCCGATGGCATTGCTCAGCGCGCCCGTGTGCGTTTCCATGCCGAGCATTCTGTCACCGGGCAGGACAAGACCGCAGATTCGGGGCAGTCGCTTTCGGTCTTGCGGGTACGGCAATCGGACGGCCGATTACTGGGCATTCCGATGATTGACGTCCTGCGGATCGTCATGTGCCACAACGAAACCATGGAGCGGGTCGGCGACCAGGTTTACATGATGATAGGCGACCTGCCTACCCGGATATTGGCGACGCTTGAGGGCGGGATGCCGGCCATGCCCATGACCTTGCTTGCCCCGTTCTTCGTGGTGTTGCTGAAACATCACCATCAGCAGGTTGGCCTGGCTGTAGCGGAGGTGATAGGCGCAGAGTGGATTGACGCCACGGCCATACACTGGCTGGAGACCGGCTCCGGCACGTTTCGAGCGGCTGCCCTCAATGGCGAAATTGTCCCATTGGCGGATCCCCTTGCGCTGGCGGCCGAGGTCTTTCCCGGTAGTACGCGTGAGGCGGCAGAGTGATGCCGTCCTTCACCCCCAACGCCGACGCTGCCGGGATTTTTTGCACCTTCTGGCTGGCTGAACATTGCTTTGCCGTGCCGTCATGGACCATCAGGGAGGTACATCGAGCCGTTCCGTTGACGCCGATACCCGGTACTTCGCAAACCATTCGCGGCTATGTCAATCTGCGTGGGCAACTGTATCTGGTACTGAACCCGGATGACCTGCTGATGGGGCAGGGGAGCCAGGACCGACCGCAGCGCGACCTGATCGTGTTCCGCCACGAAGTCGGTGAAGCCTTTGCGATTGAGGTCGATGCGATCGGTGACATCATGCCGATCAGCGTTGAGCAGCATCATGTCCAGATTGCCGCACAGGACAGTAGCGGCTACCAGGATGCTACGGCGTTGTTGCCTGGACTGGTGACCGGTCACGCCACACTGGCCACCCAATTGGTGACGCTGCTGGATCCGCGGCAGTTTCCCGCTCTGGGTATGATCCCTGAAGTCTCTACACACAACTGAAATCAGGCAGCATTCATGAATAACAACTCGGTGAGAAGCCAGCTGATTCTGGTCGTCAGCGCTTTGGTAGCGACCATCCTCGTGATCGCCCTGCTGGGAGCCTGGCAACTGATGCGCACCAATGACGAAATCCAGCAATTGGCAAACGTCACTACCCGGGTGACCGACCTGACATCTCAAATCAGAGTCGCGATGATGGATACCATCCGGATGGAGAAGAATGCGGTGCTCTCGCCCGACGACGCACAAACCCTGCGCTTCGTCACACAGGCAGGTGAACGATCTGCCACCGTGGACCGGCTGGTGCCGCAACTCGGGCAACTCCTGGGCAGGGCCGATGATGACGAAGCAAACGCCGTGTTTTCAACGTTTGAGCCCGCATGGCAAGGCTTCAAAGCGAACCATAATGAAGTACTGAGGCTGGCCATCCTTAATACCAATGTGAAGGCCAACGAACTGCTGGAAGGGGATTATCGTGGACACAAACTGGCGCTCGACAGGGCACTGTTGGCCCTCCAATCGCGTGCCCAGCAGATGCTGGCGAATGAGCGTAGCCCTGGAGCGATCAGAAAGAGCCTCGAACGAGAGTTGGCGTTGCGCCAGTGGCTTTGGGTCAATCAGCGGTTATTGACGCTGCTCTATGAGCACATAGCGGAGTCAGACGAGACTGAAATGGTCAGGCTGGATGGTGAGGTCAATCTCATGCTGACCTCGCTGGAGGAGGGGTTACAGGCGATCAGGCCCTTGCTTGATGATGCCGATCGTCTAACGCTTGGCCAGAGTGACCCTGACCTTGCCGCGCTCAAGGCAATCCAGGTCAAAATACGCGAACTGTCGCACACCAACAGTAATAGCAAATCGGCCCGCATGACGCTCACCACTTCGGTAGAACGGGGTACGGCCTGTGACGAGATACTGGCGCGACTGAACGGTCTGATGAGTGCTCGGGTGGACGCCGGTCGGGATGCGGTGCAGGCGGCTTACATGTTGGGGATGAGAATCATCGCTGGAGTCAGCCTTTTCGGGATAGTGGGTGGCTTGTTCATCGCGCGCCGGCTGATAGGTGTGATTTCTGGGGTCATTGTCGATATTGGTCATCTTGCCCGGCAAATCAACGTGTCTGCGTTAGAGTTGAGCGGGGTCTCTCACCAGTTGCTGGCGCAAAGCGAGGAAATGTCGACTCAGTCGGGCTTTGTTTCGGGCAGTACTGATCAATTGAC
>JBILXN010000021.1:0-20102 GCA_044378425.1 Methylococcaceae bacterium
CCCGAGAGTAAAAGCGGCGATTAAGGGGCGATCGCTGTGGGGTCACAACCTGATATCGCCGCTCCCACATCCTCAAGGTATCCATCGGTATGCCCGTTAACCGAGATACGGCACCGATGGCAAAAGTCGAATGTCCCCGCTCCGAGTTCACCTGCTCCTCCATTGAACGATTCAAACATGATTAAGTCAGACACACATGGTACGGGAAGAGTCATACCTGGACAACAGTTTGACAGACCGACCATTCGATGCCTTAATGACCGACATCATATGGACATGACGAAGGATTAACTTGGATCTTGTGGTCAAAGGATATACAACCTGTCTTTATTCCCCTTATGGGGGTACCAATGATTTTTAATCAAACGCGGAAATCGCGTTCAGGTTGTGTGCGGGGGAGACGGCAGCCAAAAAGACAACATGATTGCCAAGTTTAAAGTCCTATACCAAAACATTTAGATCAACTAGAAGAGGAAGACACATGAAAGACATGACGAAAAATATCCTCCTATGGGTCATCGTCGCATTCGCGCTGTTATCGATGTTCAATTATTTCAGCCCGAAAGCCAAGCTTGACCCGGCAATGACCTATACAGAATTCCTATCTTCCATCAATCAGGGCACTATTCGGCAGCTGAACATGGATGGGCAGGTCATCAGTGGCATGAAAACCGATGGTGAAAGATTCACCACGTACAATCCCGGCGACCCACATCTGATCGACGACTTACTCAAGAATCATGTTGACATCAAGGTTATTCCCCCGGAAAGACCTTCATTCCTGATGCAGCTGTTTATGGCGACCTTCCCAATGCTGTTACTCATTGGTGTATGGGTTTTCTTCATGCGTCGTATGCAGGGCGGTGCAGGTGGCGGCGCCATGAACTTCGGCAAGAGCAAGGCAAAGCTGATCGAAGAAGATAAGGTAAAAGTTACCTTCAACGACGTGGCGGGTTGTGATGAAGCCAAGGAAGACGTGCAAGAGATGGTGGATTTCCTGCGGGATCCGACTAAATTCCAAAAGTTGGGCGGTCTAATCCCTCGTGGTGCGCTGATGGTGGGCCCACCTGGTACCGGTAAAACGCTATTGGCACGGGCGATCGCCGGTGAGGCCAAGGTTCCCTTCTTTTCTATCTCCGGCTCAGACTTCGTTGAAATGTTTGTAGGCGTAGGCGCATCACGTGTTCGCAACATGTTTGAAGAAGCGAAGAAGCGTGCACCTTGCATTATCTTCATCGACGAAATCGATGCCGTAGGGCGTCAACGTGGAGCAGGACTGGGCGGCGGTCATGATGAGCGCGAGCAGACCCTCAACCAGCTTTTGGTTGAAATGGATGGATTCAGCGGCAATGAAGGCATCATCATCATAGCGGCTACCAACCGGGCCGATGTTCTTGACAAGGCATTGCTTCGTCCTGGCCGATTCGATCGGCAGATCACTGTCGGCTTACCTGATGTGCGCGGACGTCAGCAGATTCTGGCTGTACACATGAAGCGTGTCCCAGTAGGTGACAATGTTGAATCCGACTGGCTTGCACGCGGCACTCCTGGGTTTTCGGGAGCTGACCTCGCCAATCTTGTGAACGAAGCCGCACTGTTCGCTGCACGCAAGAACAAGCGAACTGTCGAGATGGAAGACTTTGAAAAGGCCAAGGACAAAATCCTTATGGGTGCCGAAAGAAAGTCCGCGGTGATGAGTGAAGACGAAAAACTGGTAACGGCCTACCATGAGGCTGGCCACGCAATCGTCGGTCGATTAGTGCCTGAGCACGACCCAGTCTATAAGGTCAGTATCATTCCGCGAGGACGGGCTCTGGGAATAACTATGTTCCTGCCCGAGCGCGACCAGTACAGCGCCAGCAAGCAAAAACTGGAAAGTCAGATTTCCAGCCTCTATGGCGGCCGGCTGGCAGAAGAAATTGTGTTCGGCACGGAGAAAGTGACGACCGGCGCCCAAAATGACATTGAGCGCGCCACCCAACTGGCACGTAGCATGGTTACCCGGTGGGGTCTATCAGAAAGACTCGGCCCGCTGGCGTATGGTGAAGAACAGGGCGAAGTGTTCCTGGGACGCTCGGTGACCCAAACCAAGTCAGTGTCTGAGGAAACCGCCCATGTGATTGATGAAGAAATACGTTCCTTCATTGATAGAAATTATGAAAGGGCGGAGCGTTTGTTAAGGGAAAATCTCGACAAGATGCACCTGATGGCTGAAGCTTTGATGAAATATGAAACCATCGACCGCTTCCAGATTGACGATATCATGAACGGCAGAGTTCCGGCTGCCCCCAAAGACTGGACCAGCACCCCTGCTGCAGGAGCGGGTACTGAAGGTGGCGCATCTGCCAAGGAGAAAGATGTGGCTACACCCATCGGTAAGACGGCAGCTATCCACTAAACCCTAAGTTGAAGCACATCTCGGCCTGGTTAGCCGTCAACCATTGTTGACGGCTTTCCGGGTCGATTTTTTTTGGGGGCCAACATGAACCCCACTCACCAAGGTTCAAACTTTTACTGGATCGCAATCTCCTCTTTCGACGAGTTAAGGTTAGAATATGCAGGTGAACCTACTTACCCACCTGACACATGCCGAAACCCAATATCGCAACCGCTGCCAGTGGTAGCACGCAATCAGAAGCACTGTCGGTGGCCCGTAGCATTCAAAAGCCGGGGCAGTCCAAAGAACAAACGAAGCTCATAGCACAGGGTATAGCCAAAGGGATTGACCAGTACAAGCGTCAACAAAGTGCAAAGTCTCGTGCAAAAGACAAAGCCTATAAGCGGTTTTTGAAAACCAGAGAGACGGAATCGAGCGGGTCTGTACACGCGAATCTTTCAGAGCCCATAAAAAACCATGAACCACTGCCAGAAGCCCGCGTCTGCCTGTTTCTGAGTAGCACACTCTGCGGGCTGATGGCGACCGTGCATCTGATTCGAGTACTGGCTGGGTGGCAATTAAGTCTAGGCAGCTGGACCATAACGCCGTCTCTATCACTGGTCGTTATGGGAATATTCGCCGGGTTTTCAATCCTGTTTTTTTATTCAGCCCACCAAAACCGGTAGGTAACGGATACCACACTATGAAACTTCTTTCCGCACTGATTCTGATACTACTCGCCGGCACCGTGACTTACCTCATGTTTGGCAATCTTGGGATACCTGCAGGCATGACGGCCGTCAAGGGGTTTGACGCTAACCGTTATCTCGGCACCTGGTACGAAATTGCCCGTCTGGACCATGGCTTCGAAAAAGGAATGAGCCATGTCAGTGCCGAATATGGCCAAAAGGATGATGGCAGCCTTACTGTCGTGAACAAAGGCTTCGACACAAAATCCGGCAAGTGGCAGGTCTCGGAGGCCAAGGCTAAATTCATTGACACACCCGATATTGGGCGGTTGAAGGTCTCCTTCTTCGGGCCGTTCTACGGTAGTTACAACATCATCGAACTGGATCAAAAAAATTACTCGTATGCGATGGTGACCGGACCCAAGCCCAACTTCTTCTGGATTCTGTCCCGCGACAAAAAGCTTGACCCAACCGTCATGCAGCAGTTGATTCAAAAAGCCAAGGCCATGGGATTTAAGCTCGAAAAACTGATTTATGTCGACCAGAATGATGCGTCGGTTCCGATGCCGGACAACCCCTCCACGGCGCCTGTTTCAGCTCCGGCTGCGCCACACTGATAAGTCTGTTGCCGATATCCCGCAGCATACAGCAACAACCATCGGGCCGGTTTCTCTGGCCCTATATTTTGCTGCTAAAGGGTTTGTGTTGGCCTGTTAACATCCTTGAAGTTGGCAAGATAAGAGTCTATCCGTAGCTTGACGGCCCTACCCTCGCGTTCGTCAAGCTCGACGCCCACCCCCTGTTGGCGATGACTTTCCGCCTGTCGAGGCGTTATCCACACGACAGTACCAACCAGCGGTATGCGTTCCGCTTCATCCATCAGGTGTAACAGGAGGAATACCTCGTCGCCCAACTGATAGCTCCGTGTGGTCGGAACCATCAAGCCACCGTTTCTGATGAACGGCATATAGGCCGCATGGAGCGAACTTATATCCCGGATACTCAATGCCAACATGCCCTGTCCAGATACGTGATTAGTCATATATTCATCTACGGTTGTTAGCTCTTACCCAGTTCGCTCGCCTGAATCAATAAGCCCTCGAGAAGTAAGTGGCGATTGGCTTGGCCGGCCACTGCCCTCCGGCTTTGCAGGACTTGCGCCCAATAATTCGACAGACATCCCGAATCCAGCCGTGCGGCTGTCCGACGCATGTCTTTAGCCAAATCGGGATTGCGGAGCACTCTATAATCGGGGGCGCTAACCAATCGCATCAGGTCAATAAGCCACGAGGCCAGCCAGTCGAGCAGTTCCTCCACGTTCAGGGCGTTCCATTTTTCGGCCAGCGTTACGGGATCTTCCCGACCTTCCAGCAGACTACAAAAATCGCTTAAAAAAGCCTGGCGGCGCCCGACCCCGTCATCATCACCGTCACAAATCGCCAAAGCCGCCAAAGGAGAACCCCCTGCGGTTGCGAGCAGGGCATCCGCCGCACAACCCGGCCGCAGCAACGACAGCCATGAGAGGGTAACCGCTGCGGCAGGCAGAGGAATAGCTAATTTTTGGCAGCGGCTCAGTATTGTTGCCGGAAGATTGGCCGCACGATCAGACAGTAGCATGATGACAGTGCGGTCGGCAGGTTCTTCCAGCGTCTTCAACAGGGCGTTAGCTGCGCTTGTATTCAAGCTGTGGGCAGAATCAATCACTACGACACGGTAGCCGTCATATTGTGATTTAAGCGACAGATCATTGATCAGGCCACGGACGGCATCAACCTTGATGAACTTACCAGGCTCTTCAGGCGCTATCCATTTGAAATCGGGATGGGTATCGGCCCCAAACAACAGACAGGAAGGACAGATGTCGCAAGCCAATTCTGTCGGCGCAGCACACAGCAAATGGCGGGCATAAGTTCTGGCTAGCGCTGACTTGCCAAGACCATGTGGGCCATGTATCAGAAGTGCGTGAGGAATCCGACCGACCGCACTGTATGACAGCAAGGACTGCCAAATCTGCCGCAACCACGGATACTCGATGGGACTCTCAGAGGGAGGAATGCTCATATTGGGTGCGTTCCAGTAAGCTATCAAGATGTCGGGCAATGTCGGCCTGAACTGCATCAAGGGGCTGGGCTGCGTCAATAATTTTTATTCGTTCCGGATACTGCGCCGCGCGTTCCAGATACGCCCGCCTCACCTGCTCAAAGAACACCGGGACTTCCAATTCGAACCGGTCGGACTGCTTGCGCTGCTTGGCCCTCGCCATTCCGACTTCAACCGGAGCATCCAGCAATAAGGTGAGATCAGGTTGCAAACCATCCTGAACCCACTGTTCAAGGAAACCTATGACTTTTCCATCAAGTTGCCGGCCTCCTCCCTGATAGGCATAGCTTGCATCGGTAAAGCGATCGCATAGTACCCAGCGGCCGACGGTAAGAGCCGGCTTTATCAGGGTATTGACGTGTTGGGCCCGCGATGAAAAAACCAGTAGTAATTCAGCGTAGCTATCCATGCTCTCCGAATTTAGCAATAAATGCCTGATTTCTTCACCGAGCGGAGTCCCTCCTGGCTCCCGGGTTCTAAGTACGTCAACACCATGGTCAGCGAGATACTCTTGAATGAAATCAAGATTGGTCGTTTTACCAACGCCCTCACCTCCCTCCAGCGTAATAAAACAAGCTCGCGCCATCAGTGCCTCTGGTATTGGTCAACTGCCCGCTCATGATCAGTCAGCGTACTGGAAAACACATGCGTCCCGTCACCTTTAGCGACAAAATACAGGCTACTACCTTCGGCAGGATGTAGAGCCGCATGCAATGCCTTTCGTCCGGCCAGAGCAATGGGCGTTGGAGGGAGTCCGTTACGCGTGTAAGTGTTATAGGGCGTATCGCGACGCAAATCTTCACGACGGATATTACCCTTGTAAAGTTCACCCATGCCGAAGATGACAGTGGGGTCTGTTTGCAGGCGCATGCCCTGTTGCAAACGACGAATGAATACCCCGGCAATGGCGGGACGCTCTTCCGGCCGAGCCGTCTCCTTTTCGACTATTGATGCAAGCACAAGCGCTTCGGTGGAAGAGGTAAGCGGCAAAGTTGGCGCTCGTTCATGCCATTCGTGTTCTAGCAGACCCTTCATCTTGTCATAAGCCTTCTGGAGGATATCCAGGTCAGAGGTGTGTCTGCCCACAAAGTAGGTATCGGGGAAAAAGCGACCTTCCGGAGAGAGACCGGGAGCGCCCATTTGCGCCATAACTGCTTCATCCGATAACCCTCCCAGACGGTGTTTCAGTGTGGGATGCTTTAGCAGGGCTGACCGAACCTGGCTAAAGCTCCAACCTTCGATCAGTGTCACCGGCTGTTGTCTTACTCGACCCGCGACAAACATGTCGAGCAGGCTCCGGGCGGTCATACCGCGGTTAATGTCGTAGTCGCCGTACTTGAGAGCGGCCCAATCACCGCGTCGGTAGGCGAGACATTCGAACCAAAAGGGTTCTGCCAAAATACCCTTGGCTTTAAGCCTGCGCCCAACAGCCATGACACCCTCGCCCTGCTCTATCCGGAAATTGGTCGATTTGGTCAGAGCCAACGGGGCATCTACGCTATGCCGAAAGTCGGCACTAACCCACAGCCCAATACCGATTATTACCAATGGCCATAATATCCAGGTCAGGGCTATGCGACGGGGTTGATGTTTTCCTGTATTGTTGACGTCAACCACGCTGAAAGCCCCCGGGTAATTGGTCCGACTTTATAATCCCTTGATTCGAGACGACGTACAGGCCAGATACCGATGATACTGTTGGTCAAAAAAACTTCATCAGCCGCATCAAGCTCAGCAGGCCAAAGATACTGTTCTTCAATACAAAATCCTGCTTGAGGAGCCATCTCAAGAATGACTCTGCGCATGACGCCAAAGACGCCGCATTGATCGACGAAGGGGGTAAATATCCGACCCGACCGGACGATGAAAAGGTTACTCATCGTGCCTTCCGTGACACGCCCCTCGACATCCAGCATCAGTCCCTCGGCAATTAACCCGGGAGGCCATTCCGACCGTGCCAGCACCTGCTCCAGCCGGTTCATGTGCTTGATTCCAGCTAGTCGAGGATTGATACCAAGCCGAGTCGAACAGTAACGTATCTCGACTCCGTCAACAGCATAGTACTCGGGGTAATCCGGCGTAGGGTACAGAGCGAGTATACGGCTTGGGGTCACGCTATCCGGCACCCGGTACCCACGCCCACCCTCGCCACGCGTAATCTGAATTTTCAATACTGCGGAAGCAGTTGGACGAACCGCCATCAGAACGCCAATATCGGCTAACAAGGCTGCCCGCCCAGCATCAGGAATCATGAGCCGTTCGCAGTCTCTTTGCAGACGGTCAAGATGATAGTCAAGAAAAACTGGAACCCCGTTGCGGATGTTCAAGGTGCTAAACACCCCGTCACCATACTGAAACCCTCGGTCTGCAGCCTTGACTTGAGTCGCAAACCTGCCATCAACAAGTACAGCAGCAGTCACCAAAGGCTCCGGAACCTGAACTGGCTCGTCAATCGAACCGCTTGAATATCACAGTGCCGTTAGTGCCACCAAAGCCGAAGGAATTTGACATGACGTATTTCATCGAGAGGGGCCTTGCGGTATGCGGGATAAAGTCAAGGTCACATTCAGGGTCCGGATTATCCAGATTGATGGTCGGTGGAGCGACCTGGTCCCGCAATGCCAGCACAGAAAAGATGGCTTCAATGCCACCCGCAGCACCCAGCATGTGACCCGTCATGGACTTGGTTGAACTCACCCCGACCTTATAGGCGTGACCCCCAAACACGGTTTTTAGCGCCATGGTTTCGGCAATATCACCCGCCGGGGTGGATGTCCCATGAGCGTTGATGTAATCGATGTCAGCTGGATTCAAACCTGCGTCCCGTAAAGCACTCCGCATACAGAGCGCCGCACCAGAACCCCCTGCGGGTGGCTGGGTCATGTGATAGGCGTCAGCACTCATCCCAAATCCAACCAGTTCTGCATAAATTGTCGCGCCCCTGTTGCGAGCGTGTTCAAGTTCCTCAAGAACCAGTACACCAGCCCCGTCGCTTAAAACAAACCCATCACGGTCCCTGTCCCATGGACGGCTGGCTAGTAAAGGCTGATCGTTGCGTTTAGAAAGGGCCTTGGCCGAGGCAAACCCTCCCAATGACGTCGGTGACGTAGCCATTTCAGCGCCGCCGGCAATCATCACATCGGCATCCCCATACATAATGATGCGGGCTGCTTCTCCTATGTTGTGAGTCCCCGTCGTGCAGGCTGTGGCTATCGCAAAATTTGGGCCCTGCAAGCCATACTTGATTGAGAGGTTGCCCGAAATCATGTTGATGATATTGCTAGGCACGAAGAAGGGCGAAATTTTGCGGGGACCACCTTTCAAATAGGCATTGTGGCCAATTTCGATCCCACTGATGCCTCCGATGCCAGCGCCGATGGCGACGCCGATACGTTCGGCATTTTGCTCGGTGACTTCAATACCGGCATGTTCGAATGCCTGGCAACCCGCCGCCAAACCATAATGAATGAAAGGATCCATCTTCCTGGACTCTTTCTCACTGATGTAATCAGTAATATCGAAATTTCTTACGCTACCGCCAATGCGGGAACTGAATTCCGATACATCAAAAACTTCTATGTGGCCGATGCCGCTCCGACCATTCACAACACTGTCCCAAGCCGCACTTGCCGACAAACCAACAGGGGACACTGCACCGAGTCCGGTGACTACTACACGTCTCTTACTCAAAGCCTTGCCTTTAACGGAAAGTTGGTAAACTTAACGAGAAACGCCCTGCTGGGCCTTAACCTCACAGGGCGGCAGGAATTATGGGCCAATCAAACGTTCTTTGTGATGTAGTCGATGGCCTGCTGGACGGTCGTGATTTTCTCAGCATCTTCGTCGGGAATTTCACACTCGAATTCCTCTTCCAGTGCCATTACCAGTTCGACCGTGTCAAGGGAGTCTGCGCCGAGGTCGTCAACGAAGGAGGCTTCGTTAGACACCTCTTCCTTCACGCCCAGTTGTTCGGTCACGATCTTCTTAACACGCTCTGCTACATCGCTCATTTTGTCTTCCTCAGTGTTTCTCTGATTATTTAAGTTGGGAGTTTTATTGTAAACCCGTTTGTACCATGCCGGGTTGTATTATCATCACGACCCCGAGTTACCCTAGGGTAGCCCTTGGCCGGGGAGAGTCGCTCTTAAACTGCTGCCTCGCCGTTATCTGCCAAGACAGCGATGGGCATTATGCCATATACATGCCGCCGTTCACGTGCAGAGTTTCACCGGTAATGTAGCCGGCATCCTCAGAACACAGAAAACTTACCGCGCCGGCGATCTCATCGACATGCCCCAGTCGGCCTAGCGGGATAGTGTTCAGAAGACCCTTGCGTAGTTCCTCAGGAAGAGTTCGAGTCATATCTGTGTCGATAAACCCAGGCGCAACGGAATTGACGGTAATTCCGCGCGAGCCGACCTCCTTGGCCAAGGATTTGGTGAAACCGATGATACCGGCCTTAGCCGCAGCATAGTTGGTTTGGCCTGCGTTACCAGTGGCACCTACGACTGAAGTGATATTGACGATGCGACCCTGTCGTGCCTTCATCATGCCGCGCATACAGCACTTGCACAGTCTAAAGACAGAACTGAGGTTGGTCTGAATGATGTCATCCCACTCCTCATCTTTCATTCTCATCAACAAATTATCCCGGGTGATGCCGGCGTTGTTCACTAAAACGGCCGGTACAGAAAATTCGTCAGTGACGCCTGTGATAAAACCTTCAATACTGGCGGCATCTGATACATCGAGTACTCGCCCAACACCATCCAACCCAGCCTCTTCAAAATACATGGTGATATTGGAGGCACCATTTTCGCTTGTGGCAGTCCCGACGACAGTAAACCCGTCTTTTGCCAAACGCAAGGCAATGGCTTTACCGATACCCCGACTCGCGCCGGTCACAATGGCTATTTTCGAATTCATGAAACCAGACTCGCTGCTTTGGCTAGTGAAATAGTGTCGGATATTGTCTCTGTGGCAGCGCCAACCACAATGCGTTTATTGAGACCAGCCAGCACCCGGCCCGGTCCACATTCAATAAAGCGGGCGATCCCCTGCCCTGCCATATAATTTATGGTTTCCGCCCAACGGACCGAACCATACAACTGTTGCTCTAGCGCATGACGCATACCATTTATGTCGGAATGCACTTTAACATCGACGTTATGAACCACGGCGGTAGTTGGCGTCTGCCACGCTATATTTTCGAGTACTGATCTGAACGTCTCAGCGGCTGGTTGCATCAATGGGCAGTGCGAAGGCACGCTGACCGGCAATATTACCGCTCGCTTTGCGCCTGCGGTCTTGGCCATTTCAGTAGCGCGGACCACCGCGGCAGAATTGCCAGCGATGACGACTTGACCCGGAGCATTGAAGTTGGCAGCAGTCACGACTTCGGTCGCATTCGAAGCATCCCTACAAACGTCAAGAACCTGCACATCTTCAAGACCCAAGAGGGCGGCCATGGCACCAACCCCGGCCGGCACCGCCTGTTGCATGAGGCGCGCTCGCTCCGACACCAACCTCAGACCAGCGTCAAAAGCAAGCGCATCGGCACAGACCAAGGCGGTATATTCGCCTAGGCTATGTCCCGCCATCAGGGCCGGTCTAACTTCGGAATTAGCACACCATACCCGCCAAACTGCGACACCTGCCGCCAGCATGGCCGGCTGGGTAAATTCAGTGCTGTTAAGCCGTTCTTCCGGGCCTTCCTGTACCAGACTCCAGAGGTCATAGCCTAGAACATCGGATGCCTCGGCAAAACTAAGCCTCACCTCAGAGTGCTGCTGAGCAAGATCAGCAAGCATCCCTTTGGATTGAGATCCCTGACCTGGAAACAGAAATGCGAGACCCTTGTCCATAGCACTCATCAAACTATCCTTCAATTCTATCCAAGACCATTAATCAATAACGCAATAGCGCTGAACCCCAGGCGAACCCCCCACCGAAAGCCTCCATCAGCACAGTTTGGCCCCTCTGTATTCGTCCATCGCGTATCGCCTCATTAAGCGCTAGCGGTATCGAAGCTGCGGAGGTGTTGCCTTGCTTTTGAACCGTTACTACCACCTGTTCCATGGGCATCCTGAGTTTTTTAGCGGTAGCAGCGATAATACGAATGTTGGCCTGATGGGGCACCAGCCAATCAATATCGGATTGTTGAAGACCATTTTCTCGGAGCGTTTCATCGACAATACGGCCAAGGGTGTTGACTGCTACCTTAAACACTTCATTGCCTTGCATCTTGATATACCGGCCAGCATCATCGTTATGAATGGGGTTTGGCACATAGAGCAAATCTTGATACTGGCCATCGGAATGAATATGCGTACTTAGAACGCCCGGAGTATCGGATACCCCCAGTACTGCAGCGCCAGCACCATCTCCGAACAGGATACAGGTAGATCGGTCGGTCCAGTCCACCAACCGCGAGTTAAGCTCGCTACCAACAACCAGTACATGATTCGCGCTGCCGGTACGGATGTATTGGTCGGCTACGCTGAGAGCAAAAATAAAACCGGAACAAGCGGCCTGGATATCAAATGCGGCACATTCGCGTATCCGCAATCTATGCTGAAGCAGACAGGCTGTGCTGGGAAATACTCTGTCTGGCGTCCCTGTTCCTACAATAATCAAATCGATATCGTCAGGCTGGAGACAGGCCGCGTCAAGCGCTTGGCGGGCGGCGATTTCCGCCATACTCGAGGCCGTCTCATGCTTGGAAGCTATGCGGCGCTCGCTGATGCCGGTTCGTTCGACAATCCAGTCATCCGTGGTATCTACCGTCCTTGATAGCTCTTCGTTAGTTAGAATGGTTTCAGGAAGATAGCCACCCGTTCCAAGCAGCGTGGCATAACGCGTCACGCGGTTCTCCTCTCGGCAAATATCTCCTCAACACGCTCCCCAATGCGGGCCGGCACCCCCTTTTCAACCTCTTTAACAGCCATCTTGATGGCGTTAGCAAAAGCCACTCTGTCAGCGTTACCATGGCTCTTGACTACAATACCGCGCAAGCCCAAAAGACTTGCGCCATTGTAACGGCGCGGGTCGAAACGTTTCTTGAAAGCGCGGAGCACTGGAAAAGCGAGAAGACCAAGGAATTTAGTGAATATATTTTTCTCAAACTCATACTTCAGCGACTGACCGAGTAGCTTTGCGAAACCCTCTATCGCCTTGAGCGCCACATTCCCCACAAAACCATCGGTGACCACAATATCGACATGACCCGAAAAGATATCGTTACCCTCAACAAACCCAACGAAATTGATGTGGGTGTCTGCTAGTAACTTGGCAGCCTGCTTGACCTGCTCATTGCCCTTGATTTCCTCTTCACCGATATTGAGCAAACCTACTCGCGGATGGTCATTTTCTTCAACAGCCCGCACCAATTCGTAGCCCATAATTGCAAATTGACACAGATGTTCAGCGCTGCAATCTACATTTGCACCCAGATCAAGCACATGGGTATGTCCAGTCCTGGATGGAAGCATGGCTGTAATGGCGGGTCGATCTATTCCGGGTATGGTCTTGAGCACAAATTTAGCGATCGCCATCAGGGCACCGGTATTACCGGCGCTGACGCAGGCATCGGCTTCTCCCTGCTTAACCATATCAATGGCCACCCGCATGGACGAGTCCTTCTTGCCACGCAAAGCCTTGGACGGCGTCTCATGCATCTCGACCACTTCAGTTGCATGGCGAATGGTGACCCTTCCATCAAATCGGCCCTCTGCCCCTCTTAACTCCGCACGCAACCTGGCCTCATCTCCCACCAACACCAGGTGCAAATCAGGGTTCTTCTCAGCACTATCAAGCGCCGCAGGCACTATGACCGAGGGGCCGTTATCCCCCCCCATGGCATCAAGCGCAATCGTAAGCTTTCGCTTCATATTTGGGATACGAATACTCAGTCATCAGAGGCTATAGGGTTAGCTGATTCAGAAGACAGCGGCTATTCCTCGCCAACTTCCTCAACCTTGCCGGTTATAACCTTTCGGCCACGATAAAAACCATCAGCACTGACATGATGACGGCGATGGGTTTCACCTGTAGTCGGCTCAATCGACAGCGTCGGACCGGTAAGGGCGTCGTGCGAACGACGCATATCACGCTTCGAGCGGGTTTTACGGTTTTGTTGTACAGCCATGCTTTACTCCTAAAAATTAATTTTTCTTAAACTGCGCCAGACTGGCGAAAGGATTACGCTCACCGGATGATGGCTTGTCTGGCTTTTCGAGTCCACAATCGGCGTGCTGGGGAACGGTAGGCAAACACAAAAGCAACTCATCCTGGACGATATCGATCAAGGCTACAGCTACGCCTGAGTCCACAAGTAGAGGATCCATTGATGGCGGCAATAAATCGGCCTCATCCATCGACCCCACTATTCCAAGCCGGACATCAGCGCTCACGAACCAAGGAATCGGCTCAAGACAACACTGACATTCCAAAACCAGATCGGCACTCACCAGACCTGTAATAATAGGGATCCGGCCCTCACGCCCAAATTGCAAATCAATCATAGCTTCGCCCTGAGCAACCATCACCTGATCCCTTAGCCGCTCCATGCCAGCCAAGGCCATAGCACCTGTGATGTGGCGCTTTTTCTCAGCGAACTCCAAGGGGTCAAACAGGGAAGGTAATCGTTCGGGCATAATCCTGCAATGATATAGGGAAGGGTTTATGCTGTCAAAAAGCTACTCTCTCTACCCCTCAAGACTTCACCATAAAGCAGACCGTGAACCCAACTCTAACTCTCGCATCCACTTCGCCCTACCGCCAGATACTGCTTGAAAAGCTGGGGATACCATTCATGACACAAGCGCCGGGAGTAGATGAGGCCGCCCTTCAAGATGAACCTCATGCCCAACTTGCTGCACGCCTGGCGAGGGAAAAGGCATTGGCAGTCGCAGTCCGTTCTCCGGGCAGTCTGGTCATCGGCTCCGATCAGGTCGCCTCGCTGGACGGCATCCAACTTGCGAAACCCTTGACCCGAGATCGAGCCATCGCCCAGTTATCGGCATCATCAGGCAAGACTGTTCTGTTCCATACCGCAGTCTGTCTGGTTGATGCTGATACTGGAATGGTGCTGGAGGATATTGATCTGTGCCGAGTCGTATTCCGCTCGCTGACGCCAGCACAAATCGAGCGTTACGTTGAACGTGAGCACGTTCTGGATTGTGCGGGCAGTTTCAAATCGGAGGGGCTCGGCATCAGCCTGATTGAAAAAGTGGAGGGAGATGATCCGAACGCGCTAATGGGCCTGCCTTTGATCAAGCTGAGTCGACTGCTGGCAAAATGCGGGTTAGAGATCCCCTGATTCAGTTGTAACGGTTGTAGTAACCGAGCACCTTGGAAACATAATCCCGGGTCTCGTTGAAAGGCGGCACCCGATTGCCGTACTTGATCACATTATTTTCCCCCGCATTATAGGCCGCCACCGCCAGCGTCACATCGGAACCGAACATCCCCAGCAAATCTCTCAAATAACGAGCACCGCCCAAAATGTTTTGTTCCGGATCATAGGCATCTCGCACCCCATAGCGGGCAGCCGTCCCCGGCATTAACTGCATAAGGCCCATAGCCCCCTTGTTGGATACGGCCCCCGGGTTATAAGCGGATTCTGCCTTGATAACAGCATGCAGCAAGGCAGGATCGAGTCCATGCCGATAAGCCGCCTGGTCGATAAATGCCTCGTACAATTCACGGTTACTCGCCCCAGCGACATCACTGCGACCGGGTGGCAAACCACGGTAAGACGTCGTACTTTCACTGAATCGCCGGCCTGAGCCCAAGGATATGTATGCGGGCTCGTCGTTACGTGGCTGAGATTTGATCACGAGCTTATAGCCCCGATGTCCGGGGTTGTCGGTGTATACCACCTGACCATCGCGACTCACGAACTTATACACGTCAGCGGTGGCCACCGATGACAGGATGAACACCCAATAGAGGCAATAGCGTAGCGATGAAACCGTAAGGGACATGCTGCGTTCCCGCAATATCAGAAAGTATTAGTGTGCTGACTTTTAGTCGGCTTGGCAATTCCAAAGACCTGACGCCTCGCACGGCGCCGGTCGCACCAACCCGGCCGCCTTGCGGGCAGTGTGTCGGGCCGTCCCAGTATCTTCGTCCGAGGCTAAGGCTACGCCCATGCGACGCCGCAGATGCGATACCGGCTTACCGAAAAGGCGTATTTCGACATTCGCCAGCGCCAGCGCCTGCTCCACGCCATCAAAAACAATGCCCTCAGCCTCCATACCACCATAGATCACAGCGCTCGCGCCCGCCTGACGGAGCGCAGGGAACACCGGCAATCCGAGGATGGCGCGGGCATGCAGTTCGAATTCGCTTTGTGCCTGGGTAATCATCGTGACCATGCCGGTATCGTGTGGACGTGGGCTGACCTCGCTGAACCAGACCTGATCCCCCTGGACAAACAGCTCTACACCGAACAGTCCGCGGCCACCCAGATCATCCACCACGGCCCGAGCGATGCGACGAGCCTCGGTCAACGCGGCGGCGCTCATCTGTTGCGGCTGCCAACTCTCAACGTAATCGCCCTGTTGCTGCAGGTGGCCTATGGGTTCGCAGAACTGCGTCACCACTTCACCCTGTGCATTCGGCGCCCGCACAGTCAAAAGGGTAATCTCAAAATCAAAGTCGATTTTGCCCTCAATGATGATGCGGGCATTCTTAACCCGCCCCCCTTCCTGAGCATGATGCCAAGCCGCATCAATCTCAGCCGGAGAACGCAGCATCGACTGCCCCTTTCCAGACGATGACATGATTGGCTTCACGAAACAGGGAAATCCGATTTTTTCGGCGGCCGCACGCAACTCTTCCAGCGTATCGGCGAATTCATAAGGCGATGTCGGCAGACCCAGCGTCTCGGCCGCCAGTGTCCGTATTCCCTCGCGATTCATGGTCAACCGCACCGCTCGTGCATTAGGGATAACCATCGCAGCACCGCTGTGCTCAATCTCTTCCAGTGCCTCGGTCGCGATGGCCTCGATCTCCGGAACAACGAAGTGGGGCCGCTCAAGCGCAATGACCTGACGCAGTGCGACCGGGTCGGTCATGTCTATCACATGCGCACGATGAGCCACCTGCTGCGCGGGCGCATTTTCATAGCGGTCGACAGCGATGACCTCGACCCCATATCGCTGCAGGCAGATCACCACCTCCTTGCCCAATTCTCCGCTCCCCAGAAACATCACCCGGGTTGCGCCCGGCGTCAGCGCGGTACCAATCTGCATGCTTACTCCCCTGAAAACCTTTTAACGTCGTGTGGTAACCAAATTTAATCACACTCAAGGGCAAGGCGATCAATCACGGCGACCTCTTTGCCGCCATGCTTCCTCCAGCCGCTTGGCCGATACCGGAAAGGGGGTCTTCAGTTGCTGAGCGAACTGCGACACCCTGAATTCCTCAAGCTGCCAGCGGAACGGGTCCGATTCCGGCGGCAGCCCCCCCGTTGCTGCCTTTACCGCCTGCCAGTACCGCGTTAAAAACGGCTCAATCTCCCGCGCCTGCTTAAGATCCCGCAACGGATCCTGAGGGCTTTTCTCCAGCCGATGCAGGGCCGCCTTGATATAGCGTGGCATCTCGCGGAACTGGGCATAAGGCGTTGTAGTGAGAAACCCCGCATACACCATCACAGCCAGTTGCCCCTCAATATCCGACTTCACAGGTGGCAGACGGCACGCTTTCAATCGCAATTGCACCTCGGCATACCGTTGCAGGACAGTCTGCGCCATATGCGCCATTTCATCGGCCTTGAGCACCAACTCGGTTCGGCACGCCTGCAAGCGCGCCTCAAACTGCCCGGCGCTACGAATATCCGGCTGACCTTCGACAAAGAGTGCCCCCATCAGCCGGTCAAGCACATCCTCGCGCAAATCGCGGCCCGGCTTCAAATCTGCATACAGCAGGGGATGCGCCGGCAACTGCCGATAAGCCATTTCCGCCTGGGCATTCACTGCAAGATTTCTCTTCAGATACTTTAATTCCTTGGACAGCACCAACCGGAACAGCCGGGCCAAACCCAGCAACTGCTGGCGGGCGGCCTCGCCTGGCGTATCGAATACCCGAACACCGACGGCCTCACCCTCATCCACCACAGCGGGAAAGCCGTAAACCTTCTGCCCTTCATGCTGCCCATCGAAACAGGCCGGCAAATCGCCGAAATCCCAGGCTGTGCAGCCGGTATGAAGATAGGCCTGCCGCGCCAGTTGCTGGAAGTTTTTGCCGGCATCGGCCGCATGCCGACGTTTCAATTCATTCAGATCACGCGAACGATCAATCACCGCATTGAACTCATCGACCACAACGAAATTCATCCGCAGATGCGCCGGCAAAATCTCTTCGCGAAAAGCCGATTCCGATACCGCAATCCCGCCGGTCTTTTTCAACGCCGAGGACAATTGCCCATAAAATGATCCGCGACCAAAATCCAGCATGGGCAACACCCGCTCGGCATGGCCTGGCACCGGCACAAAATGGATGCGCAGGGTTTTCGGCAACGACTTGATCAGCGCCACCAGTTTTTCCAGTAACAGGCCCGGCACCAGCCAGCGAAAAGGTTCCGGTTCCAGCGGATTGAGAAGATGCAGCGGAATGATGGCCGTCACACCGTCGTCCTCATGATTAGGCTCAAACCGGTACTGCAGCGGAAAACGCAGCGCACCACACTGAAAATGATCGGGAAAATTGCGGGCATCAAGGCTGGCATCTTCCTTGGCTGTGATATCGCCCCGCGTCAGCTTGAGCAGGTCAGGCTGAGTTCGCTCCACCTGCTTGCGCCAGCGTTCGAAACTCACCCCATTCAGCACATCCGCCGGCAATCGGACATCAAAAAAGCCAAATAGCCAGGCCTCGTCCACCAGCAAATCCACCCGCCGACCCTTCTGCTGCAGATAATCGGCATCCTCCAGCAGTTTCAGGTTATGAAGGAAAAAGGGTGCCTTGCTGTCATAGTCCATCTGCACAAGCGCATGGCGTATGAACATCTCGCGGGCCTCCTTCGGATTCACCCGCTCGTACGGAATCTTGCGGCCCGCCTGAACCGTCAAGCCAAACAGCAGCGTGCGCTCATACACGGCCACCCGCGCCGCTTTGCGTTCCCAGTGGGGATCGTAATGCTGCTGGCGAACCAGATGTGCGCCCACCTTTTCGATCCACTCCGGCTCAATTTTTGCCACCGTGCGGGCATAGACCTTGGTGGTTTCAACCTGCTCGGCCGAGATAATCCACTTCGGTTTGGGCTTAAACAGAAAGGAGCCGGGATGAATAAACAACTTGGTGCCACGTGCGCCGACATACTCGCTCTGCTCCTGCCGCATACTGACATTCGACAACAGCCCCGCTAACAGGGCCCTGTGAATGTCGCCAAATTCGCGCGGTACCTGATTCAGCTTCAGCTCCAACTCACCCTTCACTACGTCCATGATCTGGCTGTGAATCTCGTGCCATTCCGTCATCCGTACGTAGGACAGAAAATTGTCCCGGCAATACTGACGCTGTTTCGCCTTCGACAAATGCTTTTTCTCCGCCTCAAACGCCTGCCAGAGCTTGAGTAATGCCAGAAAGTCCGACTGCTCGTCCTTGAAGCGGGCATGTTTCTGGTCGGCATGGGCTGCATGCTCGGCCGGCCGCTCACGCGGGTCGGGCACACTGAGGGCAGCGACGATGATGGTGATTTCACTCAGACAATCTTCCTCTGCCCCCGCCAGCAAAATCCGCGCAAGCCTTGGATCAACCGGCAACCGGGCCAGCTTGCGTCCTATGTCGGTCAGCACCAGCCCGCCCTGTGGCTGACCCGACTCGGTCAGGGCGTTAATTTCCTGCAGGGTGCGCAGACCGTCCCGAATCAGCCGTTCATCCGGTGGCTCAACAAAGGGGAAGCGACTGATGTCGCCCAACTTGAGAGCGTGCATCTGCAGAATCACCGCCGCGAGGTGAGTACGAAGAATCTCGGGATCGGTAAACGCGGGGCGGTTGCCAAAATCCTGCTCCGAGTACAACCGGATGGCAATCCCGGGCCCCACCCGTCCGCAACGGCCGGAACGCTGGTTGGCCGAAGCCTGCGAGATCTTCTCGATCGGCAGACGCTGTAACTTGCTGCGGTGACTGTAACGGCTGATACGGGCAAAGCCTGTGTCGATCACTGACCGGATACCGGGTACCGTCAACGAGGTTTCCGCCACATTGGTCGCCAGCACGATGCGACGCTGACTGTCGGGCTTGAAAACCCGCTCCTGCTCCGACTGCGACAGCCGCGAATACAAGGGCAAAATCTCGCATTTCGACGGATGATGCTTGCGGAGCGATTCCGCTGTTTCCCGAATTTCCCGTTCGCCGCTGAGGAAAATCAGAATATCGCCGGGTTGCTCGCGCCAGAGTTCATCGACCGCGTGCAGTATCGCCGACTGTTCAGCCTTGTCAGTCTCATCGCCCTCCTCGATTTCCACGGGCCGGTAACGGATATCGACCGGGAAGGTCCGCCCCGAAACATTAATGATGGGCGCATGGCCAAAATGAAGGGAAAAGCGTTCAGGGTCTATCGTCGCCGACGTGATAATGAGCTTGAAATCAGGCCGACGCGGCAATAACCAGCGCAGATAGCCCAGCAGAAAATCGATGTTGAGACTGCGCTCATGAGCTTCATCCACAATCAGGGTGTCATACTGATCGAGAAAGCGGTCATGCTGGGTTTCCGCCAGCAGGATGCCGTCGGTCATCAACTTGACCAGGGTTTCCGGTCGGCTGCGATCCTGAAAGCGGACCTTGTACCCCACCGCCTGCCCCAGCGGCTGCTTCAACTCCTCGGCAATCCGCGCCGCAACAGTGCGGGCGGCGATGCGGCGCGGCTGGGTATGACCGATGTAGCCCGATTGCCCCCGCCCCGCTTCCAGACAGATTTTCGGTAACTGCGT
>JBILXN010000150.1:0-6136 GCA_044378425.1 Methylococcaceae bacterium
CGCCCCCTTCAAAGAGCACATCGTCGGGCAGCACCACGGCCGCTTTGCCGTCCACCTTCAGCATGCTGACGATATGCTGCAGAAAGTTGAGCTGCTTGTTCGATGTGGTTTCCCAGAAGTCCTGCCGCTCGTAGGTAAGGGCCTCCTTGTCCTCTTCGCCTTCTTCGTTGGTGATGGTCATGCTGCTCTTCTTGCCGAAGGGCGGGTTGGCCAGCACGTAATCCACCTTGCGCCTGGGCTCGGTAATCAAGGCATCAGAGCGCTCCACCGAAGGCTCCCCGTCCAGCTCGCCGATGTTGTGCAGGAACAGGTTCATCAGACACATGCGGCGCGTGTTGGGCACGATTTCGTTGCCATGAAACGTACTGTCACGCAGGAATTCCTTCTGGCATCGGTCCAGCCTGGCCCCCGGTCGGGTCAGCCAGGCATAGGCGCCCAGAAAAAAGCCGCCCGTTCCGCACGCAGGATCGGCAATCGTCTTCATGGGCTCCGGCCGCACGCAGGCCACCATCGCCTCAATCAGCGCACGCGGCGTGAAATACTGGCCCGCGCCGCTCTTGGTGTCCTCGGCGTTCTTCTGCAGCAGACCTTCGTACAGATCGCCCTTGGTGTCGGCGTCCAGGCTGATCCAGTTTTCCGCATCAATCATCTGCACCAGCCGCGAAAGCTTGGCCGGGTCCTGGATCTTGTTCTGTGCCTTGAAGAAGATGGCGCCCAGCATCCCCGTCAAAGTCATTCAAGCGTTTCTTGTAGGAGCCAATGCGAATAAATTCGGCACCGGCAAACTGTACCGGGTGCCGGTAGGCGCAATCGATTTCCAGCAGCACCAGCGGCAGGCCCTCCAGCGCCGAGAGGTATTCGCCAATTTCCTGCGGCTCGCCATTATTGCGTTTGAACTCCAGCCAGCCGGTGTCTGCGGGCAAGGCTCGCAACTCGTGCACCAGGCTGACCTAATAGTGTTCATCGCGCACGGTCAGCCTCCTTTGCCTTGCGCCCGCGTGACTTCTTGACGGCAGATTGTGCTGCCCGCTGGGCGCGAATACGGTCCAGCAGCACGCTGGCGGGTTCGTCGTTGGGGTCTTGCGGCACCAGTTGGCCGGCGAAGGCGGCTCGGAGGATGTTGAGGTGTTAGGCGGTGGATTGTTTGAGGGCAAGTTCCAAGGTCTGCTCTTGCTGGTTGATGAGCTCAAGCTGCGCTTCCAATAGATTCAGTAACTCGCGCTGCTCCAGCCGCCAACTGCGGTGTTCAGGTTCATGAGAATGGTTCTTCATGGGCTGACTTATGTCGTTCCAGACGGGCATAGGCCGAGTGATTATGGATGGACTCAAAGTTTTCTGATTCCACCACGTAGGCTGTGACTCGAGGATCGGCGTCGAGCCGTCCCGCAACATCCCGCACCATGTCCTCGACGAATTTCGGATTATCGTAGGCCTGCTCGGTTACGAACTTTTCGTCGGGACGCTTGAGTAAGCCATAGACAGGGGCAGACGCTTCGGCTTCGACCCATTCGATCAGCTCCTCGATCCAGACAAATTTTCGGGTGGATACGGTGACCGTGACGTGTGAACGCTGGTTATGTGCACCCCGTGCGGATATCGCTTTTGAGCAGGGGCAAAGGCTGGTGACGGGTACAACGACGCGTACCCGAGTGTTCGTCTGACCCTCGCGAGTGTCGCCCAGAAAGCTGACCTCATAATCCACCAGACTCTTGATGCCGGTCACCGGGGCGGCCTTTTCGACAAAATAGGGGAAACGCATTGCGATACGCCCGCTATTTGCTTCTAGCCGAGCAACCATTTCAGCCAACATATCCTTGAAAGATTGGGCGCTGATTTCATGCTCATGTCGGTTGAGTATTTCCACGAAACGCGACATGTGAGTCCCTTTGAAATTCTGCGGCAGATCCACCGTCATTTCGAAGTGAGCGATGGTGTGCTGATCCCCCTGTGTTCTATCGCGAATGCGAACCGGATGCAGGATGTCCTTGATGCCGACCCGATCAATCGGCTGCCGTCGTGTATCAATGCGACCCTGAACATCTTCCACCGGAAGCATGTCGGACAGACCGTGATGAGAAGTCAAATTGTCATCCATAGAAGGATTTTGCCTAAGTTAGTGTGGATGGATTCTGGCGCTGCCGTAAATGGCGGGCCAGCGGTTGATGAGCGCGTCGGCTAACGACTGGGCCGAGCCCTCGGTAATGAACACAAGCCGGCTCAGGCGATCCTCAATCACCCGCTCGGTTAGCGTGACGGGAGCAAAAAGATGACCGGATACCGCATGAATAGCCATGGGGGCGAACTGGTCGTTCAAGTGAACCATGCCCTTGATGCGGACGATCTCAGGGTGAGCCTCCAGAATTTCCTGGAGTATTTGATGAAAACTCGACCAGGTAACCGGTTCGGATAACTGGATGGCGAGGCTGTGAAAAGGGTGATCGGCCAACTCACGACTTTCAGTCAAGGGTCTTGGGCCATGGGGGAGTGGACGGGTTAATACGGCCAGCACGGCTTCACCGTCCTCTGACTGGAAGACGGGCGTGGCAGGCGCTAGTTTTTCCAGGCGATCCCGCAGGCGGTCGAGCTGTGCGGGTGTCGTCAGATCGGTTTGTGAGATCAATAGTCGATCCGCCCATGTAATCTGGGCTTGGGCCTCCGCGTATCGATCGAGGATGGTTTCCCCTGCGGGAGCAGCAATCAGAGCGATGATCGCATCCAGCTGATAGTGACGTGAGAGCCAGCGGTTGCTGAGCAGGGTGTCCAGAATCGGTTCCGGGCTTGCAACACCACTGGTCTCAAGAATGATTCGTTCAAATTGCAGCGCACCGGGGCGACGCCAGGCCAGGCGAATATTTCTGAGTGCCGGGGCCAAGGCGCCACGCACCTGGCAACACAGGCAACCGCCGGACAGTGTCATCAGCGGAATATCGCGTTCGGCGATCAGTTTGTGATCGATAGGTACAGACCCAAATTCGTTGATCAAAACTGCGGAGCGTGGTCCATTTCTTAACAGTCGATTGAGCAGAGTGGTCTTACCGCTCCCAAGGAAACCGGTCAGCACGATGATGGGTAGTCGATCGGGTTTGGTCATGTTTTCTCTGAGGGTGAAAGTCGTCATGAGTCATGCCTGGGCCTCTGGATGGCTAGGGACCTCCAGTCGATTGCCGCGGACAGCGTTATAGGTGCAACTGGCTTGACCGGTGTGGCAGGCGGGTCCCGTGGGCTCAACCCATATCGGCCAGGTGTCACCATCGAAGCCGAGGCGCAACATCTTGATGTACTGAACCTGACCTAATGTTCCGCCTTTGAGCTCAAGACGGGCCCTAGCGCGTGAACAGTAGCAGACATGCCCCGTCGTCAGCGTTTCAGCCAGTGCTGCCTGGTTCATCCGTGTCAGTATGTGCGCTTGGACGGCGTCGAATGGCTGGACAATAGTTGGGAGCCGTTGCGGGGCTCCTGTCGTCAACCGAGCCATGCGCGCGTCGATAAGCGTGCCAGACCTATGGGTTCACCCGCATCCCCGCAGAAGCCGTAACGGCCGGCTTCAATGCGAAGACGCGAGGCTTCGATGCGGTTCAATAACAGGCTCTCACGCTGGCGCAAACTAAGTAACCGGGCTTGTTCCTCTTTGCGACGGGTCCTATCGGCGGGGTCGGCCACGGGACTGGTGGTTGCCTGTCCCGACCAGAGTGAGTCCAGATCCTTCAAGCCGGTTTCACGCATTTCCAATAGGCCCTCTTTGTAATAAGCCAATTGCCGTGGGTGTGTCCACCGCTCCTGTGGTCATGCGCTCAGCAGGTCGTGATTGACAAAACGCGGACGATGGTTCGAGTCCAGGCCCGCTTCATTGATCATAAAATGGTCGAGGGACAGACTGTAGAATCGGTTGAAATAAGTTTGAATCTCCCGTTCGATACGATGATCGAAACCTGGTTTGATGATCTGGGTAGTTCCCGTTCGGCGCAGAATGACCTGGCCGTTCTTCACTACCCGTTCGCCGTGTTTGAATACCAACTCGGCGGCGGCGAACATCTCCGCCTTATTCGGCAACTCTTGGTAAACAGCAACATCGGCAACAGCCCCCGGGCGAAGATGACCGCGATCCGTCAGGCCCAGTAACTGTGCTGCCGCGCTTCGTGTCATGACGGCAATTTCATGCAGCGAAAACTCTTTTTTCAAGTCCTTGAGAAGAGTCAGGGGGATCACCTCCGGATGCAGTTTTTCCAGATATTCCAGTCGGTATTCGTAATCCATGAGCAATCTGAATAACTCTGGATAGCGGGTGAAGGGTGCACCATTAGGATGATCGGTCGTGAAAAATACGCGCGCAGGGTCATCCGCAAGCAGGAAGATTTCCAAACCGATAGCCCATTGCAGACTATTAACAAAGCTGCGCTCCCGGTAGCGATAGGGCACCACCCCGCCGCCACCCTCACACTCGGCGTCCCAAGCCACCCATTTATTGGGGCTGGCGTCACCCCGGCGGCTGAACTGGGCAATGACATCTCCGGAAATAGTGACGGTCTGCCCAAAGAGTACCTGGCCAACATCCATGGTGATGTTGGGGTGGCGGTGGAATGCTTCCAGCAAGCGGGCAGCGGCAGAGGAAAAACCTCGTGGGCCCTCAGCGCCATAGCCATAGAACTGGATGTGAGCGAGGTGCATCGGTAGTCCCTGAGCTGCTTCCATGGTGGCGAGAGCCGTCTCGACATTGCCGGGTGTCCCCAGATTATTGCAGTGAACATGCACCGGGTGAGGGACGCCCAGTTCAACGACGGCTCTTTGGAGAACCTCCAGGATGCGCCGAGAACTTACCCCGTAATAGGGCACTTCATCATCAAGACCGAAGCTCCGTACATTCCATTTGAAGGCATGGGCGCCGCCCGCATTGATGACCTTGAGGCCCAGGCAGCGGGTAGCGTGGAGGGTCCAGGCCACGTAGTCATTGATCTGTGCCTGGCTGGCACCTCCCCGTAGTAGTCGCAACAGAAAGTCATCGTTACCCAGGATAGCCAGTCCCGCCGTATCAATGATGGGAATGTCCGCCATCTGCAGGTGAGCATCGAGGGCGTTGGCGGGCAAGACGGCGGGTTCCACCACAGTGGTATAGCCCATGCGGGCATATCGGTAGCCGGTTTCGATCGTGGACCAGCGGGCAGTCTCATGGCCATGGCCCAATCGCGCCGCCATCACGTTTCGGTGCTGTTCGGGCAGGAGCACTCGCGCGGTATTGGCGTTGCCCCCGGCGATATGGCTGTGGATGTCGATGGCACCGGCCATAACGACCTTGCCCGAGACATCATATTCGGCATCGAAGCGAATGCCAGGTCCAGGATTGGCGATGACCCTGTCATCCTTAATAAACAGGTCGCGTACCTCACCTCGCCAATGTTGAGTCGGATCGTAGACCCGGCCGCCCGTCAGTTTGATGTACATGGCGCTAGAGCAGGTCCAGGGTCAACAGCAGCCGCCTTGGGTTTTGGCGTGTCGGCCGGGGTGATCGGTGCACGGCGCCGCGGCCCTCGTTGCCCTGCCAAAGTTCACCCTTGAGCAGCGCTATGGCAAAGGAAGGTATGGACTGGATGGCGGCCGAATCGGAGTCGAGGATCAATCCGGAGGTCTCGTCGGGTTGGCCGCAGGCCCCGCTACCCAGCTTTTTCCGGTTGATGGCTATTTCTGGCAGCCACTCCGTGCCAGGGCCTCCATAGGTGCAGATCATTCGAACCGGGACCCGGTCGACATGAAATCGCGGACACATCGCCTTGTCCAGGGTGCGCAGCCGTAGACCCAAATGATCTGAGTCGAACAGATCGCGAAAGATGCCAATGAGTCCTTCTACATCGGCCAGCCAAGCCTCCGCGCAGGGTAAAGCCTGAAGCGCCTCGGGTAACAGTTTTTCGACCACCGGGTTTTCGCTTCCGAAAATGAGCTCCCTCTCTAACGGTCGATTGGTCAATAAAAGTCGGGAAACAAAACGGCTAATGCCGGGAGTGATGCGCCGACGTGCTACGCAAAGGTTGACGTCCGGCTCATAGATGAGAGTGAGGTCGGCCAGATTATCGGTCTCTATGGCGCGAGGATGGGGCTCGGCTTCAGGCAGGTAGGCAAGATTGGACATGCTGGTTCCTCGCGGGTA
>JBILXN010000151.1:0-6133 GCA_044378425.1 Methylococcaceae bacterium
AAAAGCGATATGGCAAAGGCTGAATTGAGTGTACGTTTATCGGCGGAATCGGTTGCAGCCGCGGGTTTGTTGCTGTTTGCAGCCTCTGCCTGGCTGAGTCCTGTCGGCGTTTCGCTGGGGCTGCTTCTAATGTGGGCCGGCTTTCTGGCAGATGGCAAAGGTCGCAGCTGGTTACTGCAGTCCGGTATCTTCTGGTCGGCTGTCCTCTTTTGTCTCTATCTGGGTGGGCTCACCTGGTATTCCATAGACAGGCTTCCGGATACGAAACAGGTTGAGATTAAAGCCCTGCTGTCATGGATCAAGCTGTTCAGCTTTTTTCCTATCGCCTGGTGTTTGGCTGGCGGGCGGATCCGATTCGGGGAAATACTCTGTTTGTGTGTCGCCGGATTACTGCTTCATGTGCTCATTCACATGGATTGGGGTAACGTCTGGCCTATGAGGCTGGAGAAGCGTACGGGATTGGGTTTTAATCCAATCTTCTCCGGCTTTATATTTGGCGAAATAATATTGGGTATGCTGGTTCTGGGGTCTAGAATAAGGGGCGAACTGAAGGCCCGTTCCGGTTGGACATTACTCGGCACTTATGCTGTGGCTATAGTGTCGTTTTACGGCTTTATCGAAAGTGGTTCCAAGTCTGCGTGGATACCCTTCATGCTTGTGCTGATTTATTTTACCGGCTTTACTCTTGTCAGGCGTCGTAAGGCGGGGATCCCACTCTGTGGGCGACAATCCAGAGCCGCGCTGTTGTCGGGTCTACTGATTGTAGGGTTGGCTGGCGGCGCATGGGTCAACGCTATCAGCGGCCGTCTGCAGGAAGACCGGCAGGTTTTGTCTGCGTTGACCCAAGGGCATTGGACTCAGTTGCCGAGGAGTAATACCAGTTATCGATTTGATCTCCAAAGGTTTGGTCTTGCTAAATGGCTGGAGCAACCGCTTATGGGATGGGGGCCAGGTACATCGGCTTATCTCATACGGGATAGCAACGACAAAAATCTATTTGACCGAAACTGGTTGCCCCATACCCACAACGCATACCTTGAGATTTTGGTGACTCTCGGGCTTGTTGGATTTTCTTTGTTATTCGTATTCGTATATTTTTTGCGGGCTGGGTTTGTCTCTTGTTCCCCGGTGTCCTGCTTGCACCCCGATTACCGGCTGTTTGTAAGGATAAGCTTTTGGTATTTTATGATCTGGAGTCTGTTTGACTTTAGATATTTACATTCGGATGTACGCCCCTTCTGGCTATTACTGGCAGGCTGTATGTCTGCTCATAGTTATAGTGCCTGGTCTGCCGCAAGACGATAATTAATATTTTGGTTATATTAGGTCCCACAACCGGCAGGGGTGGGCATTTGTGCTTAAACAGGGATATTGCTGATGACTATGACTGATCGACTTAACGATGTTCGCGACATATCCGTAATGGATGCTAATCCTGGTTATATTTTCAGTCTATGTACGCTGGTGACTGACTGGACTCTCTATGATGCTATGTTGCAGTCAGCATTGAAGGCGGGATTTAGCAAGGATAGGTGCGAGTATTTGGTTGTTGATAATACTAAAGGCAATCAGTTGGATGCCTATGCTGGCATTAACCGGATGATTGCCACTGCCTCGGGCCGGTACATTATTCTCTGCCATCAGGACATTCTCTATCGATTTGACGACAGTAGCGTGTTGGAACGCCGTATTGAGCAGATGTATGGGGTGGATGAAGCCTGGGCTGTGCTGGGCAATGCCGGTGCTTGCGATTTCGTCACTATGGCCGTCAGAATTACCGATCCCTACTACGATAATGTGACCCTTGGCCAGTTGCCGGCTAAGGTTCATTCGCTGGACGAGAATTTTATGGTGCTACGGCGGGATGCCAATCTGGGTTTGTCGCGCGATATACAGGGCTTCCATTTCTATGGGCTGGATCTGTGTTTACAGGCCCAGTTGCGGGGTTACGCTGCGTATGTGATTGACTTTCACGTTGAACATGTCGGTGGAGCAGGGACTAATCCCAGTTTCTACCGAATGAAGAAAGAATTTGTCAGAAAGTATCAGCGACTTTTTGCCGGCAGATTTTTGAAAACGACCTGCACATCACTTTATATTTCGGATAACGCCCTTAAGAACAAGGTCTTAAATTGGGGGTTTGTCAGGCACTTCATCAGCTACCTGATGAGAAAGTTGAAACGCTGATGCGAAGCCAAGCCGATGCAGGCTCGTTGATGCGCATATTAGATTTCCCGTGCTGATCAACAGAGTATCAGCACGGGGAAAACATCGGCCTAGAAGCGACGACCGCCGCCAAAACCGCCATCACGACGACCGCCGCCGGCGCCGCCACCAAAACCGCCGCTGCGTTCTTCACGCGGGCGGGCTTCATTAACCGTTAGGCTGCGACCGCCCATTTCCTTGCCATGCAGGGCACTGATAGCGGCCTGAGCCTGAGAATCGTTGCCCATTTCAACAAAGCCGAAGCCCTTTGAGCGACCGGTATCACGATCAGTGATGACGCTTGCGGATTCAACGGTGCCATGCGCTGCGAACATTTCTTCAAGTTCACTATTGTTGACGTTGTAGCTCAAATTGCCTACGTATAACTTCTTACCCACGAGAAACTCCTTACAGATACAAAATACTTAAACAGATAAAACCAGTCAGGCCAGTCAGATTCAGACAGGCCGACGGGACTAGTAGACTAGGTTTCCTATCGCGATGCTGTACGTAAATGTCCCTATCAACTTTGCAGTACACCACCCAGCTGCCGGTATCCTTACGGCAGAATCATTCATCAGCGTCGACCTCCGCGCTGCTTACTGCGCGGACGCTCCTCATTTACGCGGAGGCTGTTGCCGCGCAGAGTCCGGCCATTAAGTCCGGTGATTGCAGCCCTTGCCTCATGGCCTTCCATCTCCACGAAGCCGAAACCGCGGCAGCGCCCCGTGAAAATATCGCGTGCAAGTTCTATTGAACGCACCCGACCAAACTCGGCAAAAAGTTCGGTAAATTCATTTTCGGTAACATCCGCAGGCAGATTTCCGGCATAAAGTCTTAACATATTAGTCCTCCGTAGATGTTAAGCAGAAAGTGTGGCGGGGTTTTAGACGGCGCCTCGGCGATTGACGCCCTGACCCTGCCGCTGAGAGCGGTGCTGACCGGCGCGAACCGGCGAATTACCGCGTTTAGGGGTAGGACGATGTGCCGCCGGAGCGGGTTCTACCCGCTGCAGGGGGGTAATGCCTTCCGGCATGACCCGGCTCGTCAATTTGCGTCCCAGCAGCCGTTCGATGTCGCGCAATTGTACTGATTCATCGTCCGACACCAGTGAGATCGCTTCGCCTACAGCGCCTGCCCGTCCAGTGCGGCCGATGCGGTGGACGTAGTCCGCCGGCACGTCCGGTAGCTCGTAATTTACGACATGCGGTAATTCACGAATATCAAGACCACGGGCAGCAATATCAGTTGCAACGAGCACCTGCACACGATCTTCCTTGAAGTCGCTGAGGGCCCGTGTGCGGGCGTTCTGGCTCTTGTTGCCATGTATGACAGCAACCGTCAAACCATCACGTTCCAGCTGTTGCGCCAGACGGTTGGCACCATGCTTGGTCCGTGTAAACACCAGTGTTTGTCCCCAGTTACCCGTTGTAATAAGGTGGGCCAGCAGGGGCTGCTTACATTCCTTCATGACCCGGTAAACGCATTGGTCAACACTTTCCGCAGTGGAATTGCGAGGTGCCACCTCAATGCTCAGAGGCTTATGCAGCAGGCCTGCCGCCAGTTCCCGAATCTCTTTCGAGAAGGTCGCGGAGAACAGAAGATTTTGCCGCACCTTCGGTAACAGCGCCAGAATGCGCTTGATGTCACGAATAAAGCCCATGTCCAGCATACGATCAGCCTCATCCAGGATGAGGAAGTCGATCTCGTTAAGCCTTGCAAACCGCTGTGTCACAAGATCAAGCAGACGGCCGGGAGTCGCAATCAGCAAATCTACGCCGTTGCGGAGGGTATCAATTTGTGGCTGCATCCCGACGCCGCCGAAAATAACAGCAGTGCGGAACGGGGTGAACTGGCCATAGGCGCGTACGTTGTCATTGACTTGCGCAGCCAGTTCCCGGGTAGGGACCAACACCAGTACCCTGGGTGCGCGACCCGGCCGGTTACGCTCACCGGTGCGGTTGATGTCAATCAGTCGCTGTAACAGGGGCAATGTGAATGCGGCAGTTTTGCCGGTGCCGGTCTGGGCAGCGGCGAGTAGATCACGGCCGGCAAGTACTGCCGGTATAGCCTGCGACTGGATCGGCGTAGGTGCCGTATACCCTTGTTCGGCAATGGCGCGCAAAAGGGTGTTGTCGAGGCCTAGGGAAGAAAAAGCCATGTAATATAAGAATCCTGCTACGCCAGTCCGTGTCATCGTTATAAAACGATTTCGGCGTATATGTTTGGGTTATCAAGAATGGTACGGAATTCCGGCAAACGGACGTCCGGATATCGTAACTGTTTGCGGGAGGAATCGGGGCTGAAGGGAGGGCGCCTTGAGGCGTTCGCTTGAGGGGTAAGGCCGGAAATATCCTCGGGGCACCTATTCAATAAAGGCACCGCGACAAACTGGGGTTAGCATAACGCGATTAACCCCCTATGGCTATGTATTTCTATGAAAGCTTATCCGCCGGCACGTCGCTGACGGATTTTGCTCGGGATATCGGCTTATTTCGTGGCCGGCGCTGGTAGCTTGGTCGGCAGCGCCGGAAAGCATGCGTCGGCCTCGGTCTTGGCGTTTTTGAGGCGGTCACGCAGTTCCTTGGACTTGGGCGGATCGCGGAATTCACCACCTTTGTCGCCGGGCGTGTCAAACATATAAGTAAACGTCAGGGATTCGGAATAGTCCTGATAATTCATAAGGCTGGCGATCTTATCTACCGCGCAGACGCAATGATACATATTGTCGAGGTTGCTACCCCCGCGCTCGGCCATGCATTGCATGACATATTCGACTCTGGCCTGGGTGGGAAAGTCGTTGCTGGCGGCGGAGGGCGCAGATTTGGCTGCGGGCGCTTTCTGTGTCTGGGTCTTGCGAGCCATCGCCTGGGTAGACAGACCCAGTAGGCTGGCCAGTAACAGTGTCATCCAAACAATGGGGCGGGAGCGAGGATTTAGATTCATTGTTGACTCTGGAGTGGGTTGAACTGAGCAAGGCGCATGATAGTGCAGTGTGCCGAATGGCGGCAATCGACGTCAGGGTTCCACGGCAAAGTCGACGATCTGTTTCAGTTGCTGGTTCATCGTTCTGGCAAAATCATTCAGACGCGGATTGCGGGAGTGGGTTGGTAGCAGATGTGTGGTCACGATGATCTTGCCGTTTTGTGATCGGACCGAGATCGTGCAGGGCATCCAGGCCACGGTTTCCGGCGACATTTCGAGCATGTGCTGCGCCAGTGTCAGGTTGCAGAACTGCAGACTGTCATAGTCGGGGAAATCAATGTGCTCCCGTTCCCGAATAACACTGCCGATCCTGTTATGGCCGGTGATTCTAAAGTTGCGCTCAGTAATCGCCAGCTCCAGTTCAGCCATCACATCCTGATAGGATTTGCGCGCTGTTTCAGCCGAATAGTCGCCGGGCTCGGGTGAGCAGCCCGCTAACAACAGGCCGATCAGCGCGGCAGCAGTCAATGTCCCGCTTAACTTCATGGTGAAAAGTCTATGTGGATAATCCCATAAGGCGGATTCGCCCCGCGTGCTTCAGACCACCCTGCAAACAGCGCCTTCAGGGCGTTTCGCCTCACGCCAGACGGTTTGTGCCTGCGGGTTTGATATCCGTTCAGGGCGATACGGTTCCTGAACATGATGGTAAAACGGGTTAGCACAGCTTTCCAACGCTGAATGGGGATTGTTAGCTTTTTGTTGAGGTTGCGCATGGCCCCCCGTATGCGTCGATTCAATCCATGAACAGGGAGGGTGTCCCTTTGAGCCCGGCATCAACCGATCTGCGGTCGAGTTCGCCGACTACTACGGAACAGTCATTCTTCCGGCTCGCCCCGGGAGACCCAAAGACAAAGCCAAAGTTGAGAATGCTGTTCTGGTGGTAGAGCGCTGGATCCTCGCTCGCCTACGAAACCGCACCTTCTTCAACCTTCATGAGTTGAAC
>JBILXN010000022.1:0-20004 GCA_044378425.1 Methylococcaceae bacterium
ACGGATCAAGATCTCATTAGGTTCGCTCAGTCCGGTCGAATACCGAATGAGTCTTGGGATGGCGGTATAAATCAGTCCAAGGTTTACGCCGCACCCCCATGCTGATTTGACCTTGGAGAATCACTACACCAGCAATGAGAAATTTCTGACGAGAAAGGATGGTTGAGTCAAAAATGTTGAGGCTGAAACCAATGTTCAGATATTCTGGCGAGCCAACTCTGTCGCTGAACTTATGACGCTATATTAGGATTTTTTCAAATAGTGAGGAGTTAGCGGATACGCGCTCATCAAGTTAAGACCAGAATCGAGCGCTTTGAGCGTCGATCTAGTCTCGGAAAGCACCAACGATGCTTTGTCAGTACGGTGGGTACAGCGGCGGGTACAGAATCCGCCTAATTTGTAACGCCTTTTAGGCCAAAGGCTTACAAAACAACATGGCGGAGAGAGAGGGATTCGAACCCTCGATACGTTGCCGTATACACGATTTCCAGTCGTGCGCCTTCGACCACTCGGCCACCTCTCCATATAGCGTGCCGATTGTAATACAGTTCCCCACACTTGTCAGCCGCAGCACTTGCTTTCACCCCAGTCGCTAGGGGGCATATGTGAGTTAATGGGTAGACGCACAGTTATTAGCAGGCTCTCCGGTTTAACAGCTACTCTGAAGCGGAGGGAGGGAATGTAAGAATCTGACGGGAGCCACGCTGAAGCACGTAAATTCCCTCACCCTTTGTCGCCGTTCTCACTCAATGCTGACCGAATGGTTTACAGCCTTTGCCAGTGCGGCTGATTTGTGTGGAAATCTGCTGTCGGGTCATAGGCTATGGGCCGATTTTTTCGCCGAGAGTCGTTTTGATCTTAGCGGTGGACTATTGATGATTTATGGAGGATCTCGCATGAGGATAAGCACCATTGGTTTGGTATGCGCCATGCTGTTGGGTTTAATTGAAACCCCCGCATCGGCAGCAGAGCATGATTATCTGAAATTCAAGGAATTTGAGATTGAGACGAAATGGAAGGACAAAGCCAAGGGGAAACAACTGGAGTTAGAGTTGGAAACAGGGGCTACAGTCCCAATGGACGGCAAGAGCGGTGCTTTTGGTTACGGTGCTTTGAGTAATGGTCTTGCCCGGGTGCTGATTTTGGCTACTCATCTGCCGATCACGGACAGCAAACAGCCCCCAAGCTCGAGTGGGTTTCACACGCATGTGCTTGACCTCAAGCCACCGTCGGCGGCCTGTGTTGGCGCCACCTACGAGATTGATCTGGAGAAATCACGTAGTAACAGCGGGTTTGATACCGGCTTTGAGTGGTCGATCAAGGGTAGCAAGGTCGAACTGGAAAAGGTCCCAGCCAGTGAGATCGGCGATTCGGGTATCGAGAGTCTCATCAGTTTCGTTGTCAAGCCGGTGCTGGATGCCGAGCAAAAACCTACCAATCTCTGTCTCTCGGTTGCCGAGCAGATCTAGCAGGAAGGCCAGGGCGGCCTTAACGCCGCCTGAGGACCATCAATGGGCTTCGTCCCAGTTTCTGCCTGTTCCTACATCGACCAAAAGCGGTACTCTCAATCGGCCTGTATCGGTCATGAGGGTTCTGATTTCTGTTGTTGCCTGATTGATGAAATCCTCCGCCACTTCGAAGACCAGTTCGTCATGCACCTGCATGACCATTTTGACCGGGACGCCGGTCGAGTAGATCCACCTGTCCACTGTGATCATGGCTGCCTTGATAATATCGGCTGCCGTACCTTGCATCGGTGCGTTAATGGCGGTTCGTTCAGCATACTGGCGTCGCTGGCCGTTACGTGAATTGATCTCGGGCACATAAAGCCGTCTGCCCATAAGCGTCTCGACATAACCCTTTTCCCGCGCTGTTTCTCGGCTCTGCTCCATGAAGGCTTTGACTCCCGGATAGCGCTGAAAATAAATGTCGATGTAGCGTTGCGCCAAGGTTCGGTCTATGCCTAATTGTTTAGCCAGGCCGAAAGCCGACATGCCGGAGATGAGGCCAAAATTGATGGCCTTGGCTGAGCGGCGTTGCTCCAGCGTGACTTCCGACAGGGCTACATCGAAAACCTCGGCTGCAGTATGACGGTGAACATCGCTACCGTCGGCAAACGCGGCAAGCAATGCCGGGTCACCGGAAAAATGGGCCATGATGCGCAGTTCGATCTGCGAGTAATCCGCCGCGATGATGCAATGGCCCTGGGGGGCTACAAAGGCCTGCCGAATTCGGCGACCCTCTTGCGTGCGTACCGGGATGTTCTGAAGGTTAGGGTCGGACGAGGACAGTCGTCCGGTCGCTGCCACTGCCTGGTGATAGGAGGTATGTACCCGTCCGGTCTTGGGGTTGATCTGCTGCGGCAACTTTTCGGTGTAGGTTGAGCGTAGTTTGGCGACTGAGCGGTACTCGAGGATCAGACGGGGCAGATCGTAGATTTCAGCTAGTTCGGCCAGTACCGATTCGTCAGTAGAGGGCTGGCCGGTGGGTGTTTTCTTGACGACTGGCAGATTCAGTGTGTCGTAGAGTATGGCTTGAATCTGCTTGGGTGAACCCAGATTGAAGGGACTTCCCGCGACAGCATGGGCCTCTTGCTCCAACGCCATCATGCGCCTTGCCAGTTCACGACTCTGTTCCGCCAGCATGAAAACGTCTACCAGTACCCCGGTGCGTTCGATGCGACATAGTACGGGAACCAGTGGAATTTCGAGCGTCTCGTACACTTCTTTTAGCTCAGCTTCGGCGCTTAACTTTGGCCAAAGATGCTGATGGAGGCGAAGCGTAATATCAGCGTCCTCGGCCGCATAGCGGGTTGCCTCGGTCAAACCCACCTGAGCAAAGGGGATCTGCTTCGCGCCCTTGCCGGCAACCTCCTCGTAACTGATGGTGGTCTGATGCAGATAATGAGCCGCGAGCGAGTCCATATCATGACGGCTGGCGGTACTATCGAGCACATAGGATTCCAGCATCGTGTCATGGCGGATACCGCGCAGGGTGATGCCGTGATTCGCTAGCACGTGGGCATCGTACTTAAGATTCTGGCCTACTTTGGCGCGGTGCGGGTCTTCCAGCAGTGGTCGTAGGGTTTCAAGAACCCATGCCCGGTCTAGCTGGGGCGGCGAACCGGGGTAATCATGCGCCAGCGGCACATAGGCTGCCTGACCGGACTCAATGGCAAAGGAGAGTCCCACCACTTCGGCATGGCTGTAATCAAGGCTGGTTGTTTCAGTATCGAAGGCGAACAGTGGGGCGGCTTTGAGTGCGCTCAACCAGCGATTGAAATCGGCTTCGGTCAGCACTGTTTCGTAATGGACTTCGGGTGGCGCCAAGGCGTCTGTGGGTAACGGTCGTGATGGTGCGGTTGGGGCAGGATCTGCGGCATCCAGCTGGCGCAGCCAGTTGTTGAATTCCATCTGCTTCAACCGCTCGCGGAGGGTCACCCTGTCCGGTTCGGCGCACGCCAGTTGCTCGGGTGTCAGCGGCAGAGCCAGATCGCAACGGATGGTCGCTAACTGGCGAGAGAGTGGGATTTGCTCAAGGCTGGCGCGAAGGTTTTCGCCCACCTTGCCGCTGATGCTGTCGGCCTGAGCGATGATCTCATCAAGAGAGCCATAATGCTGCAACCACTTGGCGGCGGTTTTGGGGCCGACCTTGGGTACACCGGGGATGTTATCCGAACTGTCGCCAACCAGTGCCAGATAGTCGATGATGCGCTCGGGCGGTACGCCGAATTTGGCGAGGACCCCCTCGCGATCCAGCCGAACATCGAACATCGTGTTTTCGAGGATGATGTTGCCGTTGACCAGTTGCGCCATGTCTTTGTCGCCGGTGGAAATCACCACGAAGTAGCCCTGTTCCGCCGCCTGTACCGCGAGTGTGCCGATGACATCATCTGCTTCCACCCCGGTTTCGATCAGCAAGGGCAGCCCGAGTGCGCGGATGATAGCGTGCAGCGGCTCAATTTGTAGTCGCAGATCGTCCGGCATGGGTGGGCGATGTGACTTGTAGGCGTCAAACAGATCGTCCCGAAAGGTCCGTCCTGGCGCATCGAATACCACGCCGATATGAGCATCGGGATACGCCGCCACCAGTTTCCGCAGCATGTTGGCTACGCCCAGTACGGCACCCGTCGGTTCGCCGCGCGAATTCATGAGGGGTGGCAAGGCATGAAAAGCCCGGTATAGAAAGGACGAGCCATCGACAAGAACCAGAATTTTGCGGGCTGGGTCGGACATAGGGTTGCTAGACTTTGAAGGTGGAACGGCATTTTAGCAGGGAGGCAGCGTGCGGCCTTATGCTCTGGCTTGCCCCTGCAGGGGGCAAGTGTGAAAATACCCCACTTTGTTGATACGCCTGCAAGTCGTAAGCTCACATCTTGACGGCGTAGACTCCGACATCACCCACCCGGAAGGTCGCGTACCTACCGGTTTTTACCCAACGCGAGCCACCACCATGAACCAAGCCTGGATTGCCCCTTCCATTCTCTCAGCCGATTTCGCCCGCCTTGGCGAAGAAGTCGTCAATGTCCTCAATGCAGGTGCCGACGTGGTGCATTTCGATGTCATGGATAACCACTATGTCCCCAACCTGACTATCGGCCCACTCGTATGCGATGCGCTCCGCAAGCATGGCGTCACGGCACCTATCGACGTCCATTTGATGGTGAGGCCGGTGGATCGCATCATTCCCGATTTTGCCAAGGCTGGTGCCAGTTACATCACCTTTCATCCTGAGGCCTCCGAACATATCGACCGGACGCTGGGCTTGATCAAGGATTCCGGCTGCAAGGCGGGTCTCGTTTTCAATCCCGCTACCCCGCTTGATGTGCTGGAGTACACGCTGGAAAAGGTTGACATGATCCTGCTGATGTCGGTCAATCCAGGCTTCGGCGGCCAGAAATTTATCCCCTATGTGATCGACAAGGCTCGACGGGTCAGCCAGATGATCAAGGCATCCGGCCGCGATATTCGACTTGAGATCGACGGTGGTGTCGGCCCTGCCAATATCCGCGAAATCGCTGAAGCTGGGGTCGATACCTTCGTGGCGGGTTCCGCCGTATTCGGAGCTGCCAAAGCCAGCGATCCGAACCACTACGACACGATCATCAAGGCCCTGCGGGACGAACTCGCCCAGGCTCAACTCCCGGAAGCCAAAGGCGGTTCATGCTGCGGAAGCCACGGCTGATCGTATTCGATCTGGACGGCACGCTGGTAGACAGCGCGCCGGACATTGCTTACGCCGTGGATACGATGCTGGTTCGATTGGGCAGGCCTGCGGCGGGTGAGGTCATGGTGCGGGGCTGGATCGGCAATGGGGTGCCCATGCTGGTGCAGCGCGCACTCACCGGTGAGCAGTGGCCGACTGATGTTCCGGCAGAAACGCCCGCAGCTGTGGGTTGTTTTATGGACATTTATGCCGACCATTTATGCCGGTTCAGTCGTCTCTACCCGGGTGTTCGCGAGGGTTTGACGGCGCTCAGGGCCGAGGGTTACCCCCTGGCGTGCAGCACCAACAAACACTCGCGATTCACGCTGCCGTTGCTGCAGCAACTGGACATCGCATCCTATTTCGATTTTGTCGGTTCCGGTGACCAGTTTGCCCGTCAGAAGCCCGACGCCGAGCCTTTGCTCAGGACTGCCGCGTATTTTGGGGTCAGTCCCGAAGAGTGCTTGATGGTGGGTGACTCTCCCACTGACGCGCAAGCTGCGCGTAATGCCGGTTACATGCTGGCCTGTGTGCCCTACGGTTATCACGGCGGGGCGGGAGTGGAACTGCTGGAACCCGACGTCATCATCGGCTCATGCGCTGAACTGCCGGCCCTGCTCCGCAACGCTGCCGGGGTTGCTGGCTGACGCGTGAGGGGACCCCATCGGGTCGCATAATACGGACTGGATCTCATTGTCGTACCCAACTCCCGGCGGTGGTGAGTTGGGCTGATGCGAACAGGGGGTCAGCGTGTCGAGGCCCCATAACCGGCTAATTCCCGTGCGAATTAGCGCCAACAGGAAATCTAGCGTAATGACACCCGAACAATTTCAGAGCTATGCCCAGGCGGGCTATAACCGCATACCCATCACCCGTGAGGTTCTGGCCGATCTCGATACTCCGCTCAGCGCTTATCTGAAGCTGGCCGACGCACCCTATTCCTATCTGTTTGAGTCGGTTCAGGGCGGTGAGCAGTGGGGACGATATTCAATCATTGGCTTACCCTGCCGCACCATTATCAGCGTGCGCGGCCAGCAGATTGTGATTGAACGGGACGGCAAGCTGGATGAAACCCTTGAGGTGGACGATCCACTGAACTGGATCCGCGATTTTGCTGCCTGTTATCGGGTGCCGGACATCAAGGGATTGCCGCGTTTTACCGGTGGCCTTGTCGGTTATTTTGGCTACGAGACCATCCATTATATTGAGCCCCAACTCCGGAGCGAAAAACCCGACCCTATCGGTGCGCCCGACATTCTGCTGATGGTGTCGGAAGATGTGCTGGTATTCGACAATCTCAAGGGGCGCCTGCTGGTTCTCACCCATGCCGATCCCTCAGAAACCAACGCCTATGAGCGGGCACAGGCGCATCTTGATGACATTATTCGCGAACTCAGGCAGAACCGCCTGCCAGTCTGTACGCCTGCCCCTGCGCGTGCGGTGGATGAGGCCGATTTTGTGTCGGGTTTCACTCAGGAGGGTTTCGAGAGCGGGGTGCGTCGAATCAAGGATTACATCGTTGATGGCGATGTCATGCAGGTGGTTTTGTCCCAGCGCATGTCCATCCCATTCGCCGCCCCGCCATTGGATTTATATCGGGCGCTGCGTTGCCTAAACCCTTCACCTTATATGTTTCATCTCAACCTGCGTGACTTCCACATTGTCGGGTCATCGCCGGAAATTCTGGTGCGTCTGGAGGACAATGTCGTCACCGTTCGCCCCATCGCCGGAACCCGTCGCCGCGGCAAGACGCCGGAGGAGGATCTGGCTTTCGAGCGGGACTTGTTGAGTGACCCTAAAGAGGTTGCCGAGCATCTGATGCTGATTGATCTAGGTCGCAATGACGCTGGTAGAGTATCGGAAACCGGCTCTGTGCGGGTGACCGACAAGATGATTATCGAACGCTATTCGCACGTTATGCACATTGTTTCAAACGTCACCGGTCGGTTGACTGAAGGTCGTGATGCCTTCGATGTGCTGCGGGCGACTTTCCCCGCTGGCACCGTCAGTGGCGCACCGAAAATCAGGGCCATGGAAATCATCGCCGAGCTGGAGCCGGTCAAACGCGGTGTCTATTCTGGCGCGGTGGGTTACGTCGGTTGGTCCGGCAATCTGGATACCGCCATTGCCATCCGAACCGCCGTGATCAAGGACGGCACTCTGCACATCCAGGCCGGCGCTGGCGTGGTGCATGACTCCATCCCGCTCAACGAGTGGGAAGAAACCCTCAACAAAGGCCGCGCAGTATTTCGCGCAGTGGCGATGGCGGAAGCGGGACTGGAAGGCGGCTGATTGTGTGCTGCGGGCGCTCGGGTTCCCTGCGCCCGAACCCCCCGTTAAACTCTACTTGACCCGCATTCCCGGTTGAGCACCCTCATCCGGAATCAGTACGAAAGGCCCGCCGCGTTCGTCGCTAGCCGCCAGTACCATGCCCTCTGACAGACCGAACTTCATCTTCCTCGGCGCCAGATTCGCCACCATCACCGTCAGTTTGCCTTCCAGTTGAGCAGGGTCATAGGCTGATTTGATGCCCGCGAATACATTTCGTGTCTGTGCCTCGCCGATATCTAATGTCAGTTGCAACAGCTTGTCAGCACCCTGCACATGATCGGCCTTGACGATACGGGCGATGCGAAGATCAATCTTGCCGAAGTCCTCAATGCCAATGGTGTCGGCGATGGGGTGTATGGCATGTGTTGTCGCAGCAGGTTGTGGTTCCGTCGCCTGAAGGCTTTGGCGGTTGGCTGCGACCAGTCCGTCAAGTGACGTGGGATCAATGCGGGTCATAAGATGCTGGTAGGGGTTGATGGTATACGGCGGTGTATTGAGATCATCCCAGACAAAGTTGCGGCCCATGCCGAAAAAGTCACGGGCCACTCTCTCCGTCAGGTTCGGCAGCAAGGGCGCCAACAAAATAGACAGGGTGTGAAAACCCTGCAAACTGCGGGTGCAGATGCGCAGCAGTTGTGCCTTCTGATCCGGATTTTTGGCAACTTTCCAGGGTTCCTGATCGTTGACATATTCGTTGATGGCATCGGCCATCCGCATGATTTCGCGGGTGGCGCGGGCATAATCGCGCGACTCATAGGCGTCAGCAATGACTGTTACCACAGCAAGCGAACTGTCCAAAATGCCTTGACCTTCCTCGCTCTGCCAGTAAGCCGTATCAAGCTCGCCATTCAGTTGCCGGGTGACGAAACCCGCCGTCCTGCTGGCGATATTGACGTACTTTCCTACCAGATCGGAGTTTACGCGCAGAGCGAAATCGTCAAGATTAAGGTCGATATCCTCCATGCTGCCATTGAGTTTGCAGGCATAGTAATAGCGCAGCCATTCGGGATTCAGGCCTTGTTGCAGATAGCTTTCGGCGGTGATGAAGGTACCGCGGGATTTGGACATCTTCTCGCCGTTCACGGTCAGAAAGCCGTGGGCAAAAATCTGCGTCGGTGTCCGGAAGTCCGCGTATTCCAGCATTGCCGGCCAGAACAAGGCATGAAAGTAGAGAATATCCTTGCCGATGAAGTGGTATAGCTCGGTACTGGCGTCTTTGTTCCAATAGGTTTCAAAATCCAGCCCCAGACGTTCGCAGAGTTTAGCGAAACTCCCCATGTAACCGATGGGGGCATCCAGCCAGACGTAGAAAAACTTGCCGGGTGCATCGGGAATCTCAAAGCCGAAATAGGGCGCATCGCGGGAGATATCCCAGTCAGCCAGACCTGCCTCGAACCATTCTGCCATCTTGTTGGCGGCTTCCGACTGCAGATGACCATCGCGGGTCCAGTGCTTGAGGTAGTCCTCGCAACCCCCCAGTTTGAAGAAATAATGCACCGACTCCTTCCGCACTGGCGTTGCGCCTGATACGGCGGAGTAGGGATTGATCAGATCAGTGGGGGCGTAGGTGGCGCCGCAGGCTTCGCAGGAATCACCGTATTGGTCCTTGGCATGACAGCGCGGACACTCGCCCTTGATAAAGCGGTCCGGCAGGAACATCTCCTTGGCAGGGTCGTAGTACTGTTCAATAGTTCGGGATTCAATCAGGCCTCTGTCCTTGAGTCGGCCATAGATCGTCGAGGCGAACTGGCGAGTTTCTTCGGAGTGCGTCGAATAGTACTGATCGAATTCGATATAGAAGCCGGCAAAGTCGCGTTCATGCTCTTGCTGTACCCGGGCAATCAGTGTTTCCGGTGTGATACCTTCCTTTTGTGCCCTCAGCATGATGGGGGTGCCGTGGGTGTCGTCGGCGCAGACGTAATGGCAGCTATGGCCGCGCATTTTCTGAAAACGAACCCAGATATCGGTCTGGATGTATTCGACCAGATGGCCAAGGTGGATCGGTCCGTTGGCGTAGGGAAGGGCGCTGGTGACGAGAATGGTGCGGGGGTCTTGAGTCATCGGTGTCTATGTCGGCGTTAGGTTTTTGCGTGTGAAGAGTCTGGCTGGCGGGTCATGCCGATGCTGCCAGTCCTCTCTGACCGGTCCAGTCACGTGCAAATTGCGAAGCGACGCGGCCGCTGCGGGATCCTCGGAACAGGGCATAGCGCAGGGCTTCGGTCCTGACCTCGTCGGCCCCAGGGTCACCGCCAAGCCGGCGTATCCAGTGGTCAACGACGGCGAGATACTGGTCCTGAGTAAATGTTCGGAACGACAGCCAGACCCCAAACCGTTCCGAAAGGGAGATTTTTTCCTCAACGGCTTCACCCTGGTGCAATTCATCGTCAATCCAGCGTGCCTGCTCGTTGTCGCCGGCATACTCTGGCAGCAGGTGGCGACGGTTGGAGGTGGCATAGATCAGTATATTATCGGGTTGGCCGCTGAGAGAGCCTTCCAGCACGGCCTTGAGCGCCTTATAGCCGGCATCGTCGGCGTTGAAAGAGAGATCATCGCAATAGAGGATGAATTTTTCTGGTCTGCCATCAAGGATTTCCTGGATGACCTGCAATTCGATGAGATGCTGCAGGCTGACTTCTATCACTCGCAGGCCCTGATCTGCGCAGTCAGTGAGCAGGGCTTTGATCAGTGAGGATTTACCCGTGCCCCTGGCGCCCCAGAGCAGGGCGTTATTGGCGGGCAAGCCGGCAAGTAGTTGGCGGGTATTGCGAAGCAGGGTTTCTTTCTGGAGATCAATGCAGTGCAGATCGGCCAGATGCAGGCGGTGCGGGCGCTGTATGGCCCGCAACGGTTGGTGATGAGTGATGCCTTGCCAGCGGAAAGCGCAAGCCGAGCCCCAAGGTAGCGGCTCGGCCGCCGGGGGCACCAGCCGTTCAACTTGCTCCGACAGTTGCTCCAGTCTTTCGAGTATTGCCTCCAGCACCGCCATAGCTCGACCTTAATCCTTGCTGGCGTCAGGTTTGGCCCGGTACTTGGATGGTGGTAGGGTCAGCCCTTCAACTTTCCGTCGTGGTGGCTTGTCACCGGCGGGTTTGCCACCCCCGCTGCGGGGGCTGCTGGGTTTTGAGGAGGACCCGCGGTTATCTTCGGCTGGTTGCAGGTTGAGTTTCTGCCCCCGGACGAATGTGCGTCTCAAAGCACGGAATACTTCATCAGGCAAGCCCCCCGGCAGTTCTACCGTGCTGTGGGTATCAAACAGTTTGATGGCGCCAATCTGGCGGGCGGAGATTCCGCCTTCATTGGCGATGGCGCCGACGATGTCTTTTGGCATGACGCCATGGCTGCGGCCCACATCAATGGTGAACTGGGCCATGTTGACATCAGGACGGCGGAAGTCACCGCGATCATCCGTCCGACGCCGGCTGTCATCGCGGCTTTCGCTGCGGCGCGGGGGACGGCGGTCATCGTTGTAGTCGCGGGCATACTCGCGTCGCGGTGGCGGTTCAGGTTCATTGGCCGCTGCCAGCGGTCGTTCACGATACATCAGGTAGGCAATGGCCGCCGCGATATCGGCGGGATCACCGATGTCCTCGGAAATAAGCTTGTCGATCAACTCCCGGTAGAAGCTGATGTCCTGATTGTCGAGCGCCTCAACCAGTTGGGCCTTGAACTGCTCTATGCGCTTATCGGCAATATCCCTTAGGGTGGGGAGGCGCATTTGCTGTATGGGCTGGCGGGTCGCGTGTTCTATCGCCCGCAGCATCCGCTGTTCGCGCGGCGCGACGAACAGAATTGCGGTGCCCTTGCGTCCAGCCCTGCCTGTGCGGCCGATGCGATGGACGTAGGTTTCGGTGTCATAGGGGATGTCGTAGTTGACGACGTGGGTGATGCGTTCCACGTCTAGCCCGCGGGCGGCAACATCAGTCGCGATGACAATATCCAGTGCGCCTTTCTTGAGTCGGTCCACGACCTTTTCCCGCAATATCTGGGTCATGTCACCATTGAGTGCGGCAGCCTCGTAGCCCCGCGCTTCCAGCTTTTCAGCCAGTTCAACGGTTTCGGTCTTGGTGCGGACGAAGATGATCATGGCATCAATGTCGTCAGCATCAAGAATGCGGGTCAGTGCCTCCAGTTTTTGTAAACCCGACACCAGCCAGTATTGCTGGTTGATGGCTTCGACCGTGGAGGTCTTGCTCTTGATCTTGATTTCGGCCGGATCGTTCAGGTGGCGGTCTGCAATTTTTTTGATGACCGCCGGCATGGTGGCGGAGAACAGTGCGGTCTGGCGGGTTTCCGGGGTATGGTCGAGAATCCATTCGACATCCTCGATGAAGCCCATACGCAGCATTTCGTCTGCTTCATCCAGCACGAGCGTGTTCAGCGAGTCCAGATTCAGGGTTTCGCGGCGCAGATGATCCATGACCCGGCCCGGCGTACCGACGATGACATGAACGCCACGCGCCAATTGGCGGAGCTGTTGTCCCATGCCCTGACCGCCGTAGACCGGCAGAATGTGGAAGCCTTCGATGTGGCGGGCATAGGTCTGAAAGGCTTCGGCCACCTGAATGGCCAACTCGCGGGTGGGGGCCAGGATCAGGGCTTGCGGTACCCTGCGCGAGACGTCAATGCGGCTGAGGATGGGCAGTGCAAACGCAGCGGTTTTGCCGGTGCCGGTCTGGGCCTGACCCAGGATGTCGCGGCCGGCGAGCAGGTGGGGGATACTGGCTGCCTGAATAGGGGAGGGGGACTCGTAGCCGCATTCCCGCACCGTTTGCAGGAGGGCGGGGGACAGGTCGAGGTCTTCAAATGAGGTGGGTGTATCGGTCATGTAATCTCGGCTGGTGATGCAAAGGCCGCAGTTTGTGACCTTTACTGATGAAAAAGAGCATGGTTATGGCGCCAACCCGCTGCATGGGTCGGGATGGCGCCGAACTACTAGCCCGCTAGTGGCTTGTAGCGGATTCGATGAGGGTTGTCAGCCTCATCACCCAGACGTCGCTTGCGGTCGGCTTCGTAATCGGCATAGTTGCCTTCGAACCAGACGACTTTACTGTCGCCTTCAAAGGCCAGCATGTGAGTGGCGACACGGTCAAGGAACCAGCGATCATGCGAGATGACCACAGCACAGCCGGGGAAATCAAGCAGCGCCTCTTCCAGCGCCCGCAGAGTTTCGACGTCAAGATCGTTGGTCGGTTCGTCGAGCAGCAGGACGTTACCGCCACTCTTCAGCAGTTTGGCGAGGTGAACACGGTTGCGTTCACCGCCTGACAGTTCACCAATCCGCTTCTGTTGTTCCGAGCCTTTGAAGTTGAACCGGCCGCAATAGGCGCGTGACGGCGTCTGGTAGGTACCTACGGTGATGATATCCAGACCGTCGGAGATTTCTTCCCACACAGTGTTGTTGTCATTGAGGTGATCGCGAGTCTGATCAACGTGGGCGATCTGTACGGTTTCACCGATGCGGATGCTGCCGCTATCGGGCTGTTCTATGCCGGCCATCATGCGGAACAGGGTCGTTTTGCCGGCGCCGTTCGGGCCAATGATGCCGACGATGCCGCCGGGCGGCAGGCGAAAATCAAGTCCATCAATCAATAAACGTTCACCAAAGCCCTTGCTGATCCCGGTCGCTTCAACCACGACATCACCCAGGCGTGGCCCGGGCGGGATGTAGATTTCCTTGGTCTCGTTGCGCTTTTGCGACTCTTGACTGGAGAGCTCTTCGAAACGTTGCAGACGGGCCTTGCTTTTGGCATGGCGCCCTTTGGGATTGGTGCGAACCCACTCCAGTTCGGCCTTCATGGCTTTCATGCGGGCACTCTCCTGCTTTTCCTCAATCTCCAGGCGGGCTTCCTTTTGCTCGAGCCAGGTAGAGTAGTTGCCTTCCCAGGGAATGCCATGGCCGCGGTCAAGTTCGAGGATCCAGCCGGCAACGTTGTCGAGGAAGTAGCGGTCATGGGTGACGGCAATGACGGTGCCGGAAAAGTCATGCAGGAAACGCTCCAGCCAAGCCACGGATTCGGCGTCGAGATGGTTGGTCGGTTCATCCAGCAACAGCATGTCGGGTCTCGACAGCAACAGACGGCAAAGGGCCACACGGCGTCGTTCACCACCCGAGAGTTTCGTTACATCGGCATCCCAGTCGGGCAGTCGGAGGGCATCGGCGGCAAGTTCCAGCGTACGTTCCAGATTGTGGCCGTCACTGGCCTGAAGGATATCCTCCAGTTTCGCCTGTTCCGCTGCCAGAGCATCGAAATCGGCATCCGGTTCGGCATAGGCTGCATAGACCTCGTCGAGTCGGCTCAGCGCATTCTTGATGTGGGCCAGGGCTTCCTCGACATTGCCACGGACGGTTTTCGACGGGTCCAGTTGCGGTTCCTGTGACAGGTAGCCGATGTTGATGCCGGCCTGGGCACGGGCTTCACCGTTAAATTCGGTATCAACGCCGGCCATGATGCGCAGCAGGGTCGATTTGCCTGAGCCATTGAGGCCGAGTACACCGATTTTGGCGCCAGGAAAGAAGGATAGGGAAATGTCCCTCAGAATCTCGCGTTTCGGGGGCACGACCTTGCCCACGCGGTTCATGGTATAAACGTATTGAGCCATTTGAGAAAAGCTGGATGTCAGGATGATAGCGATATTCCCTCGGCCCGAGGAGCAGTCCTACGGGGAGAAAACGGGCGGTAAGCCCGCATTATCCCATATCCCATGGATGCGTGCCCCAATCAAGGCGTGCAACAGAGATTTAACTTCCGGTAGTCTGCTGAATGCGCCGGCGTTTCTGCCGGTCGTAGCATGAACGTCCGATGTCCGGTGAGTGGCCTGTCTGAGGTAACAGCCGCTGCCTTCAATACCCTCAGCGATGGTGCTTACCCTTTTCTGCGGCATGAGTTTTTGCTGGCACTAGAAGCTCAGGACTGTCTCGGTGAGCGGGTGGGCTGGACACCGCAGCATCTTCTCGTCGAAGGCGATGACGGCACTCTTCTGGCCGCGCTGCCGATGTATCTCAAAGATAATTCTTTTGGCGAGTTTGTATTTGACGGGTCGTGGGCGGATGCCTATCGCAGGGCAGGACTGGCCTATTATCCCAAACTGGTTGTTGCGTCCCCCTTCACACCCGCTACCGGGCCACGCCTTTTGCTGCATCCGCAGGCGAGAGACCCTGCGATGGCGGCGACAGTGCTTGATATCGCCATTGAGGCAGCCGAGCAGTGGGGGGTGTCGTCTCTGCACTGGCTGTTTGCGAATGATGCTGTGCTGGCCGAATCCCCTCGGCTCATGAGCCGCATGGGCTGCCAGTTCCACTGGCAAAATCAGGGTTATAGCTGTTTCGATGATTTTCTGTCCCGGCTAACGTCCAAACGCCGCAAAGAAATTCTGCGTGAGCGGAGGCAGGTGCGAGAAGCGGGAATTACAGTAGAGCAAATCGCCGGAACCCAGGTCACAGCGGTCGACTGGCGGGCATTTTTCGCGCTTTACCGCGATACGTTCGACCGGCATGGCAATTATCCGGCGCTGACGCTGGGTTTTTTTCAAGCCATCGCCAGCCAGATGGGCGATCAGGTGCGGCTGGTTGTTGGGCGGCGGCAGGGCCAGGTGATCGCTGCAGCTTATTTCTTGGTCGGCACCAATGCGCTGTACGGGCGCTACTGGGGGTGCCACGAAGATGTTCCGGGGCTGCATTTCGAACTCTGTTACTACCAGGGCATCGACTTCTGCATCGCCAGCAAGATTGCCCGGTTTGAGCCGGGGGCCCAGGGTGAACACAAGGTCAGCCGAGGCTTCCTGCCGACGCCTACCTGGTCGTATCACTGGATTGCGGAACCCGGTTTTCAGGCGCCAATAGCGCGGTTTCTGACCCATGAACGGCACGCTGTCGAACAGTACATTGACGGCCAGATGGCGCGCTCACCCTATCGGGCCGAATCATGTTAACAGTGCTGAACCCACAGTGGCCGGAGCAGGCGTTTCCCCCGGTCGAGACCGCCCTGGAAGCGCCCAACGGTTTGCTGGCGGTCGGCGGTTGCCTTACGCCGCAACGTCTGGCTAACGCTTACCGGCAGGGAATTTTTCCTTGGTTCAATCCCGACGAACCGATTCTCTGGTGGTCGCCCGATCCCAGATTGATCCTGTTGCCTGAACGGCTCAAGGTCTCTCGTAGTTTGGGGAAACGCCTCCGGCGCGGCGACTTCCAGTTCAGTTTTGATACCGCTTTCAGTGAAGTGATGGCCGCCTGTGCGGCACCTCGGGCAGGGGTAAGTGGCACCTGGATTAGCGCTGACATGCGGGTGGCTTATGCCGAACTGCATCGGTTGGGGGTGGCTCATTCGTTTGAAGCGTGGCAAGACGGGCAGTTGGTTGGAGGACTCTACGGCGTGGCAATGGGCCGGGTTTTTTTCGGGGAGTCCATGTTTTATCGGGTGACTGATGCTTCCAAAGCTGCATTCGTGTTTGCCTGTGAACAGCTGGATCGTTGGGGTTACCGCCTGATCGACTGCCAGGTTCACACACCGCATTTGCAAAGCCTTGGGGCCAGCGAAATTCCGCGTCCGGAATTTTCGGCGCTGCTGCTGCGTCATTGCGCCGAATCGGTGCCGGAGTGCGCCTGGACGGGTGGAGAGCAACCGCTGTGACTGATATTTCACTGTATCTCGGGGCCGAGAATAACTGCGATTATCTGCCGGGCCGTTCCGCCCGCATGGCCTTTGTCCCACCCGAGGATGAACTGGGTTCTGAGGGTTACCGGCTGCTGGTAGCCAATGGTTTCCGTCGGAGTGGCCGGCTGGTCTATCGCCCGCACTGTATCGCCTGCGCTGCCTGCAGGCCCGTCAGGCTGCCGGTGGCAGACTTCACTCCTAATCGTGCGCAACGGCGGCTACTCCGCCTGAATGAGGGGCTGCAATTGTTACGCAAACCGCCGATACTGGATGACGTCCATTACCAACTTTATCTGCGCTATTTGCAGCGGCGTCACCCGGATACCGACATGGTTCGGATGACAGCTGATGACTATATGAGCTTTCTAGGTGATAGCGGCTGGTCAGGTACAGAATTCTGGGAGTTGCGCGCAGGCACCGACCTGCTGGCGGTCAGTGTGGTCGATGTCCTGGGCGATGGTCTGTCAGCAGTCTATAGCTTCTATGACCCTGATCTGGAAAGGCGGGGGTTGGGTACCTATGCCGTGCTGGCGCAGATAAATGCGGCAGTCGATCTGGGGCTGGCGTGGCTTTATCTGGGATTCTGGATCACCGAGTGCCGGAAAATGGCGTACAAGGGCGGCTTCCGGCCACTGGAAGTGCTAACACCAACAGGCTGGCGCAGACTTGACAGGGGAGAGGCTGTGCCGTAGCGATGTGGTAAGATGCGCGCTTTGCCGATAGCCGTCGGCGGCCGCAAGTGAGAGGTTTATGTCGAAAGAAGATCATATCGAGATGGAAGGCAAGGTGATTGAAACCCTGCCCAACACCACATTCCGCGTCGAACTGGACAATGGCCACGTGGTCATGGCCCATATTTCAGGCAAGATGCGCAAGCACTACATCCGTATTTTGACCGGTGACCGGGTTAAGGTGGAAATGACCCCCTACGATCTGTCCAAGGGCCGCATCACGTTCCGTCAGCGCTGATCTGCTGATCTCAGGCTGGTTCGGAAGCCAGGCTCAGTCCTTCTACAGTAAAGGCCAGTTCTCCGCTCTCAACGCCGATCCTGACAATCCCGCCCTGGCTGAGTTTGCCGAAGAGGATATCCTCAGCAAGGCGTTTCTTGATTTTTTCCTGTATCACCCGGCTCATGGGTCTCGCACCCATTTGCGGGTCGAACCCGTGTTCGGCCAGCCATTGCCGTGCCTCCGGTTCCAGTACGACGGATACCCGTTTCTCGGCCAGTTGGGTTTCAAGTTCGAACATGAACTTATCGACCACCTGTCCGATGATGTCGATGCTCAGCGGTGCAAACTGTACGACCGTATCCAGCCGGTTGCGAAACTCAGGTGAGAAGGCCCGCTCAATCACCTTCATGCTATCCGACGAGTGATCTTGCTGAGTGAATCCTATTGAGGCGCGGCCCCCTTCGGTCGCCCCGGCGTTGGTGGTCATGATGAGGATGATGTTGCGGAAATCGGCCTTGCGTCCGTTGTTATCGGTCAGTGTTCCATGATCCATGACCTGCAGCAGCAGATTGAAAACGTCCGGGTGAGCCTTTTCAATCTCGTCCAGCAGCAGCACGGCGTGGGGGTGTTTGCTGACCTCTTCCGTCAGCAGTCCGCCCTGGTCGAAACCGACGTAGCCGGGTGGGGCACCAATCAGCCGCGATACGGCATGGCGTTCCATGTACTCGGACATGTCAAAGCGAATCAGTTCCACGCCCAGGACCTTTGCCAGTTGGCGGGTGACTTCGGTCTTGCCAACCCCGGTCGGACCTGCAAACAAGAAACTGCCGATGGGTTTCTGGGCCTCCCTTAGACCGGCACGCGAGAGCTTGATGGCGGCTGACAGAGCCATAATCGCTTCATCCTGGCCGAATACCAGCATCTTGAGATTCTTTTCCAGATCGCGCAGTTTGTCCTTGTCGTTAGTTGAAACGGTTTTCGGCGGGATGCGGGCAATCTTGGCGATAATATCCTCAATTTCGAGCGTACCGATCTGTTTCTTGCGGCGTGAAGCTGGCAAAAGCCGCTGGCCTGCCCCCGCCTCATCAATGACGTCGATGGCCTTGTCCGGCAGGTGACGATCGGTGATATAGCGGTCGGACAGTTCCACCGCCGTTCTCAGTGCGGCCAGGGTGTATTTGACCTCGTGATGTTCCTCGAAGCGGGATTTCAACCCCTTGAGAATCTGGTAAGTCTCTTCCACCGACGGTTCCAGCACATCGATCTTCTGAAAACGGCGGGCCAGGGCCCGATCTTTCTCGAAAATGCCCCGATATTCCTGATAGGTGGTAGAACCGATACACCGCAGATCGCCAGAGGCCAGCACCGGCTTGATCAGATTGGACGCATCCATCACCCCACCCGAGGCTGAACCCGCGCCGATGATGGTGTGGATTTCATCGATGAAAAGGATCGCGTCCGGCTCATCGCGTAGTTGCGAGAGCAGGCTTTTCAACCGCTTTTCGAAATCGCCCCGGTATTTGGTGCCAGCCACCAGTGCGCCGAGATCCAGCGAATAGATGGTGCTGTTGGCCAGCACCTCCGGTACCTCGCCATCGACAATCTTTTTGGCAAGACCCTCCGCAATGGCGGTCTTGCCGACGCCGGCTTCGCCAACCAGTAGCGGATTGTTTTTGCGACGGCGACATAGAATTTGGATGGTGCGCTCCACTTCGCTACGTCGCCCTATCAACGGATCTATCTTGCCGATTCGCGCTAGTTCGTTGAGGTTTTCGGCAAACTTGTCGAGCGGGTTCTGCTGTGGCTGTTCGCCGTCAACCCCGGCGCTGCCTTCGCTGCCAGATGTGTGATCGCCATCCTCGGATTGTTTGGAAACGCCGTGGGACATGAAATTCACCACATCCAGTCGGCTGATGTCTTGCTTGTTAAGCAGATAAACCGCCTGGGAGTCCTGTTCACTGAAAATGGCAACCAGCACGTTGGCACCGGTAACCTCCTGCTTGCCGGACGATTGCACATGGAAGGCTGCCCGCTGCAGGACTCTCTGAAACCCCAATGTCGGCTGGGTTTCCCGTTTAAGACCCGGTGCGATCAGTGGGGTAGTCTCATCGATGAATCCGTTGATTTCACTGCGCAGCTGCTCAATGTTGGCGCCGCAGGCTTTCAACACGTCCAGCGCTGCGTGATTATCCAGCATGGCCAGCAGCAGATGCTCCACCGATATGAACTCGTGCCGTTTCTCATAGGCGGAACGAAAGGCCTGGTTCAATGACACTTCAAGTTCTTTGCTTAGCATAGTGCAACCGATTTGTTGAGTGGGTCTGCGCGAGGCCAGTCCGGGTCCATAAGGGACGCCCGGAATCGTCCAGTGGTCACTTGGCCCTTCCGTCTGGATGGCCCTGATTAAGCGGCCGTAACTTCAGGCTTCATCCATGTCGCACAGCAAAGGATGCTGGTGCTTGCGTGAAAACTCGTTGACCTGCCGGACCTTGGTTTCGGCGATGTCCCTGGAAAATACCCCGCAGACACCGATGCCGCGGGTGTGGACATGGAGCATCACCTGGGTTGCTTTCTCCTCGTCCATGCCAAAGAAAATCTTGAGGATCTCCACCACAAACTCCATAGGCGTGAAGTCGTCGTTCAGCAGAAATACCTTATACAGTGGCGGCCTTTTCAGCTTGGGCTTGGCGTCCTGTACGGCCAGATCATCGATGAACTTCTGGTCAGGATCTTGCGGCATATCCGGTCGGGGTCTCAACAAAAAAATAGACTCATGGGTCAACTATACCACCGGCGCGGGATCATGGGACAAGGGTTGGAGCCGAAGCCCGATTAGCCGCCGACAACCGCCTCAGACGGGCCTGAT
>JBILXN010000152.1:0-6092 GCA_044378425.1 Methylococcaceae bacterium
TGATGGTTTTCCTGTCGTCAAGAACAGGATGTTGTTCAGACGTCGAAGCGACTTGAATTCCCTCTCTGAGGGCGTGTCCGAATTTTTGTGTAACCGGGGTTGAACTCAGTTCAATGCGACACGGTTTCCGAATTGAATGGTCAAACAGATGAGGGCGGCTTTCCAATCCCGGATTGGCATTGTCCATTTCTTGCTGATGTTGCGTAGCACGAGGTAGAAGAGTTTCAGGAGCACCTCGTCGCTCGGGAACGACTCGCGACTCTTGGTCAGCTTGCGCAGGCTCATGTTGACCGACTCGATGGCGTTGGTCGTGTATATCACCTTGCGGATATCGGGCGGGTGGTCGAAGAACGGGATCACACGTTGCCAGTTGCGGCGCCAAGACTGTCCCATCGGCAGGTACTCCGCATCCCATTTGTCCTCGAATTCGCCGAGCCGGATTTCTGCCTCCTCGGCCGTGGCCGACGGGTAGATCCGTCGCAGGCCAGCAGCCACCTCCGGCCGCCGTTTCCACGAGACGTAGTTCAGGCTGTGGCGGATCCTATGGAAGATACACAACTGGACGGTCGCTTTCGGAAACACCCCCTCGATAGCATCAGGGAATCCCTTCAGGCCGTCGACACAGGCGATAAAGATGTTCTGCACGCCCCGGTTGCGCAGTTCGGTCACGACCTGCAACCAGAACTTGGCACCTTCGCTCTGTGCCAGTCAGAGGCCCAACAGCTCCCTCTCACCTTCCATCGTGATGCCGATGGCCAGATAGACCGCCTTGACCCTAACTGTGCCTTCCCGCACCTTCATATCAATGCAGTCGAGATAGACGATGGGGTCTATCGGATTGAGCGGCCGGGATTGCCATGCCTTCACTTTATCGTTGACGGCATCGGTGACCGAGGAAATCAGACTGGGGGATACCTCGGTGCCATACATTTTCTCCAAGTGCGCCTGGATTTCGCGCACCGTCATACCGCGGGCGTAGAGCGACAGTATCCTGTCGTCGAATCCAGCCCATCGGGTTTGGTGCTTGGGGATTAACTGCGGCTAAAAGTATCGGGGCTTGCAAGCGGGCAGGCATCACCGGCTTCACCCCACAAGACCTGAAACACACTGCCGCCTAATGTGTGATCATGGGCGGTGGCAATCTCCGCACAGTAAAAAACCTGCTCGGCCACAGCACCGTTCAACTCACGGAACGCTGGTCACCTCTTGTCCCAGAGAACCTTCAAGCCGCCGTCGATCTGCTACCGGACGTATGATAAAAATATGATAGTGGATTATCGGACCCCAGACGCCATGCGGGTTCCAGTGGGTCGTATGATATAGTGCCTACGCGGGAAGGCGCTAGTTAAGTCTTTGATTTTATGGTGCCCCGAGCGCGATTCGAACGCACGGCCTTCCCCTTAGGAGGGGGATGCTCTATCCAGCTGAGCTACCGGGGCGGTAGAGGTTTATCGAGTTGATTGACTGCGATCTATCACGAGGAAGCGAGATATTACCGTTATTGGCCAAACTAGGCTACAGGGTAGCGCACTCTGTCTCATACATCGGTCTTGTGTCGCTGTGCCAACACCCTATTCAACCACGCCAGCGGGTACAATTTCGGCCGTCTTTAGCCAGATACGAGTCTATCAATGCCCAGACAGGATTCATCCAGCCATTCCCACAGTCACGATCATCAGGGATGTATTGCCGATGCGTTGAGCACGGCTGAGCGATTGTGCTGTGAGCGTGGTGTTCGCTTTACGCCGCTACGGCGTCGGGTGCTTGAGTTGATCTGGTCCAATCATGAGTCAGTCAAGGCCTATGACCTGCTGGATACTCTCAAAACCTTTGACGCAGCTGCCAAGCCTGCGACCATCTATCGCACACTGGATTTCCTGCTCGAACAGGGCTTCATTCATCGCATTGAAAGCCTTAATGCGTTTGTGGGCTGTTGGCAACCAGAACATCAGCATGAATTGATGCTGTTGATTTGCGAGTGCTGTCATAACGTCGAGGAGCGGCTGGCGCCAGGTTTGATGCTGGCGGCGAGGGAGGAAATAGGTCTTGCCCACTTCCAGCCCCGGCGCCAGACATTCGAGGTCCATGGTCGCTGCGAGGACTGTGGTCGACCCGATCATGAGGACTGAATGCCGTCACAAAGGACTGACGCTGGCCAGTCTTATCGCCACCTTGCCGAATTATCTGTTCCAAACCGTGTCTACGACGGTAGATCTTTAATATTCGCTTGCCCACGCGGTGGCATTAACCGCTGAAATCCTTTGAGACCCCTATGTTCATGCCCTTTTATTTTGCTGGTAAGAATCCGCCCAGAGTTGTCATAGTGGGTGGCGGTTATGCCGGCCTAGCGGCTCTAACGACCCTGCGGGACAAGAGTCCCGAAGCCGAGATCACGCTGGTTGATCCGCGCGACAGGCATGTGAAGGTGACCCACCTGCATGAAAGCTTTCGTCGTCCCTTCGATGAGTTAAGCCTACCCTTCGCTACGCTGGCCCAACGTTTCAACGTTCGCCATATTCAGGCCGAATTGAATGCCGATGATGAGGTGCTCAGTCAGTGGAACAGTGATCGTCAGTTACGGGTCGGTGATGAGGTAATTGAGTTCGATTACCTGATGTGGGCGACCGGTGCCGGAGAGAGACAGGCTGTACTCGGTCCGCATACCCTGACGCTCACGGATTTTTACGCTGCGCCGGGCCCTGAGTTGCTGGAGCGGCAACTTACTCTAGCTGCCGGTGAGGAACCCTGGATTACGGTAATAGGCAGTGGGCCAACAGGGATACAGTTTTTATTCGAGATTGCTCACTACATTCGCTCACACAACCTGCCGTATCGTCTACGACTGGTCGATGCCAATGATGCACCATTGAAACAGTTCAACAGCAAACTAGGTAAATATGTGCAGGCGCGCTTAGCCGATCTTGGGATTGATTACCTGCCGCAATATTATTTTCGTGGGCAGGATGCAGATGAGGTGACCTTAGAGGGACGTGATTCGGCTGAGCCCCGATCATTGCCTTCTGCGCTTTCACTGCTGTTCACAGGCAAACTGGCGGCTTACCCGCTCAAAACAAATGTGGCCGGTCAGGTTCTGGTCGAGGGGCGAGCGCTGGGACGGGTGTTCGGCGCTGGTGACTGTACACGCTACACAATGCCCGGTTCCAATGCCCAGAGCGCACAGACCGCCTTGCGCAAAGGTAAACTTGCGGCGAGAAACATTCTGCGCCATGCCGGTCCGGTCAAGATTCTGGAGCCTTATTTACATCAGGATCTAGGTTATGTGATCGGGCTGGGTCCTAGTGATGCCATCGGCTGGCTGGGTCTGAAGGGTAATGTGGTGGGTGGTTTACCTGCCGTAGTCGTCAAGGAGCTGGTCGAAGCCCAATACGACCTCCTGTTGGCAGGGGTCGATACCTACGTCCTGTAATGGACCGTCACAGCGCAAGGGTTCAAAAAGGAATTACAAGTGATCTTCGGATCGGGAGGGTAACGATGTTATTCGGTGCAAGGCAGCCCGTTGTGGGTAAGGCCAATACGCTCATACGAAGACCTATGACTCAGGTTTTCGGATTCATAGGGGATGGCTTCTTCGAAAACTATCCACGCTGGTCACCTGAGGTGGTGAGCCTGAAGCCGCTCATGGAGGGGCCTTTGGCGGTCGGTTCGATGGTTCATCAGGTGCGGGTTGATCACGGCCATCGTTCGGAATCGACATTCAGGGTAACCGACTTGATCGCAAATCAGCGCATAGCCTTCACGGGGGTCACCAATGCTTACCGCTGCATCTATGACCTTGATGTTCTGGCAGAAGGACCGGAAGCGACTACCCGGGTCACCTTTACCTTCGAGTTTCCAGAACTGGAAATGTTTATGCGGCCATTTGAAAAGCTCATACGGATAGCCGTTCAGGATGGCGCCAATCGGACGGTTAAAAACCTCAAGGGCCTGATAGAGGCCTTGCCAGCGCCGGTTGAACATTTGCCCTCTAGCGATCTTCACTAATCAGGAGAACACCATGTTCTTTATCGCGGAAAAAGACCCCGGATTCATTCCACAGGTTTTGTCCACAATTCTCGATGCCTGCGTGACGGGTGTCACCTTGGCTGATCCGGATCTACCGGATATGCCCATCGTCTATGCCAACAAGGCCTTCGAAACCATCAGCGGCTATGCCCAAGAAGAGGTCGTGGGCCGTAATTGCCGGTTTCTGCAGGGGGATGACCGTGATCAGGAGGCCCGCTTCAAGATCAGGCAAGCCGTAGACGATTATCAGCCGATAGAGGTTACCTTGCGAAACTACCGCAAGAATGGCGAGCTGTTCTATAACCATCTGGCGCTTACGCCACTCTTCGATCGGGAAGGCAAGCTGATTTACTATCTGGGTGTTCAATACGATGTGACCAAGCAGGTACTGGCTGATGAGGAAATCAAGCGACTCAGCGAAGCGCTGGAGACCGTAGCCCGGCTGTGAGGGTATTGCCCTCGCCGGATACCTCCCAACAATCGATTACACAAAAATATAAGGTGCGAGATGCCCAGCGTAGCCACTAGCGTATGTGTGAACTACACCCCTGAGGAAATGTACGACCTCGTCAACGATGTTCAGTCCTATCCAGCCTACCTGCCGATGTGCAGTGAGGTTAAGCTGCTGTCCCGAACAGATGACAAGCTGAAGGCTTCCATCACCATGTCCAAGGGCAAAATAAAGCTCTCGTTTACCACCGAAAATACCATGGTGGCGGGGCGATCAATCCAGATGAAGCTCATCGACGGGCCCTTCAAGCGGCTGAATGGCCTCTGGCGTTTCGAGCCGAGTGGTACTGCGGGTTGCGAGGCCAGTTTCAGTATGGATTTCGAATTTTCAAATGGCCTGCTCGGTATGGCGTTTGGGGGCTTTTTCAAGGAAGTATCAGAGTCTATGGTGGATTCTTTCTGTCGCCAGGCTTCCCGTAAATATGGTGATCGAGTTCGTGCAGTATGAGGGCTTCAAAGGCTCATCATCACGATAGCCAATGGTCTGCTCAGAATCTGTTTTATCCGCCATTCCCCCGATCCGGCCCGATTTTGGTAGAGTAGCCGACCATCCGCCGCGCAGAGTACCGATGCAAAGCCCAAAAAGAAGTCGTTCGGTGCTTGATGGGCCGCTACGCCTGAGGCTATATCGATAATCCAATGCAAGATTACGAAGACGATTTACTTGACGAAGAAACGTATCGCGGACCCAGCAAGAGCAGCCTCAAACGCAACAGTCACGCGATGCAGGATCTCGGACAGGAGCTCATGGGCTTGTCCGGTGAGAAACTGAAGCAGCTCGACCTGGCCCCTGAGTTGCTGGAAGCTGTCCTGGTGGGCCGCTCAATAACCGCCCATGGCGGGCTTAAGCGTCAGCGGAAGTTTATCGGCAAGTTACTCAGGCATACCGAGATCGAGCCGATTCAAGTGAAATTGCTGGAGCTCAAAGGGCAGGGCGTGACGTTGGTGCGGTTCCAGCATCAGTGTGAGCGTTGGCGCGACCGGCTACTATCCGAGGGCGATGCTGCCGTCAACGTCTTTATCGGCGAGCATCCCGAGGCCGAGAGACAGAAACTGCGCCAGTTGGTCCGGGAGGCTTTGGCCGAGCGCGATGCCGCGAAACCCCCGCGGGCGGCGCGGTTGATGTTCAAGTATCTCAAAGAGATCCTGGCACCAATCACAGACGACTCCGAGGCTTACACCGACTGTGACCCCGAAGCCGACGAGGATTAACCCGGCAATGCCGAAGCAAAGGCAGTCCGGATCAGATCATACCTAGCTGTAACTGCGCTACTTCCGACATCCTGTCGCGTGACCAAGGCGGGTCGAATACGACTTCCACCCGGACAGTGTTCACGCCAGGCAGATTTCTGACCGCTGCCTCGGCATCAAACTGCAGCACGGGTCCCATGCCGCAACCCGGCGCGGTGAGCGTCATGATGATGTGAACATCATTGGATTCGGTATTCACCGGCTTTACGCCGCAGTGATAGATCAGCCCTAACTCGACGATATTGACCGGAATTTCGGGGTCGTAGATCGTCCGCAATACCTCCCACACGTTTTTCTCAACAGTCTCG
>JBILXN010000023.1:0-19577 GCA_044378425.1 Methylococcaceae bacterium
AAAAAGGCGTTGCCCCTGATAGAGCAACGCCTTCGGTAGTGGTGATGGGTCGTGTCTACAACCAGTAGACGAATATGAACAGCCCCAGCCATACCACGTCCACGAAGTGCCAGTACCAGGCAGCCGCTTCAAATGCAAAATGGTTTTCCGCAGTGAAGTGCCCGCGCATGCTGCGCAGCAACATGACCAGGAGCATGATGGCTCCAATACTGACATGCAGACCGTGAAAGCCGGTGAGCATAAAGAAGGTGGAGCCGTATATGCCGGTGCCTAAAGTCAGGCCCATCTCGGTATAGGCTTCATGATATTCAAGCCCCTGGAGTACGACGAACAGGAATCCCAATAGGACCGTCAGCGCCAGTCCGATAATCAACTGGTTGCGGTTGTCCTTCAGCAGTCCCCAGTGTGCCCAGGTGACAGTGGCACCACTCGTCAACAGGATCAGCGTATTGATTGCGGGTATACCCCATGCCCCCATGGGCTCGAATTCGCCGCCCTCCTTGCCGCCGATGTGGGCGGGCCCATTCGTAGGCCAGATGTTCTGGAAGGCGTCCCAAAGATACTGGTGGGTAGCCACGCCGGCGCCTTCTCCGCCCATCCATGGCAAGGCATAGATGCGACTGTAAAAGAGAGCGCCAAAGAAGGCTGCGAAAAAGAATACTTCGGAGGTAATGAACCAGATCATGCCCATGCGGAACGACATGTCGACCTGGTCATTGTATTTACCGGCGAGGCTTTCGCGGATCACCGCGCCAAACCAGATAAACATCATGTAGGCAATGATTCCGAAACCCGCCCACATCATGGTCGAGCCCAGATCAGATCCGTTCAGGTAATTGGAAAACCCTGCCAATAGCAAAAACAGGCCAATCGAACCGATGATCGGCTGTGTTGCCTTGTGTGGAAGGTAATAGGAACCGTGTAAAGCCATGTTAATCCCCTGTTATTGAATCGTGATCGTGGCTAAATGTCATTTGCTTTCGGTGATATCGAAAAACGTGTACGAGAGCGTAATGTCTCCCACGTTTTCGGGTAACGCCGGGTCAATTGCAAACCGTACGGGCATTTCCTTCTCCACGTGCGGCGTGAAGGTTTGCTCGGCAAAGCAGAAACACTCCGTCTTTTTTAGAAATTGTGTCGCCCATCCGGGGGCTATGCTCGGGATCGCCCGCCCCACTAACGGGCGGTCGGTCTGATTAGTACCGAAGAACTTAACCGTGTGGTATTCGCCGGGATGGACCTTCAGTTTTGCTCGCTCGGCCCGAAACGCCAAGGGCATACTGAGGTTCACTGTTGTCACAAATTCAACCGTAACCCAGCGTGATTCATCGACCTTAAAGCTCGTTTCGGCCTGCGCTACCGTCTTGATCTTGCCATTGAGACCCGTCCATTCGCAAAACGCATCGTAGAACGGCACCAGGGCAAACCCGAAGCCGAACATGGCGACAACCACCAGTGAAACGGTCCAGAGGACCCGCTTGTTGGATTTCTTGGGTGTAGTATCACTCACAGCGGGGTCGTCGAACGCATGACATGGTAGATCGCATAGAAATACAAACAGACCGCAACCACGGCTATCATGCCTGCCAGCCACATATTCTTGGTCTTTGTTTTCATCCTTTAATTTGCCTTATTACCCCCCACACCGGTTACGGCGCGGGGGGATAGTCAACACTTACTTGATGTAGGGCGAAGATTCCCAGGTGTGATACGGCGCCGGAGAGGGGAGATTCCACTCCAGGCCATGTTCACTGGCGCCTTCCCACACTTCGCTGCTGGCGTAGTCACCCTGACCGCGCACGCACTTGATGACGATATAGCAAAAAATCAACTGCGAGAAACCGAATACGAATGCGCCCACACTCGACCAGGCGTTAAATTCGGCAAACTGCAAGGCATAGTCAGGGATTCGCCGTGGCATACCGGCCAGACCCAGGAAGTGCTGCGGAAAGAAGCACACGTTGACGGATATCGTGGTCAGCCAGAAATGAAGCTTGGCAAGACGTTCGTCGTACATATGCCCCGTCCACTTCGGCAACCAGAAATACACGGCGCCAATAATCGCGAACACGGCGCCAGGTACTAGTACGTAATGGAAGTGCGCAACGATGAAGTAGGTATCGTGGTACTGAAGATCGGCAGGGGAAATGGCCATCATCAGTCCGGTGAAGCCGCCCATGGTAAACAGGACAACGAAGGCAATCGCCCACAGCATCGGGGTCTCAAAGGTCATTGCCCCCTGCCACATGGTTGAAATCCAGTTGAATACTTTTACGCCGGTTGGCACTGCAATCAGCATGGTCGCGTAGGTGAAGTACAACTCACCCTCAATCGGCATGCCCACGGTGTACTGGTGATGGGCCCACACCACGAACGACAGCACACCAATAGCGGCTGTTGCGTACACCATTGAGCTGTAGCCGAACAGCGGCTTACGGGCAAAGGTAGGGATGATCTGGGACACGATGCCGAATGAGGGCAGAATCAGGACGTAGACTTCAGGGTGACCGAAGAACCAGAACAGGTGCTGGTAAAGCACCGGGTCGCCACCGCCCGCGGCATTGAAGAAACTGGTGCCGAAAAATTTGTCGGTCAGCAGCATGGTCACCGCACCGGCGAATACCGGCATGATGGCGATCAACAGAAATGCCGTAATCAGCCAGGTCCAGACGAATAACGGCATTTTCATCAGGGTCATGCCGGGTGCGCGCATGTTAAGAATGGTGACGATAATGTTGATCGCCGCCATGATCGATGAGATACCCAGAATGTGGATCGTGAAGATGGTGAACGGGAACGCCGCTCCGGTCTGCAGGACGAGCGGAGGATAGAGGGTCCAACCCGCCGCGGCTGCGCCCCCCTCCATGAACAGGGTGCTGATCAGCATGACCACTGCGAACGGCAGCAACCAGAAACTCCAGTTGTTCAGACGCGGGAGCGCCATGTCCGGCGCGCCGATCATCATCGGAATCATCCAGTTCGCCAGACCGGCAAAGGCCGGCATGACAGCACCGAAAACCATGATGAGCGCGTGCAGCGTGGTCATGGAATTGAAGAACATCGGGTCAACGAACTGCATGCCCGGTTCGAATAGTTCTGCCCTTATCACCAGGGCCATTGCGCCACCCACCATAAACATGACCAGCGAAGTGATCAGGTACAAGGTACCAATGTCCTTGTGATTGGTCGTAGTCACCCATCTCATGAATCCCTTGGCAGGGCCGTGATCGTGATGATCGTCATGAATTGCCGTTGCTGACATAGCACTCACCTCAACAAATGTGATCAGGTTAATTGTGTTTCGCAACATCGCCGGGCTGGACGACATCGCCCGTACTGTTGCCCAGAGCGTTGCGTTGATACGTTACGACTGCTGCGAGTTCGGCCGGCGTCAGAACCGAGCGGAAGGAGGCCATTAACGGTGGCTTGCCGTTCAGGACCAGACTGACGTGAGACGCCACAGGACCGTTGGCCACTGCGCTGCCCGCGATGGCAGGGAACAGACCCGCGATACCTTCACCATTGGCCTGATGGCAACTGAGGCAATTCGCCTCGTAGACCTTCTGCCCCAACGCCATGAGCTCGGCCTTCTCCATTGCGGGCCATTCGGCCGCTACGGCCTCATTCATCGGGGCCGGCTCGGACTTTTCGTTCTCAGCAACCGGTGCCGGCTTTTCCTGCTCCGTAACGGCTGCTACAGGTTCTCCAGTCTTTCCTTTGCCCTTCTTCTGTGAGGCCAGCCATTCCTGATATTCAGGTTCGGTCTTGGCGACAACTACGATGGGCATGAACCCGTGGTCGCGGCCACACAGTTCGGTGCATTGCCCCCGGTAGGTGCCGGGTTTTTCAACCGTGGCCCAGGCGTCGGTAATGAAACCCGGGATGGTGTCCTTCTTCCAGCCCAGATCAGGCACCCACCACGCGTGGATCACATCGCCACCGGTAAACAGGAAGCGAATTTTTTTGCCGACCGGCACCACCAGGGGATGATCAACGTCCAGCAGGTAGTTCTCGACTGTCGCAGGGTCTATCCCCGAGTTTTTCTGACGGGCCAGATTGCTTTTCGCATCCAGTGTGCTGAAGAAACTGATATTTTCATCGAGGTAGTCGTATTTCCATTTCCACTGGTATCCGGTCACCTTGATGGTGAGATCGGCCCCCGATGTGTCGTAGGCCTTGATCATCACGGTGGTTGCCGGTACCGCCATTCCCATCAGAATGATGAAGGGGATCACCGTCCAGAGAATTTCAAGCTTGGTATTCTCGTGGAATTGAGCGGGCACAACGCCCCTGGATTTTCTGTGATTGATCAACGAATAAATCAGCAACCCGTAGACTAGCACGCCTATGGCCACACAAATCCAGAAAATGAGCATATGCAGGTCGTGAATGTCCCTGCTCAATTCGGTTACGCCTTGGGTCAGATTCACCGTGTAATCAGCCAAAACGTCACCAGCTACTGCCAAACCTGAAATCGCAAGCAGTGTTTTTAATGTTTTCACGGAACCCTCTCTGTCAACCTTTAAGGTAATTCAACCTGACCGAACATAGTCTTAAAATCAAAATCTGCCGCACGTTGCGGCCTCTGCCCTCAGCACTCTGAGTCAGCCAAAACCACCCTAACGCCGTTAGGGGTCGCCACCGCTGTTGAGTATCGGGCTGCCTGCATTTCAGACCGTTCAACAACGCTGGCAAGAGCGCTCATGCTGGATACCAGCAAAATCCACTCCACGTCCTAAAATGAGATTTTTATTCGATTAGACGTAAGGAAACGCTGTCCTTACGGGTTGCAAACTCAGCGCTCAACGCCCATCCCCCTTCCGAGTTGCAGCCAATTTGACACGCACAGGGTGACAATTATCACCTACTGGACCGACTTACTGGCTCGTGTGCCTCAAAAAAACCCGAACTTGAGGACAACCCCGGGTAGACACCCAACCATCAAGCACGCAAGTGGTTAGCAATAAGCCCACAATTGGGCGGAATTTCTGACCTGCGCCCATCAGGTCATGACTCTAGTCAAAACGCTGAATCCTATCTGAAGGTGCTAGCAGGCGCAAGATTTCACTGTGTTTCCAGCCCGACATGAACCCCGAATCAGAGGCCTGCGCGTTCGCATCGTTGGCTATTTCCCCCAGACATTCAGTTCCCATATCCCGCGCCAGCGTCGTGAGATTTTCTGGCACACACTGCATTTCAGCGTCCAGGTGATTGGCAATCCAGCCGCCAAAACGGGCTGAACCCGCTGAGATACAGGCGTGGGTCAGACGGGCGTGATTGAGACAGCCCAGACGCAAACCCACCACCATCACTGTCGGGATATCAAGCGCGACGGCCATGTCTGCCACCGATTGCCGGGCATTAATGGGCGCCAGCCAACCCCCTACGCCTTCGACAACCACGCAGTCAGCCTGCTCCGCCAGCGCCCCAAAATTGCGCACGATGCACTCAATATCAGGGGCTTCCTCTGCGCGTTCATAGGCCAGATGGGGTGACACGGCGGGTTGGTAGACATAGGGGTTTACCTGCTCATAAGGGATGACCACCGACCCTGCTGCCTGCAAGGCCAGAGCGTCCTCGTTCACCAGACGGCCATCACGCCAGATGGCGCCACTGGCAACCGGTTTCATGCCGAGCACCGTCAACCCTGTTTCCTGCAACGCTCGCATGAGGGCAACACTCGCCCAGGTCTTACCGATTCCGGTATCGGTTCCGGTGATAAAAATGCCTTTAACCGGCTTGATTGTCGGTACCACGCTCACCCTCCATTCGTGCCATTCCAGTCACCACCTCAAAACTTGCCAATACGGGCCGCCCCAACCTTTGGCCGGGATAGGCATCCATCACACGCCGCAGCATGCCCTTGCCGGTGAGATGGCGCGCGCGCCCCGGCGTCAGATTATGGGCACCCAGTTGCTTGAGACCTCGCATCAAACTCATGACATCGGCGTATTCCAGTTGGCTGATATCGGTCTTGACGGACCGATTCTGGAAACCTGCTCGGGTCAGTGCGCGGTCAATCTCATCAGTGCTGGTAAATTCATTGACATGCGTGTGGTCATCAACACTCGCCCAGGCAGCGCGTAGCTCCCCCAGTGTCGCAGGCCCGAGCGTGGTAAACAGCAACCTGCCGCCGGGGCGCAAAACACGGCCAAACTCCCGAAACACGTCCTCGACACTCGGGCACCATTGGATGGCCATGTTCGAAAACACGACATCAATGCTGTGATCGGAGAGCGGCAGGGCTTCGGCGTCGCCGGCAATACATGCGCCCGAAAAGCGGTCACGGGCCACCCTCAGCATCCCTTCCGACAAATCCAGCGCCAGCACCTGCGCTGCCGGGTGAGAACCCGCCAGTGCGGCGGTAATAAACCCCGTCCCGGCACCGACATCCAGAATACGTCCGACCCCGGCAGACCCACATCCCTGGGACAACTGATCCAGCAACAACTGGCCGGCCGTTCGCTGCAGGCTGGCCACACCGTCATAACTGTATGCGGCGGCACCAAATGAGCGGGCGATCAACCCTTTGGCCGGCATGAGATCAGCACTGATCCGCGTCACAGCCCCACCTCTCGATGCACCACTCGGGCAAGAAAAGCCTCAATCAGTCCCAGGGTCTCCGCTGATTCAGTCAAAAAAGGCAAATGAGCAGCCCCCTGCAGCGCATGTACCGTTATAGCCGGGTTCAGTTCAGCCAGAGCCGCACCCAGGGTTTTGGGCACCAACCTGTCACGGCTGCCTAAAACCGCCAGCACAGGGATAGCCAACCGGGCCAGCGCGGGCCGCAGGTCAACCGTCTGCAATAGACTCAGCCCTCCACGCAAGGCGGCACTGTCGGGTGGAGGACGCTCGGCAAGACGGGCTTCAATCTGACGGGCCAGTGCGCGGGCACCCTCCTGACCGAAAGTCTGTAACCCCGTGAAGCGTCTCAGCGTACCCTGAAAATCCCGTTCCAGATCCATCGCCATCGCAGCCAGCGACTGATGAGACATGCCCGGCCAGTGGGCCTCTGCCGTAAATCGTGGCGTCGAAGCCATGAGTGTCAGGCTGGCGACCCGCTCCGGATAGCATTCAGCCGCGCGAAGACTGAGCAGGCCACCGAGCGACCACCCCAGCCAATGGGCGCGTGGGGGTGCGGCCTGAAGCAGCGTATCGACGACGGCATCCAGCCGATAATCCGGCTGCGGGGCACTAAAACCATGACCCGGCAGATCAACCAGTGTGACGCGCCAGTTTGCCGCAAGGGATTCGCCAAACGCGCGCCAGAGTCCACCCTGCATGGCCCAGCCATGCACCATGACCAGATCAGGCCCGCTCCCGAGAGTCTCGCAATAGACACCGCCGCGCGACCCCATCAGGCCAACTCTCCGCTGTTCGTCGAACTGAGCCCGTTGATTTCGGCCAGTGCCGTCAGCAATCCGTCCACGTCAGCGTCGCCATGACCGGCCGTCAGGGTGATCCGCAAACGGGCCGTGCCAACCGGAACCGTGGGTGGACGAATCGCACCGACCAGAAAACCAGCATTCCGCAAGCGGATGCTGGCCTTCTGGGCAGCCTGATTGCTGCCGACCAGAATGGGCTGTATGGGCGTTGATGACGGCATCAGGGATAAGCCCAGTTGCTCAGCCCCGGTCCGGAAACGCGCGATCAGCTCTGCCAATCGCTGCCGCCGCCAGCCCTCCTCCCGCAGCACACGAAGCGCTGCCCGTGTGGCGACCGCTAGTGCCGGGGGCGTGGCCGTCGTAAAAATATAGCTCCGCGCGGTCTGCATCAGATATTCAATCATGTCCTCGGAACCCGCAACGAATGCCCCAAAGGTTCCAAAGGCCTTGCCTAAGGTACCGACCAGTAGCGGCACATCAGACTGGGTCAGACCTAACGCCTCCAGTACCCCGCCGCCTGTCGGACCCAGCACGCCTATACCGTGAGCATCATCAACCAGCAACAAAGCCTGATGGTCAGCCGCTACCTGCGCGAGGCCGGTCACCGGCGCCAGGTCACCGTCCATACTGAAAACACCATCACTGGCGATGAGTCTGAGACCGTGATGCTCCGCAGCCAGCCCCTGATCGAGACTGTCGAGATCGGCATGACCATAGCGCCGCAGGCGTGCACCCGACAGCCGCGCCCCATCCAGTAGCGACGCATGATTGAGCCGATCCTCCCACACTTCATCGCCCCGCCCTGCCAGCGCGGAGATGACACCGATATTGGCCATATAACCGGTGGAAAACAGCAACACACGGTCGCGCCGCAGATGATCAGCCAGGTCCTCTTCCAGTGCATGATGAGCCTGACTGTGGCCGCAGACCAAGTGTGAGGCACCCGAACCCACGCCGTAGGCGCTGGCGCCCTGCTGCAGCGCGGCCACGACCCTGGGATGATTGGCGAGGCCCAGGTAGTCATTGCTGCAGAAGTTCAGCAAGGGCTGGCCGTCGCAGACGACGCGCAGCCCTTGCGGACCGTCCAGAATGCGACGTTGCCGCCGCAGTCCCTGTCGATCCAGTTCTGCCAGACGGACAGGCAGCCCATCAGATCGCATCAGCGCCCGACGGCAACCGGCGGTGCCAGCCAGCAAGGCTCATGCATCAGCATAAAAGCCCGCCATGCGCAGCCCCAATCGCTGGAATAACTGCCGGTCGCTATCCGCAACGGGATTGTCGGTTGTCAGGAGACGCTCGCCATAGAAGATGGAGTTGGCGCCGGCAAGAAAACACAGCGCCTGCATTTCATCGCTCATATCGGTTCTTCCGGCAGACAGGCGTACCCGGGAGCGGGGCATCATGATGCGCGCCGCCGCAATGGTGCGAACGAATACCAGCGGGTCGAGTTTCGCCGTATGCCCCAGGGGCGTCCCCTCAACCTGAACCAGCATATTGATCGGCACGCTCTCCGGGTGCTGCGGCAAATTGGCCAGCTGGACCAGCAGACCTGCCCGATCCTGATCGCCCTCGCCCATACCGACGATGCCGCCGCAACAGACGTTCAGGCCGGCTGAACGCACCCGTTCCAGCGTATCGAGACGGTCCTGATAGGTACGGGTGGTAATGATTTCGGAGTAGTAGTCCTCCGAGGTGTCCAGATTATGGTTGTAGTAATCCAGCCCCGCCTGCTTGAGGCTATGAGTCTGGCTGTCGGTCAGCATACCGAGGGTCACGCAGGTCTCGAGGCCCAGCGATTTAACGCCCTGAATCATCTCGCACACGCGGTCAATATCGCGGTCATTGGGACTGCGCCAGGCAGCGCCCATACAGAACCGTCCGGCACCCTGGTCTTTCGCCCGCTGTGCCGCCTGCAGCACATCCTCGACTGGCATCAACGCTTCCTTGCCCAGACCAGTGTCATAATGGGCGCTCTGAGGGCAATACGCGCAGTCTTCGGAGCATGAACCGGTCTTGATGCTGAGCAGACTGGAAACCTGGACCTCATTGGGGTCAAAGTATTCCCGATGCAGACTTTGGGCGCGGAAAATCAGATCATTGAATGGCATCGCAAACAGAGCTGCAGCCTCCTCAAGCTGCCAGTCATGCCGAACCGGACCCATGGTAAGAGGCGCGTGGCTGGCGCCGGTGGAGAATTCTTGAACGTGCATCTGGAGACTCCGCAATGACTCAGAGGGTCAGGCAGCCGGGCAACAGCGCACCGCTGTAAACCGCAATACCTGACGATGATTAACAACTGGCCAGAGATTATACAGAACTGGATGTTTCCGCCCACCTGCACCCTCTGCGGTGATCCGGGCGCAGCCGGCCTTGATCTCTGTGCAGCCTGCGCGGCGGCATTGCCGCGACTCGCCGCGACCTGCCCTCTCTGCGGTCTGCCGCTCACCGCAACTGACATCGGAGCCTGTGGCATCTGTCAGAAGACACCACCCCCGTTCGATAGCCTGCAGAGCGCTTTTGCCTATGAGGAACCGGTCAGATTCCTGATTCAGTCGCTGAAATTCGGCGCCCACTACCCCCACGCACGATTGCTCGGCAGTTTGCTGGCCGGTTCGGTTGCGACCGCCGGGTCGCCGCCGGAAGTTATCATACCGGTACCCCTGCACCCGCTTCGTTACCGGGAAAGAGGCTTCAATCAGGCGTTGGAAATCAGCCGGACGGTGTCCGAGAAAACCGGCATCGCGGTGGACTTTACCTGCTGCCATCGGCTGCGCGAAACCGGCTCACAGACCCGCCTCACCGCCCTGTCTCGCCGGAAAAACGTACGGAACGCCTTTGGCACTCACGATAAAAGGATCCCCTATCGCCACGTGGCCATACTCGATGATGTGGTGACCACAGCGGCTACCGTCGGGGCTTTGGCAGCGACCCTGCGAAGGGCGGGAGCAGAACGGATAGACGTATGGGCCTGCGCCCGGGCGCTGCGCTGAGGCAAGGCAAAGCGGGATGGGTACGGTATATTAGACCCACACCTCACCCCGGAGCCTGCCCATGACCCCCAGCCTAGTGCACCAAGCCGTCCACCTGACGAGGGTCATGCTGTTGCGGGTCAGCCTGTTTTCGCCGCTGATGGCAACCGGCACGGCCATCGCCATTGAGGCCGAGCCACCCGGTCCCTGGGCCGGGTTTCCGCGCAGTCAACCGACGGCCCGCTATGATCAGGATGTCGGCGCCAAATCGGACTATCACTTTGGCGTGACCAAGGCCTTCAAGCCCTATGTTGATCCTGACCGGGCCGAGGCCGAAGGCCTGGCCGATCCGCTGACCCATCCGGAATTCAACAGTTACAACCTGATTGTGATCGTGAACAAGCGCACCAACCCGTTCTGGGGGCGGACCCAGACGTTGAGGGTTTACCAGCGCGGCACCGGGCTTTTGTATTACTGGCTCATTTCTTCCGGCGCCAGGGGCTTTGAAACCACATCGGGCTATTTCACACCCAAATTTTTCTCCTCTCGCCACTGGTCCGGCAAATATGATGCGCCGATGCTCTGGGCGGTGTTTTTTCACGGGGGTATGGCCCTTCACTCTTCGCTGGATCGAACATCATTGAAGGAAATGGGGCGAGCCGCCGCCTCGCATGGCTGTGTCCATATTGAGGATTATCGCTCGGAAGAACTGTTTCATCTGGTCGGCCACAGCGGTTATGGCCTGGTTGACACCCTCAACGAAAAGACTGGCCGCAAAACCGGCCGCAAGGCGCCTGCCTACAAAACGCTGATCATCGTTGCCCCGACCCAACCCTGGGCCAAACCCCATCGCGCTACCCCTGCCGCCGCCCAGGCACCCGCCGACAGGACCAGGACGCCAGCCGCTACCGAAACCGCATCGTCAGGATCGGGCGGCCGTGACTTTCCGCATGAGCCTATGATGCCGACCCCACTGGACAGCGCTCCAGAGCTACCGGCACCGACCGCTGCCGAAGAGGCGGATTTTTCGACGATGCCAACGGCCTCGACACCCGCGGTCGAGCCCAGCGTCGAGCCGGCAGACCCCGAGGAGGACAGCGCGGCACCGCTACCACCACCTGTTTTCGGCGGCCCGGAATGATGCCCTGCGGGCTCAGTGGCCGCCGCTGGCGCTTCCATCGACCGTCACCTTACGGACCAGCGGCATCAACAGCAGGGACACAAAGAACACCAGCCCTAGCGCATGAAACAAGGCGTTGACCGTCATGACTTCCGCCTGCTGCAACACCAGACCCTGGAGTTGTTTTAGCCCGGCCAGATCGGGATCGGCGAAGCCGGCATTGAGCAGACGCTCCTGCATTGCCTCCAACAGTTCGGAGGCCTGTGGCGAGCCGGGTGTTATCGCCTCCCTCAGCAGGGCATAGTGGCCCTTGCTCCACTGGATCATCAGCGTATTGGCAACGGCAAGACCTATCGCCCCACCCAGATTACGCATCAGGTTATAGAGTCCGCTGGCGTTCTTGACCTCTTCCGGCGGCAACGTGCCGAGGGCCAGCGCGTTAATGGGCAGGAAGCAGAACATCAGAGCAAAGCCCCGCAACGCCTGTGGCCAGAAAAATTCCCAGTAGCCCGCCTCCGCGGTCAAACTGCCATTCATCCAGCTGCCTGCTCCGAACATAAAAAGGCCCGCCGCCAGCATCAAGCGGGAATCCATGATTTTCGCCAGCGGGCCGGCAACGAAAGCGGAGACAAACTGAAACATCCCCGCCACCATGATGTACTGACCGATCTGCAGACTGTTGAGACCCTTGACGCTGGCCAGATAGACCGGCATCAGGTAAATGACCGTGTAAAGCCCGATGCCCAGCACAAAACTGAACATGCACCCCACCGCGAAATTGCCATCACGGAAAGCCCGTAGATCAACAATTGGGTGGGCGATGGTCAGTTCGCGGTAGAGCATGGCGAAGGCGGCCACGGTGGCTATCAGGCTGAAACCTATGATTTTGCGACTTTCGAACCACTCATCGCGAACCCCCTCCTCCAGCACGAACTGCAAACTGCCAAGGAAGGCGACAATGTAGAAAATCCCGCGAAAATCAATCTTCTGCAGCAGAGCCCAATCCGGTTCATCGACCCGCACATAGAGCCAGGTCAGACCCGCGACCAAAAGACCTGGCACCAGATTGACCATGAACAGGGCTTTCCAGGAAATAAATTCGGTCAGATAGCCGCCCAGCACTGGACCGGCGGTAGGCGCTACCGTGACCACCAGCCCAACCACCACGACCATGACGGGTTGCAGCCGAGGGGGGAACAGGGTGTAGATCACGGCGAATACCGTGGGAATCATCGCCCCACCGAAAAGGCCCTGCAGTCCACGAAAAACGATCATGGCGTTCAGATTCCAGGCCAGTGCACAAAGCAGGCTCATCAGAGTGAAGCCACTGCAGGACAACACGAACAGATAGCGGGTGGACAGGGCCCGTGCCAGCCAACCGGACAGGGGAATAACCACGACCTCAGCGATGAGGTAGGCGGTCTGAACCCAGGTGATTTCATCGCGGGTGGCCGAAAGACCCGCCTGAATCTGCTCCAGCGAACTGGCAACAATCTGGATATCGAGGATCGCCATGAAGATGCCGACCACCATGGCAATGAAGCCAATCCAGTCGGTGAGGCTCAGCACCCCGTCGCGCTCATCAACCGTACCCATCGGGAGATTGCTGGTCCTTGTGTCGCTCATGGGCTGTCAGCGCACCCGAACCTTGGCGTTCGCCGACAGACCGGGCCTCAGCAGCGCCAGGTCAGTGCCTGGGTTAAAGATGATTTTCACCGGCACACGGCGGACAATCTTGGTGAAGTTGCCGGTCGCATTCTCCGGCGGCAACAGGCTGAATTCGGAACCCGAAGCCGGGGCAAAGCTGTCCACCGTCCCCTGTAGCCGCAGTGCAGGATAAGCATCAATGCTGATGTCTACCGGCTGCCCTGGCCGCATGTGTTCAATTTGGGTTTCCTTGAAATTGGCTTCCAGATAGAGCCCATCGGCGGGGATCAAATAGCCAAGGGCCGTACCGGGCTTCACCAGCTGACCGACCTGAACGCTACGGTTACCGATAGTGCCGGCAATCGGCGCAACGATGCGGGTATGCGACAGGGCGATACGGGCCATTTCCAGACCGGCCTGAATGGACTTGATCCGTGCCTGCGCCTCGTCTATGCGGCTGTCGAGCCCTGCCAGCTGACTGTCGATCTCCTGTCCTACCGAGCGAATCCGGTCGACCTGCGCCCTGGCCTGTTTCCATTCGGCATCGGCCGCATCATGGGTCTGACTGGAGACAGCCCCCTCGCTGACGAGATTACCGAAGCGACGGGTATCCTTGGCCGTCCGGCTCAGATCGGCCTCGGCGGCGGCCCGTTCCGCCTGCTGCTGCAGGATACGGCTGCGAAGGGTGCGTTTGTCAGCCTCAAGGCTCTGGATCTGCGCCTTTACGACCTGAATCTGGGCCTCGCCCTCGGCGACCCGGGCCTGAAAATCGGCATCGTCAATGATGACCAGCACATCGCCGGGGCTGGCCTTCTGATTGTTTTCGAACAGCACCGACTTGACGTAACCCTGCTCCCGCGGGCTGATCACGGTCATATGGGCTTTGAGGTAGGTATTGTCTGTGCTTTCAAACGGGTATAAGGCAGTGCGCCAATAAGCCAATGCCCCCGCCGATACACCAATCAACAGGGACACGATGAGCACTTTACGAAGGCTGGACATGGTCTTTGCGTTGTGTAACTAAACTGGTTAGTTTAGTATAAACAGTCACACACACCCTCGCAACGCGCCTGCCCGCACTCCGCCATGAAAACCGCATCCCACCCCAAGCGCCGGGCCATACTCGATGCAGCCCGAAAGACATTTCTGACCCATGGCTACAGCGGTGCCAGAATGGACACCATTGCCGAAGCGGCGCCGGTGTCGAAACCGACACTCTATACCCACTTTGAAAGTAAGCAGACACTTTTCGCCGCCGTCATTGCCGATCAGTGCGATGACCTGTTGCGCACCCTGGATCAGGCTCAGGACCACACCCAGGACCCCGTTGAGGCCCTGACCGGCATTGCCAGCGCCTTCGTCGACTTGCTGTACTCTCCAGAGGCCATAGGCCTGTACCGACTGCTCCTGTCAGCTCAACAGCAGTTTCCCGAACTGGGCGCACTGGCGTATCACTCCAGTGCGGCGCCGGTGCAAAACCTGCTTTCGGCTTATCTGAGTGAGCTGGCCACACAGGGTTTCTTGCAGATGGAAGACGTCGAACTGTCGAGCCGCCTACTGCTCGGAATGCTGAAAGGTGATCATCACTTTCGTTGCCTGCTGGGGCTCCAGACAGGATTGGCCCCAGCCGAGAAAAAACAGCTGATCGACGCCGCGGTGGGCCTATTCTTAAAAGGGTATGGCCATGCGCGCGAGCACTTTGATCGGGCTGGTGATGGCGTGGGGTCTCACCGCTTGCGCAGTGGGGCCTGATTATCAGGCACCAGCCGAAAAGCCGGTCGAACGCTGGCATGCCCAGAGCCTGACGGGAAACCAGCTGAAGCCCGCCGCCGATGCCGCCCTGCAAAACTGGTGGACCGGCTTCAACGATCCCTGCCTGAATCAGCTCATGGCACGCGCCAGGCAGAACAGCCCCGATCTCAAGATCGCCTATGCTCGCATCGAACAGGCCCGAGCCGAACGCCGCGCCAGCCGGGCCGAGCTATTCCCGACTATCGGAGGCAACACCGGCGCAGCCCGGTTCGGCAACCCTGCTCCGGGGCTGATCCGCGATGTCAGCTTCAATTTCTTCCAGATGGGGTTTGATGCCCTCTGGGAAATTGATGTGTTTGGTCGGCTGCGCCGCAAGCTGGAGGCGTCCACGGCCGATAGCGAGGCGGCGGCCGAGGACTACCGGCAGGCCTGGGTCTCTCTGTCGGCTGAACTGGCCCGCAACTACACTGAATACCGGAGCCTGCAGAATCAGTTGCGCATCACCCAGGCCAATTTGAGCTCGCAGCAAAACACCCTGGCGCTCACCGAGCACCTGTTCAGTGAAGGGGTCGGCACTCGCTACGATGTGGTACGAGCCAGAGCCCTGACCGAATCAACCGCTGCCGGCATCCCTCAACTGGAAAGCCTGCTCACCGCCAACCAGCATCAACTGGAGGTGCTGGTTGGCGCCCGGGCCGGTGCGCTTGCCGCAGCCTTGTCGGCCGCACGGCCAGTCCCCGTCGCCGCAAGCTATCACCTGCTGATGTCGCCCGCTGAAACCCTGCGTCGGCGTCCCGATATTCGGGCTGCTGAACGCACACTCGCGGCGGCTACCGCTCTGCAGGGTGCCGCTGTTGCAGAACTGTTCCCGAAAATTTCGGTTGCCGCCTTCCTTGGGGTCCGCAATACCGATCTGGAAAACCTGTTCAAGTCGTCCGCGTTTTCATGGAGCAGCGGCGCCGGCATGCTGCAACCGGTATTCAATTTTGGTCGCATCCGTGCCGGAATCGACCTGGCCGACGCCCGGCAGCAGGAGGCTTATTACCGCTATGAAAAAGCCGTCCTTGAAGCGCTGAGGGAAACCGAAACCAGCATGACCGGCTACATCAAGGAAGACCAGCGACGCCAGCAACTGGACCGGTCGCTCAGGGATTTACGGGAGGCCGCCCGACTGGCCACACTCCGCTACCAGGAGGGCATTGCAAGCTTTCTGGATGTGCTGGATGCCGAGCGGATTCAGTATCTTGAGGAGCTTGAATTGGCGCGCACCGAGGCGCAAACCTCGATTAACCTGATCGCACTCTACAAGGCGATGGGCGGCTCCGGCGCTATTGATGTGGCCAAGAGTGACAAGAACGAGTCGCTGCTCAGCTGGCCCTGATTACTCAGGCGCCCTGCCCCGCCTGGCTCATACCGTAAATTCAGCCACCACCGGCGCATGATCAGAGGGGCGCTCGAGTCTGCGGGGCGCCACATCGACTCGACAGCCGCTACAAACACGCGCCAGGGCGGGGCTGGCCAGTATGTGATCTATCCGCAAGCCCAGGTTGCGACGGAAGCCATTCATTCGGTAATCCCACCAGGTGTAGCTGCGTTCGGCCTGCTCGAATTGACGAAAAGTGTCCGACAGGCCCAGGTCCAGAAGGCTTTGGAAGGCATCCCGTTCGGGCGCACTGCAGAGTATTTTGCCGCGCCAGGCGTCGGGGTCGTAGACATCATCATCGGCCGGCGCGATATTGAAGTCTCCCAGCACTACCAGATTGGCGTTCGTCGCCATTTCTACCGCCAGCCAATCCCGCACCCGCGTCAGCCAGTCCAGTTTGTAGCCGTACTTTTCGGAACCGACTTCGCTGCCGTTAGGCACATAAAGATCGACAATCCGGCACCCCTCAACCGTAACGGCCAGAATGCGGCGCTGTGGATCATCCAGTCCATCAATATCGGTGACCCGATCGGTCGCCGAAATCTTGGACAGCACGGCAACACCGTTATAGGTTTTCTGGCCGCTGAACACCGCCTGATAGCCTGCCTTGGCCAGTTCGTCGGCAGGAAAATTTACATCTTCGGTCTTGGTTTCCTGCAAGGCGAGCACATCCGGCTGCTCACGGCCCAGCCAGTCCAGCACATGCGGCAGACGAACCCGCAGAGAGTTGACGTTCCAGGTGGCTATTTTCATGCGTGTTTAGTTTGGGAGTACAGAGGGCTGCCGGTGGCGGGTCAGGGAATCAATTCAAGGCTTTCGATTTGCCAGTGTGCTTTTGCACCGGGGTCATCGGCCTTTTGATTGATGCGGCAAAGATAATCCTTGGTGCCGTTCGGAACCTGAACAAAGCTCTTAACAAGATAGCGGCCGAAACCGATATCCCACGCCGTGTAGTCGGCAGCGACCGCCACAGAGGGCTGCGTCCCCGGCCTCAAAGTGTCCCAAACGGCCTTGTCGCAGTACTCATGGGCACTCTCCGTCAGTGCGTTACGAATGGGCGTCTCCTGCCCCCCCAAGGCCGGATCACCCCGAAAAAATTCAGTCTCGAGGATCAGGTAAGCCAGAAACAACAGTAGAAAGAATCCGGCAAATCCCGCTACGGCATGGAAAAAAGGGATTGATTTGCTCATGGCCGTCTCATGCCCGCCATTCAAGCATCGCTATCACGGGCAAGCTGGGCGAACTTTTTCTCCAGCGCCTTGAGGCGGGTATACATGTCGTAAAGCTTGGGCATGATCGCCATGTTCTTGAGATATTGCTGCAGGGGCTGGGTCGGCCCGCCTGCGTACATCCCGGGCGTCTTGATGCTGTTATTGAGCCCCGCCCGATGGAGCAACACGACATCATCGGCGACGGTGACATGATCCAGCGTGCCGGTCTGCCCCGAGGCGATCACCCGTTTGCCAAAACGGGTCGAGCCGGAAATGCCGGTGTGGGCGCAAAGGATGCAATCTTCGCCAATCTCAACGTTGTGCCCCAGATGGCACATGGCATCAATTACCGCGCCTGAACGCACGATGGTCGCCCCGTAGGTGGCACGATCAATGTTGGTATTGGCGCCGATGACGACCCGGTCCTCAATGATCACCTTGCCGGTGTGGGGAATACGATAATTGCGGCGGCGCTCATCCTGGGCAAAGCCGAAACCTTCGGAACCGATCACGCAGCCCGCCTTGAGAATCACGCCTGCGCCGATTTCGCAGTCGTAACCGACGACGCAACCAGGGTGCAGGACGGTTTCAGCGCCGATGGAAGCGCCTTTTTCGATCACCACATTCGGCATCAGCACCACTCGTGCACCGAGCATCACGTCCTTGCCGATGACGACCCCCGGCCCGATAACGGCATCATCGGGGAGATTGACGCTGGCATGGATGATTGCCGAGGGGTGAATCCGTGGCCACTCAATGTCCCGCACATCGCGGTCGGCATAGGTCTGTTTGAGGATGGCGATGGCGAGACGCACATTGGGCGCGACCAGTATCGCCACCTCGCCAAGGTCACCCATTTCTTCCGCGATCTTCGCCGAGGTGACCACCCCTGACGGCTGCTGCCGTCTGACATGCTCAAGGTACTTGGCGTGGTCGATGAACACCAGGTCTCCGGGCCGGCACTCCTCGACAGGTGCCAGCCGCAGAAGGGTCTGGTCGCGGCCCTGCAACGCCGAGAGCAGCCCCTGTTCCTTGAAGCGGTTGTAGATATCCGATGCGAGTAAATTCATGAGAATCGTGCTCTCTTTTAAGATCTGGCTTTCCGGCAATGATATATGAAGCCTCGGGTGAGAGGTCAAATTGCACCGGGCAGCCGGCGGTATGGGGCCTGGCTTGTCATGCGGAGTGACCTGTCGCTGGTGTAATATCAGACTCCACATGGGGCAGACACCCACTCAACCTCTCCGGGTAACAGCGATCTTGGCTACCGTTTTGAATGACGCACATATCCCCGAAACACCGGATGAACCGGCTACCGTCGGGCCCTACGAACGCTTCACCCGTGAGCTGGTGACGCGCGGCAAGCTTCGTGAAGCCGAGATTAGCCGGGCCCGGCGATTGGCGGCGCAAACCGACGACCAGCCCATTCCCGCCCTGCTGGTCAAGCTGGGCCTGGTATCGGAGCGCGATACCGCCGAAATCCTCGCCGATGTCAGCGGCCTGCCACTGGTTGCCCCCGAAGACTATCCCGAAGCGTCCCCCCTGCCCGATACTCTGGCCGTTCGCTTTCTGAAGGAAAACCATCTGGCAGGCCTGACCGCCAGCGACAGCGAAGTCGAAATCGCCGTAACCGATCCCTTCGATCAGGCCCTGCTGGACGCCATGGCATTGGCCTGTGATCGGCCGGTCAAGGTTCGCATCGGCCTTGCCTCGGAAATAGACCGGGCCGTAGACACCCAGCTCGGTGCCGGAAAATCACTCATGGGTGAGATCGTTGATACCTTCGGTAGCGATGACGACATCAATCAGGCCGACGTTGAGCATCTCAAGGACCTGGCTTCGGAAGCGCCGGTGATCCGGATGGTCAACCTCATCATGCAGCGTGCGGTGGAGATGCGCGCGTCGGACATTCATGTCGAACCGTTCGAAAGCCGGCTCAAGGTGCGATTCCGCATTGACGGCGTGCTGCGAGAAGTGGAAGCCCCCCCGGTACGCTCCACCGCCGCGGTCATTTCCCGCATCAAGATCATGGCGAAGCTGAACATCGCCGAACGCCGCCTACCGCAGGAT
>JBILXN010000153.1:0-5913 GCA_044378425.1 Methylococcaceae bacterium
CAGAAATATCAGTAGCACGATGAGCACGTCGATCATCGGGATCAGGTTCAGTTCGGGCAGGTCGCGTTGGCGGGGGCGGAAATTCATCGGGCTGTTCCGGCGCTATTCTGCGGTGTCGCTGCGATTGAGGGCGTCGATCAGTGCCACGGCTTCTTCTTCCATGCGAACGGTGAGTTCGGCGACCTTGCCCTGAAAATAGCGATGAAAGATCAGGCTGGGGATGGCGACGGCAAGGCCCGCGGCGGTTGCGATCAGAATTTCCGAAATGCCGCCGGCCAGTTGTGCCGGATTGGCGATGTCGCTGCCCGCTGCCGAGAAGGTGGAAAACACTTTCATCATGCCCAGTACGCTGCCGAGCAGCCCGAGATAGGGGGCAATCGAGGCGATGGTGCCGAGCGTGTTGAGGTATTTCTCCAGTTCATGCACCACCTTGCGGCCGGTCTGCTCGACATTCTCTTTCATGATGTCGCGGCCTAGCGGCTGGCTGCTGAGCGCGGTCGCTACGATCGCCCCCAGCGGCGAGCCGGCTTTGAGCCTACCCAAGGCATGCGCATCCAGCCGCTGGTTACGGTGTAGGCCAAATATAGCGGGAACCAGGGTGGGCGGCATGATTCGACGGCTACGGAGTGCCCAGAGTCGTTCACCGATGATCGCCATCGCAATGATGGAGCAGAGGATGATCGGCACCATCATCCATCCGCCCAGTTTTATGATCTCAAGCACAACTGCTGTCTTCTCCTTGCGGGTTGGGCCGCCATTCTAACCTACCGGTACTGGCCGCAACGAGGATTTACCGATCCTGCATCGCCCTGCTGGCTGCCGCACCGCCGGGCGTGAAGGCGAGTCCCGGCACATCCAGTGCCATGGCGTAGTCACGCCAACTCACACTGCCGACATTTTGCCAGCGCGCGGCCATGTTCTTGTGCCGCAGGTCGTACTCCCAGTCGGTCGGTACCTCGACATGTTTGGCCTTGATGATGAAGTCGGTGCTGGAGAGATCCAGTCCCCGTTCTACGGCTTCGAAGGCGGTGACTTTTTTCATGAATTTTTCCAGCCGGTCGCGGTTCATGTGCGCGGTGATCGCGACGTTGGCCCACATCGATTGCACCCGCCCCCAGTAAGGGGTCACCAGCCGCCCTTCCTGATTGATGAAGGGCAACCAGTGTTCCTGGCCTGCGCTGTCAAGGTAGGTCAGGGCGAGAATCTGGTTGAAGCCTGCAAAATGGTCGTGCATGTAAAGGGCATGCGGTGATATGCCGAGGAAGGCATGGGAGACATTAATGACTGAGTCGCTCACCTGATCAAGCAGGGCCAGCGCCGGATCGGCAGGGCGGGTGCCTGCCCAGCGGTACAGCACACCGTAGTGAAGGGTGCTGTTGAACTGAAGAATGAGGACCAGCACCAGGAATTTGGCAATGCGCTGGCCCGTCTGCCGGTCGTTGGCGGCATAGCGGGCATAAAATCCGGCGAACGGTCGTTCATCGGTCACTGCGGGTGGCGGTGGTGTGGGGCAATGGTCGCCGCACGGCAGTCGTTCACGCTGATCGGCAATATGTCGATAAACCCGCCGCGCAAAATGGTAGATGCCGGGCACTCGCAACAGCCAGCCGAGCGGCGCGGTATAACGAAGGGCCAGCAGGATACGGATGTAGGTGTCGATGCCTGCCGACACATGACCTGCCCGATCCAGCGCATAGAGGTCGGTCAGCAAGGTAGATTCGGGTATCGTTGCCAGTGCAGGGTAGTTTCTGGCGTGTGTCTGCAGACCCTTGAAATTGACGGCCTTGCGCAGATCAAAATGTTCGACAAAGATCACCGTTCGGTTACAGAGCGGGCAGTCCTGATCGTAGAACACCGTCAGTTCGGGTGCGGTCGCCCGTAGCCATGCGCCGATACGTCGCCACCCGTCGAAAGGCGCCAGGAGCAGGTAGTGCACCAGCATGGCGAAGCCGAAGGGATAAATGTTGAGTGAGAGGATGATGCCAACATGAAACGCCACCCCCATCAGTAACAACGGGATTCGCAAGGCGTTGAACCCGATCAGGAAAATGAACAGCAGCTGGAAGCCGATGATGGCATAACCCACCAGTTGCTCCAGCGGCTTGATGTTGAGGAGCGGACTCATGTCCAGTGGCGACATGTAGTAGGGCATGGTCGCGGGTAGCCAGGCACCCATGCCGTTGCGCCAGAATTCGGCCGAGAGCTTGTGCAGTCCGGAATCGAGGTAGAGCAGTCCGAGCGAAATCGCCAGTGGCAGGGTGTAGGCCAGCACGGATACGGTGCGCGGCGGCTGGTACCGCTGGCCGGGCGTCGAGTAGCGCCAGGTCAGACGGAGAGTGTCCAGCGACAGTGCACGCTCAGCTGGCAGGAAGATCAGCAGGAAACTGCTGCTGGTCATCAATTGATCAAAGCCACCATCGAAGTCCTGCCACATGGGGGTGAAGACGACGAATATCACCCAGAACAGGTAGTTGGCTAAGGCTGCCCGCCGGGTGTGATAGCCCAGGATCAGGCAGCCGGCCATCACCATCCAGGCCAGCAAAAAGACATGGAGAATGGGGGAGGCCCGGTCGAGATAGGGGACGGGATCGAAAATCAGATGCCGGAAATAGAACAGGAACATGATTTCCTGCAAGGCCACTACACCGAAGGCGATGCGGAACAGCCCAAGGCCGGTGGCCGGTACCTGGCGCGGCAGGCTGTGCTGGATGAAGGTGAGTATGGATCGGTACATCGAAATGGGGCGAACTTGGGGGAGTGGGGCGGCGGGCTGTGTGGGCTTGCTGTTTCAGATCAGGGGGATGCCCCAGTCGCCGGCGAAACAGGTCTCTGACAGTGCGCGGCGTGTGCGTGCGGCCTGTTCGCGTTCGCTAAGTGCCGCTGGAATCCGTTCCCTGGGCAGTTGATAGCCGACACTGAGCATGGCCATGCAGTCAATGTCTTCCGGTATCGCGAAAGCTTCCCGTACGGCCGCGACGCTGAATCCCCCCATTTGATGCACCATCAGGCCGAGTGCGGTGGCCTGTACCGACAGGCTCATGGTGGCGGCGCCCGTGTCGTATTGGCTCCAGCGATTGGCTTTGCCGTCGGCGAAGCAGGTATCGGCGCAGGCAAGCATGAGCAGCGGCGCATCCACAGCCCAGCTACGGTTGCCTTCGGCAAGGCAGGCGAAAGCCCGTTGCCACAATTCGGGCTGTGCGCGTCGGTCCCAGACCAGAAAGCGCCACGGCTGGTAGCCAAAACAGGAGGGCGACCAGCGGGCCGCTTCGAGCAGTGCCAGCAGGTCGTCTCGGGCTACCGAGCGGTCAGGGTCATAGGCACGACCACTCCAGCGTTGAGCCAGGTGGGGATCAATAGGCACCAGGGTTGCGGCGGGTTTCTCAAACATGATGATGGCTCTCGTTAGGCATGGATAACAGGTGGGCTGCGCTCTATATCAGCGCAGGGGGCGTCCGGCGAGCGACTCGAGGATGCCGAGCGGTCCCGATTGCGGGTGCAGCAAGTGATCGGGATCCAGATAAAAGGTCTGTTCCAGCATGTACTGGCCTGCCATTACGGCATGCTGGACCTGATCGGAAAATACCACCCAGGTGGCACCCGGGGGAAATTCGACGCAGCGCTGTGGCGACGATTGCTGGTAAGCCAGGTCGGCTTTACCGAGGTCATGCAGTTGGCCCATGTAGTGATCGTAGTCAGTACGCCGTGCCTTGGTAATGCCGAGTTGTTGTAACAGCCAGGCCGCGCCCGGTATCGGTGCCGAAGCCTTGGCAAAAAACCGGTTTGCCAGCGCGAAAAAGGGCTCTCCTACCCGCCAGACTCGTGGCTGTCCAGCCGGATGGACATTGGTGAAGACCCGCAGCAAACGCAAACCGCCGGTTGGATTGGAGGGGAATGAATCGACATGCAGGCGGGTGTCATCCTTGCGCCAACTGGTGACCCGGCCCGCTACCGGCGCGGTGCGGTAGGAGGTATAGCCCGGCCTGAGGTGGCTACTGTAATGCGGAAACAGCCCGTGTACCAGATCGGCGGCATGCCGGGAAAAGCGGGCGATGACGTCTGTCAGGTCGGCCAGATCCTGGGGCATCCCTTTGGCGCCATGGATGAGTGTCCCGGCGCCTCGGTAGCTGATGTTCTTGGCTTTACCGTCCGACCAGTGTTCGCTTAAAAACCGGCAATCGCTGCCCTCAAATGCAAAACTCAGTCGGGGGAAATAAAGTATCTGGCCCGATTCGAGCACATGTTCGAAGCCGCCAGCAGGGTTCCGTTCCGGTTCCTCTGACCCGCCCGCCCAGCGATCAAAAGGCAGTTCGCAAATAATATCCAGAGCCATGCCGCCTCCGCTGACTTTCCGTTGAGTTCGGCACCGCGCCGGTCATTACGGGAGGGGGTATTTTACAGGGGCAGAGGATAAGCAGGAGTGTGGAGACGATTTGGCACGGTTTACCCTTGCTAAAGCCTCCCGCTGAAGTGTGAGCGAAGGTACCGTTGGGTCCGTATTTCAGAACCGTGTAGCAACGTCGCTATAGAGGTTGAGCGCATTGAGACGGGTCGCTTCGCAGTCAAAACTGCCTTCCCGTTCTATGCACTCCTTTAAGGTCTGAATGGCCCGGTCGGAAAAAACCGGATGGCTGCTGTAAATATCTCTGCGGAAGCAATCGAGCAGTTCCCGGGTGATAAGCCGATCTTTTTTTGCTGTCATGGTCATGGTCTCGTCCAGCTGTTCCATACCCCTGCTACAGCCCGATCGATATTGGGCTTCAGACAGGCTCGAAATTTTAGAGATTGACGATTTGGCTAAAGTTCCAGCCAGACGCGCGTTGTCCCTCCCTTCGGTGTTGCCAATTAAAGCGTGTCATCCACGCGGCTATTTGTGAAAATCAAACCCTCCGGATAACCCCATTGCCTACGGAACTATTATGAGACTTCGACTTGCCGTAATCCCCGCCCTCCTGCTATTGAGTGCCTGCGCGCCAAAAGCAGTGCGGATTCCCCTGGTGTTTGACAAGAGCAAAGCCACCACTCTGCTGGCGCCAGGTTCCAATCAGATCAATGGCAAGGTACGGCTGGAATTGGAAAATGGAACCATGATTTCCTGCACCGGCAATACGGTCAATCTGGTGCCTGCCACGGCCTACGCACGGGAGTGGGTGAGGCAGTTCTACGAGACCGATAGCGGCAAGTACGGTTCAATGGATGCCGCCTACCGGCTTGATGATCGGGAAGCGGAAATTAAGTTTCAGGGGGCCGAGTCGTTCTATGCGACGACCCGGACCACGCGCTGCGATGATGACGGCGAATTCACTTTCGATAACGTCGCGAATGGCGAGTTTTTTGTTATCGCCAAAGTGCGCTGGTTAGGTCGGGATCACGAGTATTACGACTTTCTCTATGGCGTTAATAACGCTCAGGAGGAGGATGGTTCGGTGATGGAGCGGGTCAGGTTGAACGGCGATCAGGTTGTGGAACTGCAGTGGAAGGCACGCGGTGCCGGACTACTGGGGGGGGAGGGGCTGGCTTCGGGGCGCTAGCTCGCGCCGAAGCCTGTTTGGGCCGGGAGGCCCGAAGCCCTCTCGCAGCATCAGCCCGCAATGACATACTCGTTGTGCGGGGCACCGGGGATGATAGGGCTGAAGCGTTGCCCGGCCTGGTTGATGTGTACCAGTAATTCGTCGGGACTGATGCCGAGTATCCCGGCCAGTGACTGCAACGTCCAGGCGGGAGAGCCGTCCCTTACGCTGAATTGGTCGGCAGGCGGCAGATAGCCGCGATTGATCATCTTAAAAATGTCCTGGACGGAGGCTGGCAAGGGTCCGGACTCCAATTCAGGCACCCGCGTCCCGCGTTTGCCTTTGTTGCAGGCGCATCGACTCAGCGCGCCCTTTTTGACCGTGCTGGCTGAAAACAGGCGTTCTT
>JBILXN010000025.1:0-19050 GCA_044378425.1 Methylococcaceae bacterium
TTGTCAGTTGTGCAGGAAGCATGAGACGGAGCAACTACGCGCTACAGTTGGAACGGTAATCCAACTTTTACATTATAAAAAATCATCACTAATAACATAAAATGAGGGAACACCTAATGGTTAACTTCGAAGCATTTAGAAAAGGTTTTCTGGCGTTTGGAATCCTTGTGATCACCGTAATTCCAGCGATCTCTTGGGGGCATGGCGGCGCCAGCGTAGACACCGATCAGTGCCGCGTCCAGATCGGCTCGCATTTAGTGCATTTCACAGCTTACCAATCACAAATCACGGGCAGCACCGAATACTGCAATGCCATACCTGAAGTAGGAATGACCGACGTCGTATTCGACTATGAAGGCAAAGCACTCCGGAATATGACCGTTGAATTTGAAATCACGAAGGAACCGGAAGGCACGCGCGTTTTCTATCAGGAGCCCAGCACTCACTCCACAGGTACCTTCAATACTAAAATAAACTTTTCTGAACCGGGCAAATATCGGACCCATATAACTCTGGTTAACGAAGGCCAAAAAGTTGATGAGCATATCGGCTTTGTTGTAGGTGCAAATCAGACGGGTATATCTACAAGTACCTGGTTTGTCATCGGTGTACTACTTATTTCGATCGCGTATATTCTTTACTTATCCAACGCTGGATTTAAGACCGCTGTAGACAAGATGCTGGCGAAAAAAGAGAGCTAATCCAGATACAGCGCCTTCCGGCGAAAACCAACGCCAGGGGGTAGCCCATCGCTACCTCCTGGCGTTTTGCCACCAACGGATAACACCATGTCGAAACAAACTCTTGCCTTCGTAACTGTCTCTGCACTCCTGACACTATCACCTATTACCCAGGCTGTGTTTCAGGCACCGCCGACGGTCAAGGTGGCACCCGGCCAGGCAGAGCCATTTTGTAATAGTGGTGCCCCGCCTGAATGGCGTAAAGCACAGGTCGTTGAAGGGGTTAGCATCCAGGAGTCCAGATCCTGCAACCCGGACAATCCAAACGATATTGCGGCGTTCGTTAAAGGAACCAATAACATATCCATGCAAACACTGATGGATACGTCCAATGTCGCGGCAGATACAGTAACCATGACTAACGATATCGACAAGGACGGTGATCCTGACCATATCGTCATCAAACTTGAGGTTATGGAGATAAACGGGCACTCACCCGATTTCGCCGGGGTCGTAACCACGTTTGATATAGCACCAGGCATTGAACCTTCCTTCTGGGTTTTTGCGCCCAAAAGCAGGGACATGTCGACCAAAAGCTTCGCAAGTGCCGAGGCTAATCCGCTTCTTCGGATGCCCTCTCCCCCGATACGGGTAGAGCAAGGCGACGTTGTCTGGTTGGTCGTCGAAAATTCTCACTATTTTCCGCATTCTATCCATCTACATGGGGTCGATCACCCCTTTATGGACCATGCCGGCGAAGGCAATGACGGCGTGGGTCAGACCAGTGAAAAGGACATTATGCCGGGCCAGAGCAAAACCTACGTGATCAGGCCAAGGCAACCTGGAACGATGTATTACCATTGCCACGTCCAACCGCACAGCCATATTGCGATGGGTCTTGCAGGCATGTTCATCATTGAGGAAAACCGCCCCAACAACTGGCCGCAGGTATTCAATGTCGGCGCCGGACAGGTCCGTCACCCGTCTGCCGCTGTACTTGAGAAATACAAGCAAGAATACGACCTACATTACCAATCGGTGGATAGGGAACTACACCAAATTCCGCAGTCAGCTAATGATGTAAGACTGATCGCCAAAAAAATGAACCAGGACTATGACATCACAGATTCGACTGATGATTACTTCCTGCTGAATGGACGAGCGTTTCCCTACACATTGAGGGAGTCACTGATAACGGTTAATCCGAATGAGAAGGTTAAACTTCGCATACTCAACGGACATACTGAACCATTGGCTTTGCACATTCATGGCCATAAAGGTACAGAAACTCACTACGATGGTGTACAGCAGAACCCTGCAGCCCAGGTCACCCGAGATGTTTATAGCCTTGCACCCGCACAGCGATTGGATCTGTCGCTGGATACCACCGATGATGGACTGCACAGTTACGGGTCGGGACTCTGGATGTTTCACGACCACACCGAGAAAGCCTTCACAACCAACGGTATGGGCGAAGGTGGAAGCATTAGCCTGGTGGCCTACAAAGATTACGTCGAAGAAAACGGGACCCCTAAAAGTCATGGCATGGATCTGAAGCCCTATTTCACCAAGGAGTTTTGGGAGAGAAAAATCCCCGTCTGGCAGGATTATCTTGACGATTGGGGTAGCCTCGGGGCACCCGCTGGCACCATGGCCAGTAACCCTGCTGATGGCAACATCGCCGCACTGCCACCACAAGCCCAACCCGTAGGTTATGTGCAACCGGGTGGCGATCAAACCGGAGGGAGCGGACTGCTATCCGGGCTTTTGCTAGGTATTGCCGCCTATTTTGTTTATATGAACCGTGAAAAGGTAATTGCCCTGATTGGACAACTACCCTTCCTCAAGAACAACAAACCATGAGGCTGCGGACTAAGATGACTCATAATACTATTTGGACTATCGTCATTGGTTTGACAATAAGCCTATCGACAGCGGCTGCCGAGAAATCGGATAAATTTATCGAACACAACATGCTTATGGATCATGGTGCCGGCCATTTGATGGATATGGATGGCGGCATGGTCATGGGACAAAATAAAACCACCCTTCCGCCCGGTTGCCCTAGCGTGAGTGAGGACAAAACAATCACTGTGAGAGCAGGCCACCAATATGCGAAAGACTTTCCCGGTACAATGTTCGGCTTTGATTCCCACGAATGGCGAGTAAAGCCGTGTACACGTCTGACAGTGAATTTCATCAATGAGGACAACATCAGACATCAGTGGATGATGCACGGTCTACCCAAGTTCATCTATGACAAGGGCATGTTCCATCTTGAAATGACAGGGCCGGCCAAAATCACAGGTACCCTTATCCTTCCAGCTGAAGATAAAACGTATTTAGTGCACTGCGACATTGCACAACACATGGAAAAAGGAATGAAGGGCCAATTAATTGTAGGTAACGGGAGCACACCCTTCCCGAGCATACCGGGTCTCACTGATTTTGCCATCCCGGACGACTATGGGCCAAAGGTCCAAGACTTTCAAAAGCCCTTGCCTAAGGGAAGTCCTGCCGCAATTCCAGCCACTGCTTCGTCGGCTTCTGACTCATCCTCTGCCCCATTCGTGCTAGGCATCATTCTCGGGGGATTGGGTACACCCTTCGCCCTTGGTTATTACAAGCGACGATTCGCTGGCATGACCAACGCAGAAGTAATGGAGACTTTAATCAGTGCCACAAGATCCGGGCTTGATAAAGTGATCGGAATGTTCAGTACGCTGGTCGCACGATTCAGTAAAAAATAAAAACCATTCTCTGGTAAATCTGACAACGGGGGCCCCATGGCCCCCGTTTTCGCAGACATCAAACTTAGGCCCAAGGCGTCATCCGGAGCGGACAGACCGCGTCATTAAGGTGCACTTACGCACCACATTGGTTGCCAGCCAAAATAAGAGAAGACCTATCGGCAGAGACTTGCCCTGTTATCAAACATTTAATGCACTGGCCTGGTATTTGCCTCCGTCTGGTGTCACTCAACGAGGCAACATATGGAATCTCTAAGCAAAAGTCAGGACGTTCTGTTCATTCTTCTCGGTGCAATCATGGTGCTTGCAATGCATTCTGGATTTGCATTTCTGGAACTAGGGACCGTCCGACGCAAAAATCAAATCAACGCACTGGTCAAGATCCTGGCAGATTTCGCAGTGTCCACCATCGCCTACTTTTTCATCGGCTATTACCTGGCCTATGGCGTTCACTTCTTCCAGGGCGCGGGTGAACTGTCGATCAATAGCGGCTATGGATTAGTGAAGTTCTTCTTCCTGCTCACCTTTGCGGCAGCCATCCCCGCTATCGTATCTGGCGGAATTGCCGAAAGAGCAAAATTCAACCCCCAGATTGCCGCAACCTTCCTGCTAGTGGGCTTTGTTTACCCATTTTTTGAAGGCATCGCCTGGAATAATAGCCTTGGCCTGCAGCCATGGCTGGAAAAACAGTATGGTGCGCCGTTTCATGATTTTGCAGGATCGGTTGTCGTTCATGCCATGGGCGGCTGGGTCGCTTTGGCGGCAGTGATCATGATGGGCCCCCGTCGTGGCCGCTACCATCGCGATGGCGGCATTGCGGCACATCCTCCCTCCAGTATCCCATTCCTTGCGCTGGGTGCCTGGATACTCACTGTAGGGTGGTTTGGCTTCAATGTAATGTCAGCACAGACCCTCAATACCATTAGCGGCCTTGTGGCCGTCAACTCTCTAATGGCCATGACCGGCGGCACATTGGCAGCTCTTCTGGCGGGTCGAAATGACCCTGGGTTCGTGCACAACGGCCCTCTCGCTGGTTTGGTGGCTGTCTGCGCCGGATCGGATGTCATGCACCCGATTGGAGCGCTCATTTTGGGTGCGATTGCGGGCGCATTATTCGTCTACATGTTCGTAATGACCCAGAACCGCTGGAAAATCGACGATGTACTCGGTGTCTGGCCGCTACACGGGATTTGCGGCGCATTGGGAGGGATTGCCGCTGGCGTTTTTGGACAAGTTCAATTGGGTGGCTTGGGTAAGGTGTCACTGGCGTCCCAGCTGTTGGGTACAGGTCTTGCCATTGTGATTGCGCTTACCGGCGGATTTCTGATCTATGGCGTACTCAAAGTCCTGTTTGGCATCAGGCTTGAGCCCGAAGATGAATTCACCGGAGCCGATCTGACTGTCCACAAAATCAGCGCAAGCCCCGAACAGGAATAGATAAAGACGCAAATAACCGGTAAAGGTCATTATCCGCCATAACCCTGCCAGACAGTATTATGACCCGGAGGGTATTGGGGAGTGGTCTACTCCCCAATACCCGTCATCATCAAAAAACTCGGCTATTTCGGCGCACTGACCCCGCCAGCAGGCTGCGTCGATAAGGCTAAGGGGTTCTTGTTCCGCGGGTGTGATTCACCCAACTCACTCCCAGCGCCCCTGGAATCAGTTGTCACTGAAAGCCAGAGCACCCTCTTTATTCGAGCATTTCATCGCGCTGACTCTCCACTTTGACAGGCGCATGCCTGCGATGTCGCCACCCAATCACGCTTAGCCCTACCTACGTCGGGTATAACGTCCAGCCTAAGGATTGACAGGCCTATCCCCGCCAATCCGGTAAAATCCCCAGAACATTCTCAATCCCTACTCTTTCAGCACCATGTCAACTCCTTCTGATCTCGCTCTCTCAGGTCTTCTCATGCGACTCTGGCGCTGGACCGATCGCAATTTTTTAGCTTTGGGCCGCGAACTGAGGCTCAGTTACCTGCCACCCCTGATGGTCTACCTGGCTGCCGGAATATCGGGGCTCACGGCAATCGTAGGCACGTTTTTCGTCAAGGACTACCTTGGGCTTTCGGCCGAATTTCTGGCTGCATTGGGCTTTTGGGCCATGCTGCCGTGGACGCTGAAATTGCCTGTAGGTCATTTAGTGGATCTGATTTGGCGGTTCAAGGGAGGACTGGTATTTTTTGGCGCCGGTCTGGTCGCGGCCAGCCTCCTTATCATGTTTGGGTTGCTACATGATCGTCATGTCATGGATGCGATGCTGCCAGCAGAGAGCTGGTTTGTGATCAGCACAATCCTGGCGCCCGTTGGTTATGTGATACAGGATGTCGTTGCCGATGCCATGACGGTAGAAGCTGTGCCCAAAATTAATGCCGAGGGTCAGCCACTGAATGAGTCGGAGCAGCGCCTCATGCATTCGACCATGCAGACTCTTGGCAGGGTCGCCATCATTACCGGCACTCTATTGGTCGCCCTGGTGAATGTGTTCATGTTTACCGGAGTCGAAACCATGGCAGAAGGCGAGAAAGTCGCTATTTATGAACGCCTTTACCTGATGGCGCTGGTCATTCCAGCGATTTCCTGCACCGGTGTAATTTTCGCTCTTTTTCTACAGCGAAAACTGCAGCGTTCACTACAGACACTGGGCTATACCCGCACAGAAATTCTCACCATGACCCGGGTCCAGACAGAACCCACCCGACCGAACTGGCTGATACTGGGAGGCGGCATCGCTTTTGCGCTAGCGTCAATATCGGTCGGGATTGCCGATTTTCGCTATGGTCAGGAGATCATCTTTGTGATTTCACTGGCCATTGTCTTGTTTCTGATGCGACGCCTAACCGATGAAATGGAACCTGGGGCACGCTCCGTGCTGGTCGGGACGGCGTTACTCATCTTTTTCTTTCGGGCCACGCCGACACCGGGCCCCGGTTCCAGTTGGTGGATGATTGATGAACTGGGTTTCGATCAGTCGTTCATGGCAAGACTCTCCCTGATCGGTAGCGTACTGAGTCTGGCCGGTCTGTTTCTCTTCCGCCGCTACATGGCAGAAAAGTCAATCGCCCAGATTGTGGGTCTCTTGACCATAATCGCCACAGTGCTTTCCCTGCCCACCATTGGCATGTATTACGGCCTGCACCACTGGACCGCCTCACTCACCGGCGGGATAGTGGATGCCCGCTTTATAGCGATCATCGACACGGCGCTGGAGTCTCCGCTCGGCCATATCGCCATGGTCCCCATGCTGGCCTGGATCGCCCACTCGGCGCCCAGCCACCTTAAGGCAACTTTTTTCGCGATCATGGCCTCATTCACCAACCTGTCCCTAGCCTTCGCTCAACTCGCAACCAAATATCTCAACGAGATTTATCATGTAACCCGCGCAGTGAAGGATCCAATGAGTGGACAGATTACCGTCGCAGCGGATTACAGCCAGCTGGGGCACCTGCTGATTGCCGTCACGATTATCGGATGGGTGCTTCCATTTGGGGCTATTGCTGTTGTCAGACTGCTACGCTGGCGCAGTGTATAAACCGGCTCCAGATACCCTTCACCTCGCTCTCGCCCCAATACCTCGCTGATGAGTTCAGGTACCCGTATCAACTCAACTGGGAACCAGGCCAACGCCAGGCTGCGTAATGCCATCGTGTACAATCCGGCACCCCATGACGTGAATGATAACCCCACCGGCATGCTCGACTTTCTTCGTCTGCTTCAACACCGCTACAGTGTAGTCTTGGGTCAATTACCGAGCGGTGACAGCCTGCAACGGCAGTCGTTTCGCCGACTGCAAAAGTCGCTGGCCTTCAGCGAAGCCGTTCTGGAAAAGGGCGACCTCATCGGGCGACATCCCGATCACCCCTGTCACATCGCGATACTCGGCCCTACTCAAGCCGGCAAGAGTTCAGTCGTCAACTGGCTACTGGGCGGCAATCTCGCTGAGGTCAGTCCCCTGGCAGGGTATACCGTCCATCCTCAAGGCTTCGCACAGATCGCCGATACGGGAAGATTGGACGAATTGTCGGGCTATTTCCGATGCTACCTGCGGACGCATCGGGGGGAGCTGAACCATGGACAGCTGGATTGCTATAGCCTCGATACCCTCACTTCCGACGAAAGCACCGGCCTTTTGCAGGACTGCGTAGTGTGGGATACCCCTGACTTCGATTCAGTCCATGCAGACGAATACCGCGATGCGGTATTGCGAGTGGCGGCTCTGGCGGACATCATCGTATTGGTGGTCAGCAAAGATAAATATGCCGACCTATCGGTGTGGGAATTTATGTCGCTGCTGGCGCCGCTAACTCAACCCACCCTGATCGTGCTCAACAAAACTGACGCGGAATCGGCAGAACGACTACCGCCCTCGCTACGCGAGAAGTGGCGTACCCGTCGCGAGGATGAGCCCGCGTATATTGAGGCACTCCCCTACCTGCCGGCCGGCCGGCGGATGAGCGATCTTGAGGACGAACGCACGAGGTTGCTGCACCATCTGCAAAAGCTGAGATTGCAGGTGAAACGTCAGGATTATCCTCAACGGGCACGCTCCCTCATCAAATACCACTGGCCAAACTGGACCTATGCCATACATGAGGAACACCGACTGTCTGCAGACTGGGATCAACGGGTATGCCATGCCTTGCACGACAGCCTGGATCGTTACCAACGTGACTACCTCAACCATCCCCTACATTACGAGACCTTCCAGCGCGCGCTGGCGGAACTGCTGACGTTGCTCGAAATTCCGGGCCTCGGTGGTACGCTGCTGGCCGCGCGGAGGGCCGTGACCTGGCCAGTCCGTCAACTCACCCGATGGGGACGTCGCCACCGGCAGGATGCTGACAGACAGGCCGGGGAAGCCGCCGTCCTCAATCAACTGGCAGAACAGGCCCTGACCCACATTAACGAAAGCTTACTGCTCAATGCTGGCGAGACGATTCACGAGCAAACGTGGTGGAGGCACCTGAACGGTCAGTTGCTAAAGGAAAAACCCGTCTTGCTAGCTGAATTTGGGACAGCGACCCGGGCGTACATGATGAACTTTCAGCCTGAAATCGAAAAAACGGCACAGCACCTCTATGAGCATCTCAAGAAAAGCCCGGCGGTACTGAATACCCTGCGCGCTACCCGTGTCACCACCGACGCCGCCGCGCTTGCCATAGCCCTGCACACCGGCGGGATAGGTGTGCAGGACCTGGTCATTGCCCCCGCCATGCTCTCCTTGACTTCTCTGCTAACCGAAAGCGCTTTGGGTCGCTATATGTACCGGGCATCAGAACAACTCAAACGTACCCAGTTGACGCAAGTTGAAGCCCTGTTCGAAAGCAAAATCCGACAACCTCTCGCCAACCTGCCCCGCAATCTTGATTCCGATTCACGGCTGGATATTTCTCCCGATACCCTCGCAGTAGCCGAATCCCGGTTGCACCAATAGCATCCACAGTTGCCATGTCACAAATACCCACTTCCTCACTGTTGGACGATCTCCTGCAGGATGCCCTGAGCTGGACTCAGGGGGCAATTGCCAAACATTGGCTGGCACCTGCCTCTTTGCGGGAACTGGAAAAAGTGGATACCCGCAGACCGGCAGCCTTATTTGAGGCGGGTAGTCATCGCCCCTTGGTCACCGCCTTCTTCGGCGGCACCGGTGTAGGCAAGAGCACACTACTCAACCGGCTGGCGGGGCAATCCATCGCTAAAACCGGCATCGTTCGGCCAACTTCGCGTGAAGTTTCGATCTTTCTCCACGAAGCCATCCATCTCAGCAGCCTGCCCACAAACTTCCCTTTGGATAAGGTGCTCATTGCCAGACACAGCAATGAACAGGCCCGTCACCTGATGTGGGTCGACATGCCGGACATTGATAGTGTCGAGCAGCACAATCGGGAGTTGGTGATCGATTGGCTGCCACACGTTGATGTCCTGATCTACGTGGTGAGCCCGGAACGCTATCGGGATGACCAGGGATGGCGCCTGCTGAGGTCCCATGGCGGAGACCATGCCTGGGTTTTCGTCATCAACCAGTGGGACAGGGGCGATACTCTGCAGTACGAGGATTTCAGATCTCTGCTAGCCGAGGCCGGTTTTGCAGATCCCATAGTACTGCGCACCGATTGCCGGTCAGAAGGGCCAGGCAGACAGGAACCCGACTTCATTCAGTTGCAGTCAGTGCTGACTGAAATTTCAAACCGTCACACCATGACGCAGCTGACCAGCCGAATGGAATCGGCCCGTTTTACGGCTCTGTGCGAAGTACTTGACAGCTTACTCGCACAGTTGGGCAAAGGTCCGAGCTATGCCAGTCTGAGACCCGTCTGGGAAACCCTGTGGGCCCGGACGCAAAGCGATTTGCTCGCGGGACTGGAGTGGCCTATTCAGTTGGTCGCAACCGCTTATACCCGCCAGGAAGCCAACCCGCTGGCGCGTTCCGTGAAAATCAGCCCGCCTGCTGACAGTGGAACGAGCCCAGCCAGCCCGCGACCCGATACCGTGCTCTGGGACGACTGGGCCGAGTGTCGCCTGCATAATGTAATGGATCAACTGGTTGTTGAAGCCGGCAACCGGAGTTTGGCGATGGTACCGCTGAAAAACGGCCTGGATAGGACGTCAGCTGAGTGCAGTCGTCTGGTATTGACGGGTAGCCAGCTTGAACTAAGGCGGGCACTGGTCAAGCCGGGCAACAGTCTGCAAAGAGCAGGCTTAAAACTATCTGGGTTGATGGCGATATTTCTGCCACTCGGATCGATGGGGTGGGCGGCTTATCAGGTGGTGAAGGGCTATTACGACAGCGCGACGCTGCACCTCGACTACCTTGGCACCGATTTTGCGGTCCACAGCCTGTTGCTGATCGGGTTATCGTGGTTATTACCCTATTTCGCCTATACGCGACTAAAGCCTTCGCTTGAGAAAGCTGCCCGCAAGGGATTGCGGGTCGGTATTGAGCAGGCTTTTTCTGCTACAGACATCCAGGTGATTGAATTGCTGGAGGCCTCTGAGTGCGAGAGGTCTGCCATTATCAATGCGGGTCGGCTACTGCTGGAACGCTCCAGGGCTCTATCCCAGGCAACGCAACATTCGCCGCCCGCAGGGGGACTGCTAGGCCGCATGCTGCCGGACGACGGTTGAATTGTTGAACAGCAGATCACCAACAGCCCTGAACCAGCACTGTCGGCTGAGCTGGGAGCGACATCCGGCATGAGAGTGTGTCGCCTTCCATGCCGGACTTCGTGGCATTACTCCATGAGGTCGAAGTAGGATTTGTCAACACCGCACTCCGGACAAACCCAATCATCGGGGATGTCTTCCAGTCGGGTGCCGGGCGCCAGGCCGGAATCCGGATCACCGAGTTCTTCGTCATAGACATATCCACAAGCGGAACAGATATATTTTTTATAGTCAGCCATGATGACTCCTTGGTTGCTGATTTAGTACTAAAGGTGAGCTAGGCGAGCGCATCCAGATATTTGTCGGCGTCCAGCGCTGCCATACAACCGGACCCTGCCGAGGTGATCGCCTGCCGGTAGACCGAGTCAGCGACATCACCAGCAGCAAACACACCGGCTACGCTGGTGGCGGTGGCATTGCCTTCCAGACCGGTTTTGACCGTGATGTAGCCGTTACGCATATCGAGCTGATCTGTGAAAATCTCGGTATTCGGACTATGCCCGATGGCAATAAACACACCCTCGAGCGGGAGGTCACGGGTTTCACCCGTATCGACATGCTTGATGCGAATACCCGTGACACCCATGTCATCGCCGAGCACTTCATCAAGAGTGTTGTGCCACTCAATACTGACATTGCCGTTACGCGCGCGCTCCATGAGCTTGTCTGCCAGAATCTTTTCCGAACGGAAACTTCCCCGCCGATGCACGACTGTAACGTGCGCTGCGATGTTAGACAGGTAGAGCGCCTCCTCTACCGCTGTATTGCCACCGCCGATCACCGCGACCCGTTTGTTGCGGTAAAAAAATCCATCACAGGTGGCACAGGCTGACACACCCTTACCCTTGAAGGCTTCTTCTGAAGGCAACCCCAGATACCGGGCCGATGCCCCGGTGGCGATAATCAGCGCATCAGCTGTGTAGATGCCGGAATCGCCGGTCAGTTTGAACGGCCTTTCCGAAAGTTCCGCCGTATGAATGTGATCAAAAACAATCTCGGTTTCAAACCGCTCGGCATGCCGCCGCATCCGCTCCATTAACTCGGGTCCCTGAACGCCTTCAGCGTCGCCAGGCCAGTTATCGACTTCGGTCGTGGTGGTGAGTTGCCCGCCCATGGCAATCCCTGTGATTAGTACCGGCTTGAGGTTGGCGCGCGCGGCGTATACCGCCGCGGAGTAACCGGCAGGCCCGGAGCCCAGAATCAACAATCGACAATGTTTGGTCTCTGCCATGATCTCCTCGGTCTGGTGAATGAAGTCTCTCGCCCGGCTAGCGGACCCTTGGGTGGTTTTGCACGCGCCGCAAGCCACTGTCGACGAATAATCGGAGAAGAATAACTATAGTTTTTACTGCGGTCGAGTCCCCATGACCTATGATGGCGGTAAGGGCATGACCATTGGTGGCTGCTAAGGCAAAATAAGCCCACTGGGTGCGTAATGGGATGGGTGAGCCCCATTAAATTTTCTGTTCGGGAGAGTACTGTGTTGGGGGCCTGCTTTGTTTGATTTTTATAAAAAACTGACTGAAGGTCAGGATCTGGGTGACGTGCTGATAAGAGGATTGCGGGAATCTGCCTTTCTGGTCTACGTCGCAACATCACTCCTGCTGCTGATTTCACTGATGACCTTCAATCTCGACGACCCAGGCTGGAGTCATGGAGGAGAGGGCAAATCACTGGCCAACGCAGCCGGTTCGGTCGGCGCGTGGCTGGCGGATTTTTTCTTGTCTCTGTTCGGCATTACCGCCTATAGCTTGCCATTCATATTGGCTGCCTACGGCTATGCCATCTACAAAAATACCACTGCTGATCGGATATCCCCGCTCGACACCGCGCTACGCTGGCTGGGCCTGGCCGTTGCCTTGGGGGCAGCGACGGGTATCACCGATCGCTTTATGGTTCGCCCCAAAATTGATTTTCCCGAGGGCTACGGCGGCATTTTTGGTCGGGAAGTGGCCACTTCTCTGGCCCACGCCTTTGGCACCACAGGTATGACCATAGTCCTGGTCACCCTGTTTCTAGCGGGCATCTCCCTGTTTTCCGGACTTTCATGGCTTGCCGTGCTTGACGCCGTCGGCCACTGGGGCATCAAGGCGCTGGAGGCAGTCGCGAGACTAGCGCAAAAATTACGGCAGGCGAAGTCCGAACACGATGCTGACATGAGTGCCGATACAGCAGTAGAACGGTCAAAACCGCAAGTCCCGAATGTAGCCAAACCCGCCACCGCATTCATTCGGAAACACGCCGCAGATCCGGTTCGCCCGGCAGAACCCGAACCATCTGCATCTACATCTGCATCTACATCTACATCTGCCTCCGGCCCCATCAGCATTAAACCCCGAAAGACGGACAAAGCACCCACCTTACCCGCTGTTAATGCCGGTCAACTGCCTTCACTTGAACTCCTGAATGATAAGGCGCCGCGTATCCGTGGCTATTCCAATGTTCAACTGGAGGAGATGTCACGGCAACTCGAGACCATCCTGGATGATTTTGGCGTCGAAGTTCAGGTGATGGAAGTCCACCCAGGTCCTGTCATTACCCGCTTTGAAGTTCAACCCGCACCGGGCGTCAAGGTTAGTCGAATTAGTGGACTGGCCAAGGATCTGGCTCGGACATTATCGGTAACGAGTGTGCGGGTGGTAGAGATCATACCCGGCAAGACCGTCGTGGGACTGGAGATCCCGAATGAGGAACGCGAGATGGTATTGCTCCATTCCGTTCTGGCATCAAACGCTTACCAAAACAGCCCTTCACCGCTCACCATGGTGTTGGGCAAGGATATCAGCGGCAACCCCGTGGTCGCCAATCTTGCCCGCATGCCCCATTTGCTGGTGGCCGGCACCACCGGTTCCGGCAAGTCGGTCGCCGTTAACGTGATGATCCTGAGCATGCTGTTCAAGGCCAAACCCCAGGACGTCCGACTGATCATGATTGACCCCAAAATGCTGGAACTGTCGATCTATGAAGGCATTCCACACCTGCTGACACCCGTCGTCACTGATATGCGCGAGGCGGCTAACGCCCTGCGCTGGTGTGTAGCTGAAATGGAGCGGCGATACAAACTGATGTCGCTGATGGGTGTGCGCAATCTGGCGGGCTTCAATCAAAAAATCAGCGAAGCACATGAAGCCGGCGAACCCATCCCCGATCCGACCTGGGCCCCGGATTTAGTGACCGAGCACGATGAGGCGCCCTTCCTCGAACCCCTGCCCTTCATCGTCATTGTGATTGACGAGCTGGCTGACATGATGATGATCGTCGGCAAGAAGGTGGAGGAACTGATCGCACGACTGGCCCAGAAAGCTCGTGCGGCGGGTCTGCACCTGATTCTGGCCACGCAGCGACCATCGGTCGACGTGATAACCGGTCTCATAAAAGCGAATATTCCGACACGCATCGGCTTTCAGGTATCGTCCAAGATCGATTCCCGGACCATTCTCGATCAGGGCGGTGCAGAATCCTTGCTCGGTAATGGCGACATGCTCTATCTGCCGCCGGGCACCGGCCTACCCCAACGCGCCCATGGTGCCTTTGTTTCCGATGAAGAAGTGCATCATGTCGTTGAATTTCTCAAGCGAACCGGCCCGGCCAATTACATCGACGAAATCACCCGATTCTCGGAAGACAGTGGCGGCAGCGCCGATTTTTCGGGCTATAAGAACAATGTCGATTCTGGAGAAGAGTCAGATCCCCTCTATGATGACGCCGTACGCTTTGTCACCGAGTCCCGCAAAGCATCCATTTCTAGCGTGCAGCGGCGTCTGAAGGTCGGTTACAACCGGGCTGCACGCATGATTGAGGATATGGAAAAGGCGGGCATCGTGGGTGCGGCCGAACACAATGGCAGCCGTGAGGTGTTAGCACCGCCTCCCCCCATGGATTGAGTCGCGGGTTTTGCCCGGAAGTTCTGTATGCCCGCGCAAGGGCCACTACCTGAAGTTCCAGCACCCATAAACCAATCCTTGCAACAAACCGCAGTCACAAACCTGACGTCAGAGCCGTCGACTAAAGGGAGTCAAAAGGGGCTGATAGACTTCAATCTGGTTTTGGAATCCACCGGTAACCATGTAAAATGCGCGCTCGCTCAATGATTGTCGCCAATCTCTGTGCCGCTTTATTTTTCAAGACGCCAAATGATGATCGACCTTAATTAAATGGAATGTGTGATGCAGTAAAACCGCTCATCAATCACTTCCATAGGGGACAAGCTACATAAGATTTATCTGAGCCAAGATCCCAAGATGTCTATGACTGACCGCTATGGTCAGTCATAGACGATAAAAAAGATAATCAAAGCCCGTCGGCAGGTCCTTCCTATCCCCAGCCCGACAGGGATTCACTATTCAAGCCAATAAGCAGACAGGATTTTTGATATGACTTTCGTAATCACCGAGAACTGCATCAAGTGCAAGTTCACCGACTGTGTCGATGTATGCCCAGTTGATTGCTTTCACGAAGGCCCCAACTTTCTGGTGATCGACCCGGACGAGTGCATCGACTGCACGCTTTGTGAGCCCGAATGCCCGGCAAATGCCATCTTCTCGGAAGATGAGGTGCCAGAACATCAGCAGCAGTTTATCCAACTGAATGCCGAACTCGCCAAGACCTGGCCGACCATTACTGAGGTTAAGGCAGCCTCCGAGGATGCCGACGACTGGAACGGCAAACCCGACAAACTGAAGTATCTGGAGCGATAATCTGGCCGGTCGGTCGGGTAGTCCTACCCTGCCGACCGGATCTGACAGCGTCAGCAGCAGGCATCTCCCTCGCACGACTCGCTCGTTGCCTGCGTTCCACCCTTGCTTTCTGCCGGTGGACGCCTGGTTCCCGCCGGGGCACACCAGTTCACCGGTTCCCCCAATACCGCAGGCGCTATGCCGATAAAGTCGCCTCGGTACGAACCTTGGGTCATCATCCGGTAGGTTCTCTCGCAGACGGCAATACGCTCCCCGCGGGGGAAAACATGACCCTCCTCGTCGCTAACCTCGCTGTAGGGCCCCCGATAGATGACGGCATGCCCCCTATCGATGCATGCCCTGCCCTCCCCTTTCACTGCCGTCAGTGTGGCAGATCGGAACTCTATTCCATCCACCACCCGCCAGGGACGAGCATCCCAACGGTCCAGCCTCACGGCAGTAAACCCGGCCCTGACGAAGGCGTTGACGAATTCAAGTTCCTGAAAGGCACCCGAAATACAGCCACTCCATAATTCAGGGTTTGCTTTCAAGGGTTCTGAGATCAGTTCATCAGAAACAATATCGGATATAGCCACCCGACCGCCCGGCTTCACAACTCGGAATATCTCGTTGACCATCGCCTGCTTTTCACTGTCATTGACCAGATTAAGCACACAATTAGAGATCACGAGATCGATCGACTCATCCGCGATCATCGGCCTCTGTTCGCGTTGTTCTGCCTCCCATGCTTGCATGGCCACCAGATCAGCAAGGCTGCGAACCGGATTTTCAGATAATCTGACGGAGAGCTTTTCGGCATCCAACGCCAAATCCTGAATCCGCCCCTTCAAAAACCGCACACGGTCACCGCCGAGTTTTTGAGACATTTCCGGCTGATATTTTCGGGCCAGCGCGAGCATCTCATCATTCATGTCGATACCGATGACAAGCCCGGCCGGGCCGGTCAGCTGGGCCGCCATGTAGCATATCTTGCCGCCACCCGATCCAAGATCGAGCACGGTATCGCCCTCGCGGACATAGCGAGACGGATCGCCACAACCATAATCCTTATCGATGATCTCCTGAGGCAACAACTTCAGTAGTGCTGCATCATAATCAACGGGGCAACATAGAGCAGGCTCCACCTGCTGAGCGCCACTGCTGTAGCGCGCTCTGACACTGGCCTCCATGGTCATGGAAAATCTCCTGATGTGTGATAGAGGAACACGTCAAGTCGCCGACGGTGTCAGATTTCCGGCGTGTAAACCGCATTCTTTTTTCGACTCGCTCTCCCACCACCAGCGCCCCTCACGCTCATGCTGGTTAGGCAGAATCGGGCGGGTGCAGGGTTCACAGCCGATACTGATATAACCCTGTCGATGAAGTGCGTTAAAGGGGACCTCGTGGGCCTCAATATAGTCCCAGACCTGAGCCGATGACCAGTTGGCCAAAGGATTGAACTTCGTTAACCGGCGTTCCGGACCGGAGAAGGTTCGATCTAATTCCACTTCTGCCACCTCGGCACGGGTCGGGTTTTGATCACGACGCTGCCCCGTGATCCAGGCATCAAGCGTAGCCAATTTAGCCCGGAGCGGTTGTACCTTACGAATGCTGCAACATTCGGTATGACCATCCTGATAAAAGCTGAACAGCCCCTTGTCTCGGGTCAACTGCTGAACTGCTGAAGATTTGGGAAACAGAATTTCGAGTTGTATTGGATAGCGCTCTCTCACCGCGTCAATTAAGCGATAGGTTTCCGGGTGCAGGCGCCCCGTGTCCAGGGTAAAGACCTGCGTGCCAGGCCGCAACTTGGCGACCATATCAACCAGAACCACATCCTCTGCGCCACTGAATGAAACAGCGATATTCTCGAATCTGGCCAAAGCCGACTTCAGGATCCCTGTTGGGCTTTTGCCTGACAATTCATCTGCCAGCATCTCCAAATCAAACATTTCGGAATTCATCGGTTTTTACTATGCGTTATCAGATCGTAAGGTAAATGTGTTGACCCGGCTGACGAACTCTCATTCCGGAGGTCAGGGCCCTCCAATTCGGTCGGGTCTTCAGGAACGGCATAGCCTTCGGAAGCCCACTCACCCAGGTCGATCAACCGGCAGCGCTCGCTGCAAAAGGGGCGATAGGCGGACTCGGGCAGCCAGAGCACTACTCTTGAGCAGGTGGGGCATTTGACGGTCACCGGCATGTTGGCACGTCCATTCGAATGATGCGTTAAAACAGACAGCAGGTGAGTTGAAAACTGACATCATCCGTAGCCTGCGATGCACGCTGAATGTTGTCTCGCAACATGAAACGAATAGTAAAGCGATGTTTACCGCCGCTAATTTCCGCGTAGTAAGGTACGGGGCGCGGAACGCCGACTCTTAGCAACTGAAAGGCCAGAGCGTAATCAAGGCTTTTCTGAAAAAACCCGGCGGGGGCAATTTCTGCAGTAGGAGCCGCACACGTTCTTATGAAGTTCAATAACATATCAATCGCAGCCCGAACTTGGAGAAAAGGCTCAATCCAGCGCGTAAGGTCAGCCCTTCGCATTAACTCCTCGCCCTGTAACCAGTGATGATAGGCGGGTGAATCGAACGAACAGGTACCGCCAGGAATGCTGCTACGCTGTGAAATGCTTTTAAACAGTTCGTCCTCCATCAGAACCGATCCGACCTTGCCGGGATTGGCGTACAGTTGTTTACCGTAGCCGTCCAGTCGGGCGAGAATGAGGTCCAGTTTACTCTGGTCGATACCTGCACCCAGTCTGGCCATCTTGTGGAGCACCGAGGACTGGCGCTCAATTTCCAGTAACGACTCGGCCTTGAGATCATTGCGACTGAATACACCAACGATATCAACCAGCGTTGCCACCACGATGCGGCTGTCCCACACCGACCGACCACTCATAAAGTGATCAAGCTGGGCGAATAGTTGTTCAACACGGATAAACAGCCGCATCCGCTCATTGAGCGGAAACTCGTACATAATGAGATCGTTCAAGCAGAAAATCCGGTTTGTCTGGGTTGAGGGTGTGCGCTGAGCCAGCGAAATTCAGAGGTCTCGTCCTTCCTATCGTTGGCATTTTCTTTTGCGTAAGGCGCATAAGTCAATGACCGAATGCGCGCCGTCATTTTACGTCAACCGCTACAGCGCAAGAGTGAAAGCTCATGGCTGACTCATGCTCAGATAAGTGAGGTGAAGCCGATCAACCTGAACTGACAAGGACTCAGGCGTGCCATCGTTGACGATGATGTCATCTGCTACCGCCAATCGGGCGTTTCGCCCTAGCTGAGCCGCTATGATGCGATCAAAAGCCGCATCATCCAGACTGTCTCGATTTTTGACGCGTCGCCGCTGCAAGTCGGCGGGGCAATCCACTACCAACACCCGATCAACTATCGCGCGACCACCGCTTTCCAGCAATAGCGGCACCACCATCAGGCAATAAGACCCGCCCAGTGCCTGAGCCTCTGCCTGCATACGGGTGTATATAAGGGGGTGCAATAAGGACTCCAACCAGAGTCGGTCGGTCGGGACGCTAAAAATCCTCTGCCGCAAGACTGCACGATTTAGTCGGCCATTGGTGATTAAATCCGGACCAAAGTAATCGACGATAGCGCTCAGCGCCGGCTGTCCCGGCTCAACCAGTATCCGCGCAATCTCATCGGCATCAACGACTGCAACACCTCTGGCCGCAAACAGATTGGCCACTGTACTCTTGCCACAGCCTATGCCGCCGGTCAGTCCAACTTTCAGCATTTTTTAATCTACCACCAG